>JAYWHJ010000098.1:0-4011 GCA_043777795.1 Polaromonas sp. | reverse complement strand
ACCCCACAGCGCAGCAGCGGGGCGGCCAAGTGGCGCAGTCGCTTGACTGGCCACTGTAACTGGCCGCTATAACTGGCCCCTTTAACCAGTCGTTTTGCTGCCCCGTTCCCTACCTCTTTCATATGAGCGACTTTCAAAACCCCATCACCGCGCAGATCGCCAGCTTTTTAAATGGCATTGGCATCCCCATGCAAGCGGGCGCGGTGCCTGCAGGGGCGTTCTTGCCTGGCATCGCCGTCACGCGCCAGGGCTTGCTGGTCGACGAAGCTGCCCTGCTCTACCCCGGCGACCTGCTGCACGAGGCAGGCCACATCGCGGTGGCCCCGCCTGCCACCCGGTTCACAGAGGACAACTCGGTAGGCAACGACCCGGCCGAAGAGATGATGGCCATTGCCTGGTCCTACGCAGCGCTGGTGCACCTGGACATAGACCCCACTATCGTGTTCCATCCGAACGGCTACAAAGGCGCAGCAGCCAGCATTTTGGAAAACTTTCAGGCCGGCCGCTACTTTGGCGTGCCCATGCTGCAATACCACGGGATGTGCGCCGACGCCCAACGCGCCGCCGCGTCCGCAGTGCCCGCTTATCCGCGCATGCAACACTGGCTGCGCATGGCCGCCTGATGTGGCACAGCCGCTACCTCGCTCAAAGCGGCTGTATTTGTGAGTCTTTTCGCCCTCTGGCGCAATAAAATATTGCGGGAGCCGCTATTAAATATGAAGCGCTTGATTTACCGGGCTGGCTCTCAAACGGCAGCCGGACCTCACGGTCTTAAAGACACGGGCAGCGCGCCAAAATTTAGGACAAGCTACCCCTCGTCGTAGGCGTTGGCGTTGAAGTGCACTACCCAGGCAAACGCATCCACAGCGCGCAAATCATCCAGCAAGCGCGGCAAGTCAAAGCGCAAAATGCGCGTTACAACGGGCTGTACGGATTACTCCAGCGCTGGCCTTGTTTTTGCACAGGATCGGGAGACAGCCGCGGGGTCGTCCACACCAAACGCAAGGGCGTACAAGCCCCGAAGCCCATCGTTAGCTGCCGAACTACATTGCTAAATCAAGGCGCAAGCACCAGCGCTGCCCCCGCCCCTTGCCCTTGCAACTGCAGCGGCCGGTAGGCCACCGCGTTCCACTGGTCTTTCATGTCCCGGTAACGGCTGGAAAACACCAAGCCGCTTTGGCCAGTTTGATATATGAAATGCGAGTTCTCCAAGTTCGCCAAATCGAACACCGTGCGCATACTGGCGGCGTGGCGGTTGTGGAAGGGCTGGGCTTCGTTCAGCCAATACTGGCCAACGTTCACTGTCCACGGATCGCCACCAGTGGGCACCGCCACGTCAAACAGCTTGGCCAGCGCGGGCACATTGCCCAAAGGCTTGTGGATTGAGCGGGCGACGTGGGCAGTGCCCCAGCGCCACTGCGCCGGGTCTGCACCGTACTGGGCGCTCAAGCGGTCCAGCGCGCGGCCTAATGCATTGGTGGACTGCTGGGGGCAACTGGTGGGCTCGCACCAATAGGCGTCGTTGGTGGCCATGGCCTGCTCTACTGTGGCGCGGAACTGGCGCTTGCCGTACATGGCTTTGAACTTGGCCTCGCCCAGCTTGGGCGCAATCAAACCGCGCGCCAGCTCGTCGGCCCAGGCGGCAAAAATCAAGGGTGCAGCGCTGCCTTCGCGCATATTGCTGTCAAAGTCTTTCAGCAGCGCTTGGGCGGTTGCCGCCAGGGTGTGGGTGCTGGTCGTGGCGCGCAACACGGGCAATAGGTTTTGCGTGGCAATCGACAGGGTGTCGGCCTGGATGCGCTGCATGGAGGCCATGTCGTGTTTGGGCTGCGCGGCCAGCAACTGCTCTATGCGATTAAAGCGCTGGGGCGAGGTCCAGTCTTGGCCCAAAAAGTGCGGGTAATCGGCGGCGTGGATGCGTTGGTTAGCGGTGGCCACCCAGCCTTTTTTGCCATCGTCTTGCGGCGTTTGCGCGTAGGGCAGCCAGCCTACCCAGTCGTATTTGGCCTCCCAACCCAGCGCGGGGGCGATGCCTCGGATGTCGTTGTCGGCACTGCGCACGGGCACTTTGCCAACGGCTTTGTAGGCAATCTTGCCGCTGGTATCGGCTGCCACCACGTTTTGCATGGGCGAGTGGTAGTCGGCGTAAGCGGCCAGCAGCTCGTCCACACTTTGGGCTTTTTGGCCGTTCAGGCCTGCCAGGATGGTGAGGTTATCTGCGTCCAGCGCGCTCCAGCGCAGGGCCAGCACGTATTTTTTCAGGTCCAGCACCTCGGCGTGCACGGCCTGTGCATCACTCAGTACGGGGCCGTGGCGGGTGGCGCGGTAGGTGTACTGCAGGTCGGGCTGGCCTTTGACCTGGATGGTCTCGGTGCGCTGCTCAAAGTCGGCCCAGCCGGTGGGGGTTTTGTACTGCTTGGGGTTGGCGGGGTTGATCTGCTCGAGATACAGGTCTTGCACGTCGGGCCCGGTGTTGGTGAAGCCCCAGGCCACTTTGGCGGTGCGGCCCAAAACGACAGATGGCAGGCCGGGCAAGGTCGCGCCTATCACGTCGATCTCTGGGGGCGGGTTGGCAACGCCTGCGCTAGCCTTGCCAGCCACGTGCAGGCGCGCAAAATACCAAATTGCCGGTGCGCTCAGGCCTAGGTGCGGGTCGTTGGCCAGCAGCGGCTTACCACCAGTGCTGTGGCTGCCAGCTACTACCCAGTTGTTGCTGCCCTTGCCTTCGATATTGCCCACCTCACCGCCCAGTACGTCTGCGCCTTGGGCCAACGCTTGCGTGATGGCATCGGACGGTGCGCGTACGAGTTGCAGCGCATCTTGCACGGCATTTTGCATGCCAAATAGGCCTATAGCCCTCTTTTCAATTGCGGGAGCAGCTACTGTTTTAGTAGCAATGACGGGCTGGGTATTGAACACGCCCAAGTCTGCGTACAGCTTCGAAAAATCTACCTTAGATGCGGGTGCCTCACCTGGATAGGCCGTAAACAGCTCCCATAAACGCTGGGTCGGCAGCTTTTGCGCAGCCGACAGGCGGGCAAACTCCAGGCCCCAATTGCCACCCAAATCCAGCGCCATCATGATGCCCCAGCCCATGCTGTCTGCCGCTGTCCAAACGCCGGGCTTGGTGCGCAGAATATGGAACTCTGGCGGCAGCGCCTGGCTGCTCTGGGCGTGGAAGTTGTTGATACCCAATGCGTAGGCTTCCAGCACTTTTTTGCTCTCAGCGGGCAATGCGTCAAACTGCTTTTGCGCCGCGCGCACAATGCCCAGGCTGCGCATGAGCTTGTCAGTCTCCAGCGTAGCGGGGCCAAGAATAGCGCTGAGCTCGCCGTGCATTACCCGGCGGTTAAATTCCAGCTGCCAACTGCGCTCTTGGGCATGGGTGTAGCCCAAAGCCAGCGCAGCATCTGCCTGGCTTTGGGCAAAGATGTGGGTCACGTCGGCCGCATCGCGGGTGATACGCACACTGCCCTGCAAGCCTGGCAGTTTTTGCTCACCCGACAGCGCCGGGAAACTGCGCCACACATAGACAGCCAAGGCACTGGCCAACAGCAGACACAGTGCCAACACACCTAGCCCCAATTTTTTGAACCATCGCATACGCTGTCTCCCGTTGTTGTACCCAGTTTAGGCCATCGCAGCCCATGCGGGCAGCTTGGTGATTATGTTGGGAGAAAGCGATGGGGTTTCACTTTTGGCATGAAGTTATGCCAAAAAATTTGGCCCACTGTAAAAGGTATCCACAGCATTTTGCAAGCCTTTGCGGCGACAATCCTGACGTGAAAATTACTTAAAAAATCAATGCAAGAGGGAGCAACGCATGGTGCTGAAGTGGATAAAGAACGCAAAACTTGGCGGTAAAACAGCCTCGGTCAAAAGGGCTGACGCGGTCAACAGGCCGGTAAAAAAGCACAGCAGCCGCAAACGAAATGCAGGCTTTATCGACAGCAGCATGCTGGGGCGTGATTTTGGTGAAACTGAACTCAATGGCATGCTGGAGCATGTGTG
>JAYWHJ010000097.1:0-4052 GCA_043777795.1 Polaromonas sp. | reverse complement strand
ACTTTGTTTTGGCGCTGGCAATGCAAGCAGTCTTGACATCACCGCCTGCGCTCTCGCACTTCTCTATGGCAACTTTGTAGTTGGCCGCGTTGATGTCTTCTTTTTCTTCGACCTTGGCATCACCAATTTTCTTTGCCATTTTGGTTTCGGCTAAGGCTTTGGTATGCGTTGATTTGGCCTCGGTTTTGCACAAGGTTTTTGCTTCGCCGCTTTTGTCGTCGCATACTTCTTTAGCAGTTTCGTAAATACTGTTTGCCTTGGCGACAGCCACTTTATTGCTGTCGCTGTCGGTCCCTGAGCGCTTGAAACTAAGTTCAGCAAGTGCTACTTTTTCTTTCCCTTTGGCTTGCTGTGTGCAAATATCTTTGGCGTTACCTTTAGAGCTTGCACACGCAGTTTTATCCACTTTGTAGTCGGCCTTGATGACCGATTTGGCAGCGGAATATTCGCTCTGGGTCATCGCTTCGGCAAAACAATATGTGCTGGTAAGCGCGGCTGTAGCGATGATGATCGGTTTCAAATAGTGGGATAGTGGCATGTCGAATTCCTTGATGATGTTGAGTGGAAACAGCGCCCTACTGTGCGCGTTATGCCGATGTTGCGTAAGCAGACGAAACCGCATGTGCGTGTAGTTTTTTTCCTACCTGAGAATCAACCTACGGCCACGTACCGGTCAGCCCGGGCGGCATGAAGCACGCCGGGCAAACCATCCTCCAACAGGTCAATGGGCCTTCGATTTTTCAACCACGCGTTAGTTTGGATAAACCATACGGCCAGCGTCCAGCCGTCAAACACGTGGGTAAGCTCGCCAAGCACTTGGCGTACGCATTGCCTGCTGGTTAACTCCTTGGGGTTGAACTGAAACAGTGGTATCCAGAAATTTCCTTGCCATTCAAAACTGAATATGTCACCTACCAATATGAGTTTTGCCAGTGCGTTCATATCAGCGTATTTGCCGTTCAGTTGCCTTTGGGTAAGCTCGGCCGCTTTGGCTATGCCGCCTGTGGGTCTGTACTTATCGAGCATGGAAATGAAACCTTCGTCGCTGGGAAGGCTGCTGAGGATGACATCACTTCTCTCAAGTGGTTGGGTATAGAGCATGTTCTATTCCTTCAAATATGGGGTGTTCAGGCCAGACGGTCTAATTGATTGAGTCGCAAGAATGTTTCGCCTGACCTGGCGTATTTTTCTGGCTTGCACAGAATGCGTCTGTGCGCTGGCGCACTAGATGTTGAAAAATTGAAATGTTCGCTGGCGCACAGTTTGATTCGCGGATTGCATCTATAACTGTTTTGGGTGCCAACGGCATCTCAATTTGCGTCGTGGCCCTTGTATGGATGCCACGCGTTTATCTCGTCTACTCACCAAGGATTTCTAAATGATCAAACTAGCTTCTCAGTCGGCACTGGATCACAGTGGCCAAAAGCCCCGCCGTTCGGAATCAGCACCGGGAAAGCCCAGTGCACCCATTGATCCGAAAAAAACGCCTTCTTATGTCAAGCCGCTGAACCCTTCTTCTGCAGGAAAACCTACACTGCACTTGCCTGTAATTCCAGAAAAGGAATAAAAATTCAAATTTGAAGTCTTGAAGGTTCTTGGTAGATTCCTGAATGCTGGAAAGAAACATATGAAATCTGATTCTCAAATTCAAAAAGATGTCATGGCAGAACTCAAATGGGAGCCATCGGTGCATGCCGAGGGTATTGGCGTCGAAGTCACTGGCGGTGTAGTGACATTGGCAGGCCATGTAGCCTCCTACGGCGAAAAATGGAACGCTGAGCGCGCAGCGCAACGTGTAGGGGGTGTCAATGCCGTAGCCATTGAAATCGACGTGAAGCTTGCCAGCTCCAGCCAGCGAACCGATGCCGAGATTGTGCGCTCTGCGCAGGACGTTTTACAGTGGACCACCTTCTTGCCCACTGACGCGATCAAAGTGATAGTGGAGAAGGGCTGGATCACGCTATCAGGCCGAGTGGATTGGGGCTACCAAAGACAGGTTGCAAAAAATGCGGTCAGCCATTTGATGGGTGTCACAGGCGTGAGTGACTGCATTACCCTCACACCACCGGTATCTTTGAACGCCGTGAAGGCGGACATTGAGGCTGCTTTAAAACGGCGCGCAAGTGCAGACGCGCAAAAAATATCTATTGAAGTCAATGGCGCAGACGTTACCCTTACTGGCACCGTGCATAGCTGGGCAGACAAAGAGCTGGCCACCCATTCCGCCTGGAGCACACCCGGGGTACACAAGGTCATAGACAAAATTGCGATCGTTTTTTAGCACTAACGTTGTGTGGAATAGATTTTTTCACCTATTGGAAAAGGAGAGCTTGAATGTCTACAACAACAGTTGAGTGGACTTGTGCTGACAATGGCAACCCTGTTCAACTGTCAGAACTCGCGGCAAGTTGCGGCATGAGTGAGGTTGATTTGGGCGAGCTGGTGGACTACAGCGCGCTTGTGCCTTTAGATCTGGCGCAGCCCAAGCGGGTGTTTAGCCCGCGATGGGCTGGGCCACTGCGGGCAGTTCGCAAGCTCCAGCTGGATTTTGATCTGGATATTTTTACCGTTGCGATGGTGCTGGGTAATCTTCAGCGCATCGATGTTCTCGAGCGCCAAGTGCAATCGCTGAAAGCGCAGATGCCTACCAGGACAATTTACTGTAGCAGTGACTAAGTTGGTCTCTGGAGCCTGTTAAGTTATCTAGCGTACAGACTTGCCAATGACCTAGCTTGTAAGCTGATGGTTCCATTTTTGGACACTATGCTTGATTGGAAAACCTTATGTCGCAATACTCCGTCGCTGTCATCGTAGGCAGCCTACGCGCGCACTCCCTCAACGGTAAACTGGCAGATGCTGTGACGGCGCTCGCTCCCCCAGGCTTTAGCTTTCATCGCATTGAGATAGGGTACTTGCCGCTCTATAACCAGGACGATGACGATAATCCCGCTGAAGTCGTCAAGCACCTAAAAAGCGAAATCCTGCGGTCATCGGCCTTGTTGTTTGTCACGCCTGAATACAACCGATCGATCCCCGGGGTGCTGAAAAACGCGATCGACCATGCTTCCCGGCCATATGGCCAAAGTGTTTGGGCCGCAAAGCCAGCGGGGGTAATCGGCGCGTCGGTAGGGGCTACGGGAACTTGCATGGCGCAACAGCATTTGCGCAATGTCTTGGCTTATCTTGATGTTCCTACGCTTGGCCAGACCGAGGTCTTCATTCATGCGAAAGAGGGGTTCTTTGACCCCGATTGGAGTCTGAACCAAGGTAGCAAAGCATTTCTGCAAAATTGGATGGATCGCTACGTTGCATGGGTCAAACAGCATGTGGATTTAGTGACGACTTAGATTGGAAAAAATATGAAGATACTGATGGTTCTCACCTCCCACCCGGATCTAGGCTCTACGGGTAAAAAAACCGGGTTTTGGCTAGAAGAATTTGCCGCACCTTACTATCACTTTATCGATGCGGGGGCCGACGTCACATTGGCTTCTCCATTAGGCGGGCAACCGCCACTAGATCCTAGTAGCGACGCGCCAGCAGCCCAGACCGATGCTACGCGGCGATTCAAAGCCGATGCTGATGTGCAAGCCCGGCTGGCCAGCACAATTAAGCTTGGCGACGTCGCAGCCAGCTACTTTGACGCGGTGTTTTATCCAGGTGGCCATGGGCCTTTGTGGGATTTGGCTGAGAACGTGTACTCCATTAAACTGATTGAAGCGATGCTGGCTTCTGGCAAACCGGTGGCCGCGGTATGCCATGCCCCAGGTGTGCTGCGCCACGTCAAGCTACCAGATGGCCAACTGGCAGTCAATGGCAAGGCGGTCACTGGATTTACCAACACCGAAGAAGATGCGGTGGGGTTAACCAAGATCGTTCCATTCCTTGTAGAGGATATGTTGAAGCAAAGCGGCGCACTGTACTCAAAGAGCGCTGATTGGCAACCCTACGTGATTACCGATGGTCTGCTGATCACCGGACAAAATCCGGCGTCCTCACAGCCTGCTGCCAACGCCTTGCTAGATAAATTGCAGACATTGCACGGTATCGAA
>JAYWHJ010000096.1:0-11547 GCA_043777795.1 Polaromonas sp. | reverse complement strand
ACGTTGGTGACGTGTCGATGACACAGGTTGGTCACCAACCTAAGGTAATCCCGCACACCCCAGCGTGCGCAGCCCTCTAAACTCGGAGCCATGACAGTCATTGTGGTGATGGGGGTGGCCGGTTGCGGCAAATCAGCGGTAGCGCGCAAGCTGGCTGCCGTGCTTGACGTACCGTGGATCGAGGGCGACGACTTTCATCCCGCCTCCAATGTGCACAAAATGCGCGAAGGCATTCCGCTGGACGATGCCGACCGCGAGGGCTGGCTGCAAACCCTGTGCGAAGAGGTGCGCAAGTGCCCCCAGGGCTGCGTACTGGCCTGCTCTGCGCTCAAGCGCAATTACCGCGACATTTTTCGCAACGCAGCGCCCCAGGTGCGCTTTGTGTACCTGCACATCACCCCCAAAGAGTCGCTGCGCCGGGTGGCCGCGCGCAGTGGGCATTTTTACCCACCCAGTTTGGTACTCAGCCAGTTTGACACGCTGGAAGATCCCAGCAATGAGCCCGGCGTGGTGCGGGTAGACGCGATGGGGCCCATGGGCACGATGGTGGATGTGGTGCAGCAGGGGTTGTTGGCGCTGACTTCGTAGGCGATCAACTTCTGTCTGCGTTGGTTCTGGCTTCAGTCCTGCGCTGTCCGAACCCAGCGCCACAGCTGTGTATTGGTTTGATTGGTGGCTACACGCAGGACAGCCGCGGAGCCAAATGCACTGTCGGCCTGAGCAAGTACAAAACATAGAGTGCCCCCATTTCATCCTTCCAACCATTCGCGCTAAACTTGGCAGATCCTTCGCCTGAAAGACCCAAACATGTCCACTGCCCCCACCAAAGCCTTTGCCAGCCAAGGCGATCTCGAAGACAAAAAGATCACCTTTGAACAACTGTCCCCACACTGCTGGGCATACACCGCTGAGGGTGACCCTAATTCAGGTGTGATCATTGGCGAGAAGTTCATCATGGTCAGCGACGCCACCGCCACGCCCAGCATGGCGCGCGATTTGATCGCCAAGATCCGTACCGTGTCGGACAAACCCATCAAATACGTGCTGCTCACTCACTACCACGCCGTTCGCGTATTGGGAGCCAGCGCATACGTTGCCGAAGGAGCTACTGAAGTAATAGCAAGCCAAGGCACCTACGAGCTGATCGTGGAGCGCGGCGCACAAGACATGCAAAGCGAAATGGAGCGCTTTCCGCGCCTGTTCCGTGGAGCCGAGGAAGTGCCCGGTCTGACCTGGCCCACCATGATCGTGGGCAATGGCCAGCTAGGCGAGCAAGGTAAGCTCACGGTCGATTTAGGCGGCGTGAAAGTGCAAATCTGGCACCCGGGTGCAGGCCACACGCGCGGCGACACGATTGCCTGGGTGGCTGAAGAAAAAGTACTCTTCAGCGGCGACCTGGTGGAGTACGAAGCCGGGGTGTACACGGGCGATGCCCAGTTGGCTGAATGGCCCGCCACCCTGCAAGCCCTGCGTGCCCTGAAAGCCGAGGCCATCGTACCTGGACGCGGTGAGGCCATGAAGGGCGCAGCCAATGTGGTTAAAGCGTTGGACTACACGCAGCGCTTTGTGGAGATACTGTTTGCCTGTGGCAAAGAAGCCGCCGCGCAGGGCCTGGACTTGAAAGCCTCCATGGCGCTCACCCGTAAAAGCATGGACCCTATCTTTGGCCATGTGTTTATCTATGAACACTGCCTGCCGTTTGATGTGAGCCGGGCTTATGACGAAGCCAAGGGCATTAAAAACCCCCGCATCTGGACGGCAGCGCGCGACCAGGAAATGTGGGCTGCTTTGCAGGCTTAGTCTGTGTTGCTCTGAGGGCGAAGAGGGGGAGTTTTTGAGCTCAGGGGGGCGAAGGTTTCGCAAAGGGCGCAAAAAAGGGAAACTGAAGAAGAAAATGATTTGATTTTTCTTATCAAAAACATCTCCTCTCCCTGCCCATCTTCCCATCCATGAACAAAATCGGCAACTTTAGCTACGAGCGATTCGTGCCCAGCCTGCCGCGTGAAAAGCACAGCCACCACACCATAGCGATCGCAGGCGGTGGCCCTATCGGCCTGGCTACCGCGGTGGGGCTGGCCAAGCAGGGTGTGCCCAGCATCGTGATTGAGGCCGACAACTCGGTCTGTGAGGGCAGCCGCGCCATTTGCATATCCCGCCGCAGCTTGCAGATCTTGCAGCGCTTGGGTGTGTTGGAAGCCTTCATTGCCAAGGGCTTGCCGTGGACGACCGGGCGCAGTTACTACAAAGACCAAGAGGTGCTGCGTTTCAGCATGCCGCATGCAGATGACGATAAATTGCCGCCGATGCTCAATCTGGCGCAGCACCATATTGAACAGTTTTTGCTGGACGAGGCGCGCAAGTTTCCCGAGCTAATCGACATCCGCTGGGCCAGTATCGTTACGCAATTGCAGTCCCGCGCAGACGGTGTCACCCTGACGGTGCACAACGACATAGGTGAATACACACTAGATGCCGACTGGCTGGTCGCCGCTGACGGCGGGCAGAGCTTTATCCGCAAGTCGCTAGGCCTCAATCTCCAAGGGCAGGCCTTTACTGGAAAATTTGTGATTGTCGATATAGAGCTGCACTCTACCTTTCCCACTGAGCGCCGCGCCTGGTTTGACTGCGCGTGCAACCCCGGTTCCACCATGCTCATGCACAAGCAGCCCGACAACATCTGGCGTATCGACTACCAAATTCCGGATGGTGCAAATTTAGACGAGGCGATCAAGGAAGAGAATGTGCGCCCAGTCGTCGAGCGGCATTTGGCGGCCATTGGCGAGGCGCATTTGCCGTGGCAATATCTGTGGTCCAGCGCTTACCGCGCAGGTACCATGACGCTGGACAGCTATGTGCATGGGCGTGTACTTTTCGCAGGCAATGCAGCGCACGCCATGCCCATCTTTGGTGTGCGCGGACTCAACTCGGGGTTTGAAGATGCCGACAACTTAACGTGGAAGCTGGCCATGGTGACCAAAGGCCAAGCGCATGCCAAACTGCTGCAAACCTATTCTACCGAGCGCATTGCCGCCTACCATGTCAACGCCGCCAACGCTGGCAAAAGCACCGAGTTCATGGCACCCGGTTCGCGCGGCTTTGCGCTGATGCGCGAGGCCGCGTTGTCGCTGTCTTCGCAGTATCGCGCTATGAGCTCGCTGTTGAACCCGCGCCAGACTTCTGCGGTGGCATATGCTGTTGCCCAGCACTTGGGTGAGGATTTTGCAGATGGCGTGCAGCGCGGCCAAGCGCCTGTCGATGTACCAGTAGTGTGGCCAGATGGCACGACCGGCCATTTGCTGGACCGTGTGCACAGTCAGTTCACGCTGTTGGTGTTGGGCGACAGTGTTTGGCCATCCGACGGCGCGGCGTCGGGTGCTGAAGCCAGGACGCACCACCTTGATGTGCTGCAGTTTGCAGGCGATGCCAGCGCGCATGCAGCGCTGGCCAGCGCATGGGGCTGGGGCCGCGCCTACCTACTGCGCCCCGACGGGCATGTTGCAGCTGTTTACCGTGTAGCCCAATGGAATAATGCGGGAAAAGCTATTAAAAATATAGTGTATGGAGGAGAAGTATGCTGACTGATTTCGAACGCGATGAGTTCTATACCGCCTGCGCCCATGCCATCAACACCGCAGGCCGCCCGCGCGAGAGCTTGCTGCTAGCTCGCCTTGCCATGCTGCTGGCCGACGATCTGGGCGACATTGACCGCGCCAAAGCCGCTATCGTTGCGGCGCTGAAAGACTTGCCAGAACCGACACTGGCACCTTAGGTGACAGCGCGGTGACCTTACGGCTACTGTGGCCGCGTACACTTATATCCTTGCTCAACACAGCTTGCTGAAAGCAAGTCTCGTTGTACGTCGCTCCGATCAATTTGCCGTCTTTGACTCTTCGTGAACTCCCCGCTGCCTTGGCTGCGTGCCAACATCCCCCTGCTTATCACGCTGTTGATCCAGTCTTTCAGTGCCATGGCCTTAATGGTCGTGCCGGTTTTGGTGCCGGTGGAGGCTACGCCGCGCCTCAGTGCGGCGGGCTTAGGCCTTTATTTGTTGTCTGCCTATACCGGGGCGGTGCTGGGCAGCTTGGCGGCGGGGCCGCTGGTGGAGCGCTACGGTGCCATACGCTGTAGCCAATGGGCGTTAATGCTCTCGGCAGCCGGGCTGGTGTTAGCGGGGCTGTGGCCGGGCGCAGTGATGGGCGCGGCTTTCTTGCTTGGTTTGGGCTATGGGCCCATCACACCGGCCAGCTCGCATGTGCTGAACCACACCACGCCCGCGCACCAGCGCAATCTGGTGTTCTCCATTAAACAAACCGGTGTGCCGTTGGGCGTGGCGCTGAGCGGCTTTTGCGTGCCACTGCTGGCCATCGCTACCAATTGGATGTGGACGCTGGTGATTTTGGGTGGGGGTTGTGCTGTGGTGGCTGCCATGGCTGCGCCGGTGCAGGCGCAGATGGACGCGCAAACTGCCAGCGCTCCAACACCAGCTCCCGCACGGCGCAGCGGCGCGCTACGCCATTTGCTGGCACGGCTGCTGGAGCCATTGGCCGTCATCTGGCGGCATAAGCCCTTGCGTGTGCTGGCCGCAGTGTCGTTTGTTTTGTCGGGTATGCAGATTGCGCTTGCAGCGTATCTGGTGAGCTACCTGACCGCCAGTCTGGCCATGACAGCGTTGTTGGCTGGCTCTGTATTGGCCTTGTCGCAGTTGGGCGGTGTGCTGGGGCGCATTGCCTGGGGCTATGTGGCCGACCGTTTTTTGCCTCCCTTGACCATGCTGTCCTTGCTGGCCATGGTGTCTGCATCGGCATCGCTGGTTACGGCCAGCCTTGCGCTTTGGAGCGCACCGCCACCGGACCTGTTTTTAATGGCTTTCATGTTTGTGTTTGGTGCCAGCGCCAGCGGCTGGAACGGCGTGTACTTGGCAGAGGTAGCGCGCCAAGCACCTGCAGGCTGCGTAGGCTTGGCCACTTCTGGCACCTTGGCTTGCACTTTTTTGGGTGTGCTACTGGGTGCACCGCTGTTTGGGGTGGTGGCATCCAACACTGGCAGCTACAGCGCCGCCTTTTGCATGCAGGCGGCGCTGGTCGGCGCTGCAGCGCTCACGCTGTGGTGCGCGCGCGCGCCAGCGCCGACACCTTAAGCTCACGGGCCGCTCTTGTCATCGGCTGCCTGCTGGGGTGGCAAGGCTATTGCGTCGGGGTTGAGCAGCGTCACCGCGCGTTCCTGCGCCATCAGCTCTTCCAGCTGCTGGCGACCGGCCTTGGCCAGACTGATCAAGCGCTCTTCGTCCTTATGGTGCGGCCACATCAGCTCAATCTGCGCCACGTTATGGTCACGAAAGCGCTGGGTGGAGGCGCGCGCATCCGCCGGGCTATGCCCCAGCACGCGCAACACATCTTGTGCACTCAGCAGCGAGGACTCAAAGGTTTCGCGTTGAATCAGCGTCACGCCCTTGGCGCGCAGCTCGTAATAGTGCTGTACATTGCGCGCCCTCACCACCAGTTCTAACTGAGGAAAATGCTCTTTGCAGATGTTGACAATCTCCAGCGATTGTTCCACGTTGTCTACCGCCACAATCAGCACCTTGGCCGTGGCAGCGCCCGCATTGCGCAGCAAATCCAGCCGGGTCGCATCGCCATAAAAAGCGCGGTAGCCAAAGCGCATCAAGGCCTCTATCTGCTCGGCATCGTGGTCCAGCACCGTGGCTTTGTAGCCGTTGGCCGCCAAGAGGCGCAAGATAATTTGCCCGTAACGACCAATGCCCGCTACGATAATGGGTGCATGCTGTTGTTCACTGATTTCGTCCATCTTTGTCGCGCCGCAATCGGCATAGCGCGGCAGCAGCAGCTTGTCGATGGCGACCAGCACCAATGGCGAGAGCAGCATTGACAGCGCCACTGCCCCCACCAGCAAAGAGCCCACTTCGGGTGTGAAAATTTTCAAACCGACGGCCTGCTGAAACACCACAAATGCAAACTCGCCGCCTTGTGCCAGCATCAACGTGAAGATCGGGCGGTCTTGGTAAGCCAGCTTCATCGCGCGGGCCATGGCAAAAATCACCACTGCTTTGAGTGCCATAAACGCCAGTACCACACCGGCAATCAACCAAGGCGACTTGAGCAGCACGCCAAAGTCAATGCTCATGCCTACTGCGATGAAGAACAGACCCAGCAGCAAGCCTTTGAAGGGCTCAATATCGGTCTCCAGCTCGCGGCGGTACTCACTCTCGGCCAGCAACACCCCTGCCAAAAAAGCCCCCAGCGCCATCGACAGCCCCACAAACTGCATCAAGGCTGCAATCGACACCACTAGCAGCAGCGAGGCGGCAGTAAAAATTTCAGGCGTTTTGCTACGGGCAATCCAGCGGAACAGTGGGCGCATCAGCAGCCTGCCGCCCAAGATAATGCCCGCCACTGCCCCAATCGCTTTGGCAGCCTCTAGCCAGGCATTGCCGCCATCACCTGCTTGCGATGCGGCCAGCAATGGCAGCAGGGCCAAAATAGGAATGGCCGCCACGTCTTGGAATAGCAGCACCGCAAAAGCCGACTGGCCCGACGGCGTGGGCAGCTGGTTACGCTCACCCAGCACCTGTAGCGCAATGGCCGTGGACGATAAGGCCAGACCCAGGGAGGCCACCAGCAGCACTTTCCAACTATAGTTTGGTCCACTCGCGCCATAGAATATTGCGAGAGAAGCTATAAATAAAATAGCGGTACATGCCAGCACCTGCAGGCTGCCCCAGCCAAATATCGGGCGGCGCATGCTCCAAAGCCGGTCAGGCTCCAGCTCCAGCCCGACCAGAAACAGCATCAGCACCACGCCAAACTCGGCAAAATGCAAAATGCTCTGCACATCGGTGACCAGGCCCAAACCCCAAGGCCCAATGGCAATGCCCGCCGCCAGGTAGCCAATGATGGAGCCCAAGCCTAGCGCTTTGGACAGCGGTACCACTACGACGGCAGCGGCTAGGTAGATGAGGGAGTTAATCAGCCAAGATGAGTGTTCCATCCAAATAGCTTAACCCAATCGGGAATGCATGTGGTTAATACCGATCGTGATGGTCAAGCATGTGATTGACAATAAATTGGAGTATCACCTACCAAGCTTCAAGCAAAAATCACCGGCGGTATTTTGCCCACGCTGTTTCACAACACAAGGAGAGAAGTTTGAAATTGCCTTCTACACCAACCAAAGTATCCAAGCTAAAAAGAAGCGTGCTGCTTGGCGTCGCAGCGAGTGCCGTATGGGGATTGATGGGGTCTGCCATGGCGCAAGACTACCCCACCAAAGCCATTAAGCTGATCGTGCCGTATCCACCAGCTGGCGCTACTGACGTGATTGGTCGTGTGATGGCGCAAAAGCTCTCGACGGCCTTGGGCCAGCAAGTGATTGTGGACAACCGGGGCGGTGCAGCGGGCAGTATAGGTGCTGCGGCGGTGGCTAGCGCAGCGCCCGATGGCTACACCCTGTTGATGGGTGCAATGACCAGCCATTCCATCAGCTCGGTGCTGAATAAAAAGTCTGTCAGTTTTGACATGGAGAAAAGCTTTGCGCCGATTGCCATGGTGGGCTCGGTACCCTTGGTGTTTGTGGTGCACCCTTCCATCAAGGCCAACACCTTGTCTGAATTTATTGCCTTAGTTAAATCCAAGCCCGGCGTGATGAGTGTGGCCTCCTCAGGCAATGGTTCGCCTCAGCATCTGGCGGCGGAGATGTTCCAGCGCGTAGCGGGCGTGCAAATGCTGCATGTGCCCTACAAAGGCTCCGGCCCCGCCATGACCGATTTGATCGGGGGCCAGGTCAACTCCATGATCGAGACCGCACCCTCGGCCCAAGCCCATATCAAGGCCGGCAAACTGCGCCCCTTGGCCTCGGCCACCAAAGAGCGCATCCCTACGCTGCTTGAAGTACCTACCGCCACCGAAGCGGGCCTTAAAGGTTTTGAAGTCAGCTCCATGTTTGGCATTGCCGCACCGGCGGGCACCCCAGCGGCTATTGTGGCCAAACTGAACGCCGCGCTCAAATCCATTTTGGGCCAGCAAGAAGTGAAAGACTCTATGCTGGCGCAAGGCGTATTTGCCACCTACACCACGCCAGAGGAAACCACTGTAGCTTTGCGAGACGAAGTTGCCAAGTGGACCAAGGTGATCCGCGAAGGCAATATTCAGCCTGAGTAGATTGGGCTGAGTGCACTGAGCTAAGTACGCTGGGGCACTGGCGCAGGCCAACCTCGTGATCAGCGCCGCCTTGGGCAAATCCCGCTTGGCAGGCTACAAACCGATGGGCATTGCCGTGATGGACGAGAGCGGCAACCTCAAAGCCGATTCCGATCCAACGGATCGCCTCACTGCCCTGCACCAAGTAGCTACGCACCAGGCGCGCGGCGAGGCGTTGACAGGATTACTCTATGTCGATCCGCAAGCGCGAGATTTGCATGCCGTGCTTACCACCAGCGCCACTGCGCTGAACGCGCTGGGCACAGACAAGCAGTGCCCCGGTGTGGACAAGCTGGCCAAACTCAACGCATCCTTGCGCTGAGACGGAGAATGCGTGACCGTCACCTTGCGCGTGTTCGCGGCGCAAGCTGCTACTTGTAGAACGCCTCGACTTTGCCCTTGAGTTTGATCAACAGCGGCTGGCCCTTGCGGTCTAGCGTTTTGCCCGCGGGCACCTTGACCCAGCCTTCGCTGATGCAGTATTCCTCCACGTCGGCACGGTCTTTGCCGTTGAACCGAATGCCGATGCCTTTTTCAAACAAAGCGGCCACGTGGTGGGGGCTGCGCGGGTCTACCGACAGGCGGTCAGGCAGGGGAGGCAATGTGGGAGTGTCGCTCATGGGAGTACTTTTCAATTTTACGGAGGTGATGGCGATTGTCCGTGATTTAGCGACCTGTTGGCAGGGATTTGCCATGTTCTGGTGCGGGCCACAGGCCACGGGGGCGTAGCAACATGGCGCCGATCATGGCCAGTGCAATCAGCAGTTGGCGCAGGATACCGGCATCCAGGCGGCCATCGGTCATCTCTTGCAGCGGGCCTACGACGTAGCGCAATATCTCTGGCAATGCGGTGAGCAACACGGCACCCACAATCACGCCTGGGATATGGCCGATACCGCCAAACACCACCATCGCCACAATCATCACTGACTCTTGCAAACTGAACGACTCCGGCGATACGTAGCCTTGGAAGGAGGCGAACATGGCTCCAGCCACGCCGCCAAAACTGGCACCCATGCAAAATGCCAGCAGTTTCATGTGGCGCGTATTGATGCCCATGGCCTCGGCCGCCACCTCGTCGTCCCGAATCGCCATCCAGGCGCGGCCAATGCGCGAGTCCTGCAGGCGGTAGCATGCGAATACGGTGACCACTGTGAGCACCAAAAAAAGGTAGTAGTACAGCGTGACCGAGGACAAGGTGGTGCCACCCACGTTCAAAGGTTTGCCCAAATCCACGCCCAGGAGTTTGATGGAATCAATTTGTCCCAGTCCCTTGGCGCCCTGGGTGATGTTGATCGGATGGCCCAAGTTGTTGATAAAGATGCGCACAATCTCGCCGAACCCCAAAGTCACGATGGCCAGGTAATCGCCCCGCAGTTTAAGCGTGGGCGCGCCCAAAACGATGCCCAGCACACCAGCCAGCATAGCGGCCAACGGAATGGTCAACCACCACGGCGCGTGCAGGCCCGCTGGAAACATCGTGGCGATCCACACAAAATGCTCTGGTATATGCTGCGACGCCAGCAGTGCAAACAAATAGGCGCCCACGGCGTAAAAAGCCACATAGCCCAAGTCAAGCAGCCCGGCGTAGCCCACCACAATGTTCATGCCCAGTGCCATCATGATGTAGAGCAGGCAGGTGTCTGCAATACGCACCCAATGGTCGCCCATGCCTTGCAGCAAAAGAGGCAGCACACAAAGCGCAATCATCCAAGCACATTTTGCCAAACTGTTGTGAGGCATCATGCAATGCCAAGATTTTGCAAAGCCGTTGCAGCGCGCTTGGCAAACAGCACGGCACCTTGATTTTGTGCCAACGCATGGGCGGCCTTCAAATCCTGGGCTACTGCGGTGGAATCATCGCCACGCGCATGGCCCAGCAAGCCGCGCAGGCGCAGGTATTCGGCCTCCAGCCAGCGCAGGCCCGTGTCAATCAAGGGCGCAGCCAGAGCCAGGCTCTCAAAGCCTTCTTCTACCCGGCCTGCGCGCTGGCATGCCTGCGCATACAAGATGTACCAAATGTTGGAATATGCGCGATTTTTGACCAACTGGTCTATGCCTTCGCGCGATTGCGTGAAGCCCGCCTCATTTTGGCCTCGGGCGATCAAGGACAGGCCTGAAAAAAGTGCGGCGTGGCCTTGCCAGGTTTGCAGGTCGTGCTGCGCCACCACCTGCGAGAGTTCGCTTGAGCGGCTGGCCAGTTCCTGCACATCGTCACTGATGGCGGCTGGAAAGCAATGACCAAAAATAAGCACCTGCGAAAGGTTGTGCACACTGCCCTTGCTACGGGCATCGAGCAAAGTTTTCTCGCGCCAGTGCCGTGAGCGTTCGGAGTTTTCAAAAATTGCGTTGGCCTGTGCCAACCCCACCATCACCATCACGGGGTGGTTCGATGGCCCCAGCTTGTCCATCGCCCCGCTGTGTTGGGCCGGGTCATACAGCGCCAAAAACTCTTCTGCCTCCGCAACGCCTTGCGCAAAATGCCCACTAAACAGCAGCGTGGTACTCATATAGCGGTGGGCTATCAAACGGTCGCTTTCGCTGCCGCCCATGGCAGCGGTTTGGATGCGCTTGGCCATCTCAAAAGCCGCATCCAGCTTGCCCGCAGTCATCTGCAAAAGCAGTTGCAGTGCCAATGGTGCTACCGCGGTAGCTTGGGTGCCCAGGCTGAGGCTCAGCTGCGCAATGCGTTCTACCTCTTTTTCAACCACTGGTGCCAGGTGACCATGGGCCGCTATCAAGGGGCTGATCAAGTCAATGCGCTGGGCGTACTCTTGCTCGTCACGTTCGCGGCTGCCAGGCAAACTTTGCGTCAATGCCAGCGCCTCTTGAAAATGTCTAATCGATTCGACATAGGCCGAGCGTTTGTCTGACTCGTGCCCGGCGCGCAGCCATTGCGCAATGGCGCGGTGGGTCTCGCCAGCGGCGCTCAGATGAAAGGCCATGAAGTGCGGTGCGGCGGCGGCGATAGCTGAAAAATCTTGCTCCAATATATTTGCCACTTTGGCATGCAGGCGCACCCGCTCGCGCCGTACCAGCAGGCTGTAGGCCGCCTCACGCACCAGCGCATGGCGAAACGCCACCGCTTTGCCAAAGCGGCTATGGCCCTCTACAAGCACCCCCGCCTGAATCAACTCGTCGATGCCGCGCTGCACCAAGCCTGCCTCCATGCCGGACAGCCGGGTGAGCACTTCGATGGGAAACTCGCGGCCAATCACCGAGGCAATGGGCGCTATTTCGCGCCCATGCTCGAAACTGTCCAGCCGTGCCAACAAAGATTCAGTGAGGGTGGATGGAATGTTGGACAACTGGCTGTTGCTGTCCTGGTTGCGTG
>JAYWHJ010000095.1:0-4065 GCA_043777795.1 Polaromonas sp. | reverse complement strand
AACCAAGGAAGCGCCAGCAGCACCGCACCCATCATCAGCACCTTGAGCGGCACAAAAAATGGGGAGAACACACCCACCGCAATCAGCTTGGAGCCCGGCGGCATATGCGCCATGATGGGCTTGGCTACCAAGTCAATCATGCCGCTGGGGCCAGGAAAGATGGCCAAGACAATCGTCGCGATGATGATGCCGTACAGGCAGTACAACAGCCGGTCGCGCAGCTCCATGAGGTGGGCCACAAAGGGCTGCTCGGTGCCAGCCATTTCGTCTTCTTTGTTGGGCATTGTCATGGAGTGGAATACTTCGGAGCCGGGTCCAAATTAAATTGGATCTGACCCCATTTAAATAACTAATTGAATTTGACGGGGCGGTACTTGGCTACGCGGGCAGCGCCGGACAGGGCTTTGCTGCGCACGCCGGCTCTCGCTTTGTACCACTGGGGCATGGCACCAACCTTGGTGCGCCACTTCTTTTTGGGGTGTTTATATTCAGGGTAAACGGGGGTAGGTTCGGCCAAAGGGGTATAGGCTTCACCGGTGGCGTCGGACCACGATTTTTCAAATTCGCTGGCGTTGGTTTGGATGGAGTTCTCCACATCGCGCGCCGCGCCTTCGACACCCTCTTTCATCTTTTTCAGCTCTTCCAAATCCATCGAGCGGTTGACCTCGGATTTGACATCGGCCACATAGCGCTGGGCCTTGCCCAGCAGCGCGCCGACCGTGCGGGCTACGCGCGGCAGTTTTTCAGGGCCGATCACGATCAGCGCCACGGCACCAATCAAGGCGATCTTGGAGATGCCTAAATCAATCATGAGAGCCCATCATAGGAAGCAAGCGTGCGCAAGGGTCATCGGTCTATGACTTGCGGGTAGCTTCCACGTCGATGGTCTCTTTGGCGGCGCTGGTAGAGCTGGTAGCCGTATTGGACACTTGGCCCGCAACGCCTTCAGCCTTGTCGCTGGCAGCCTCGCCGCCGGTCTTCATGCCGTCTTTAAAGCCTTTCACGGCGCCCCCTAAATCGGAGCCCATGTTTTTGAGCTTTTTGGTGCCAAACACCAAAACAACGATGAGCAACACAATGCCCCAATGCCAAATAGAAAATGAACCCATAACAAACTCCTAAACTTGGAAAGCGATCAACAGAATACGTG
This sequence comes from Polaromonas sp., assembly GCA_043777795.1. Lineage (GTDB taxonomy): Bacteria > Pseudomonadota > Gammaproteobacteria > Burkholderiales > Burkholderiaceae_C > JAAFIP01. Next base: position 2,915 of record JAYWHJ010000095.1, on the reverse strand, counting down.
ATTTTAGTCGGGATATGGGCTGTTAACCCTTAAGCCAGGGCCTTGCCCCACCCATGACATGGATATGCAGGTGGTGCACGTCTTGCCCGCCCTCTGCGCCGGTGTTGGTCACAATGCGAAATCCACCCTCTGGATAAGGCCTGCAGCCCTGCTCCAGAGCCAGCTTGGGTGCCAGCGCCATCATACGGCCCAAGAGGCCCGCGTGCTCAACGTCCACCTGCGCCATGCTGGGGATGTGCAACTTGGGAATCATCAAAAAATGGACCGGCGCCCACGGGTTAATGTCATGAAAAGCGAATATTTCGTCGTCCTCATACACTTTACGGGAAGGAATTTTACCTTCGATGATTTTGCAAAAAATGCAGTTGGGGTCAGCGCTCATGGGGTGATGCTTCACTTGGGTTGCAGACGGGGGAATAGAAAAATTGCTGTTTAGCGGGGCGCTCGGTTGTCGCTAAAGCGCAACCAGCCTTTGACGCAGCGGTACAGGTACCACAGGCCGACGATGGCCGAAGCAACCAGCCCCGGGAAATAAAACAGCAGGTACAAAGGCGATGTCACCACCAGCCACAGCAGCGCCCACCAGAAGGTGCTGATCATATAACTATGGTGCGCCACATACAAAGCGTCGGTTTCATCGCTGCGTTTGATGTAATTGATGATCAGCGCCACCACGGCCAACGCGCCCAAGCTGGCCCAAGCGATGGTGTGCATGCCGTACAAGATGTGCATCACGGTGCGGTCACTGGAACTCTTGGGTTCAAAGTCTACGTAATTGGCTTGACTCATATTTTCCTCCTTTGTGTGGTTTACCGGCTAAGCTCAATTGAGCATCAGCCCACTGGCCATTAACTCAATGGCCAGACTCTTTGTCTCGGCCTTGGGCTTTACGCGCCGCCTTCTCGTCCAGGCCACTGGTACCAACGCGCCGGTCTAGTTCAGCGATGACATCGTGCGGGCCCAGTCCATAGTGGGCCAGTGCCACCATGCTGTGAAACCACAGATCCGCCGTCTCGTTGACTATTTTGGCTTTGTCACCGCCGTGGTCGGCATCTTTGCAGGCCATGACGAGTTCGGTGGCTTCTTCGCCAATTTTCTTTAAAAACGCGTCCGGCCCCTTGTGCAGCAGGCGCGCCACGTAGCTGGTCTCGGGGTCGCCGCTTTTGCGGGACGCCAAGACTTGGGCTAAATGCTGGAGTGAGTCGTTCGAGGTCATGGGCTAAATGGATTAAGGCCTACTTATAGATGGTTTGCGGGTTTTTCAAGACCGGCTCGACCGTTTTCCACTCGGCAGGGACAGTATCACCCAGTTTGCCGCCCTCCAATTTGCTGAAAAAACAACTGTGGCGGCCTGTGTGGCAGGCTATCCCCGGCTCGTGACCTAACTGCGTGACCTTGAGCAGCAGCACATCGTTGTCGCAATCCATGCGAATCTCGTGCACGGTTTGTACATGGCCCGACTCTTCGCCTTTGAACCACAGCTTGTTGCGCGAGCGGCTAAAGTACACGGCGCGGCCCAGCTCGGCTGTTTTTTGCACTGCTTCGCGGTTCATCCAGGCAAACATCAGCACATCGCCCGAGCCCTGCTCCTGCGCTATCACGGGCACCAGGCCTTTGTCGTCCCAAGCAATTTGATCAATCCAATTCATAAGGTGATTGTGCAGGATTTCTCTGTACAAATGGCGCTTCGGTGCATGTAAAAGACATCTATGTCATCGTTTTGAAACATCCAAAATAGCTATTTTTTCAATAGCTGCTCCCGCAATATTCTATTGGGCTACAGACCCAAAATGCATAAAAAATCGCACTGCACGTTATATGCGCACCGGGATGCCCCGCGCATGCATGTGCGCCTTGGCCTGCTGCACCGTGAATTCGCCGTAATGGAAAATGCTGGCCGCCAGCACTGCGTCCGCACCGCCTTGCTGCACGCCGTCGGCCAAATGGTCCAGGTTGCCTACGCCACCAGAGGCAATCACTGGCACGCTCACCGCGTCGCTCACCGCGCGGGTCAGCGCCAAATCAAAGCCGCTTTTGGTGCCATCACGGTCCATGCTGGTGAGCAAAATCTCGCCAGCGCCCATCTGCGCCATCGTGCATGCCCATTGCACGGCGTCCAGCCCGGTATTTTTGCGGCCCCCGTGGCTGTACACGTCCCAGCCCTCGCCTACGGCTTTGCCCTCTGCGTTCAGGCGCTTGGCATCCTCGGAACTGCGCTTCTTGGCATCGATCGCCACCACAATGCACTGCGCACCGTATTTGGCCGACGCATCAGCGATCACCTGCGGATTGGCGATGGCGGCTGAGTTAAAGCTGGTTTTGTCCGCGCCAGCGTTGAGCAGCCTGCGCACATCGTCTACCGTGCGCACGCCGCCGCCTACCGTGAGGGGGATAAACACTTGGGAGGCCACGGCCTCGATGATCGGCAAAATTAGGTCGCGCCCGTCGCTGGTGGCGGTGATATCCAAAAACGTCAGCTCGTCCGCGCCCTGCTCGTTGTAGCGCGCGGCAATCTCCACCGGGTCACCGGCGTCGCGCAGTTCAACGAAGTTAACGCCTTTGACCACGCGACCGCCGGTCACGTCCAGGCAGGGGATGATGCGTTTGGCTAGCATAATGTGGTTACATTCTGTTTAGATGGATAGGTGATGAAATTATGGCTGAGAACAGGCGGTCTTTGAAAATCGTCCCCTCAGGCACCCCACTCGGTTGCAAGCCAGCATCGTCAATTCGCAAGGAGATGCAGTGACCGCTGCTTGGCGAGCGAGCTTATCGCAGATCTTTTCCCTTTCAACCATCCTTTCACACAACGGAACTCCACCATGACCAACCGCGTTCTCGCCCACACCGGCGCCAAATATCCCATCGTGCAAGCCCCCATGGGCTGGATTGCGCGCACGCAACTCGCCAGCGCG
>JAYWHJ010000094.1:0-4076 GCA_043777795.1 Polaromonas sp. | reverse complement strand
CCCAAGGTCAACGTCAGCCTGCACCAAGGCACGCCCGACCAAGTGGCCAAAATGCTGATCGATGAAGTAGCCGAAGTAGGCATTGCTACTGAATCGTTGGTGGACTACGCCGAACTGGTCACCCTGCCCTGCTACGAATGGCAGCATGTGGTGGTAATGCCCGCTGACCATAAGCTGGCACAGGTTATGCAGTTGACCTTGGCCGATTTGGCGGTCGAGCCCATCATCACCTACCACCCGTCATTTACCGGCCGCACCAAGATTGACGCTGCCTTTGCCGCCAAAAAGCTCTCGCCACGCATTGCGCTGGAGGCTATCGATTCCGACGTGATCAAAACCTATGTGCGTACCGGGCTGGGTGTGGGCATCGTGGCCGAGATGGCGGTAAAGGACGACCCGGTGGGCGACCTCATCGTCAAGCCTGCCGGCCAATTGTTTGGCAAAAACATCGCCCGTGTGGCCTTCAAACGCAGCGCTTATCTGCGTAACTTCGTCTACACCTTCGCCGAACTGGTCAGCGACCGGCTCAACCGCAAACTGATTGACCGCGCCATGAGCGGGCAGGCGGATGACTACGAACTTTGACCTCTTGTAAAACGGATATCCTATTGCGGGCATCCGGCCGAGAAAGATGCGAAAGTTACGCGAAAGCCACGAAAGGAATGCAAAAAAATAGAAAATGACATTTGAAGCTCAATCAATTTTTGAAGTTTTTTTGTTTTTATTTTTGTTTTTGTTCTTCTTTTCTTTCTCGTCGCTCGCAGCCGCAAACTTTGTATTTAACCCCCAAGATCACTATGCAAACCCCAGAACGTACCCCCCAGCTCACCAGCAAGCTCCCAGCAGTAGGCACCACCATTTTCACTGTCATGTCCGCGCTGGCGCTGGAGAAAAATGCGGTGAACTTGGGGCAGGGGTTTCCGGATTTCCACTGTGACCCCAAGCTGGTCAACGCGGTTACCACCGCCATGCAGAACGGCCAAAACCAGTACCCGCCTATGACAGGTGTGCCCGTGCTGCGAGAGGCCGTAGCGCTGAAGATCCACGAATTGCATGGCAAGGCGTACAACCCGAACACCGAGATCACCATCACCGCCGGGGCTACGCAGGCCATCATCACCGCCATCTTGGCCGTCGTGCACCCAGGTGACGAAGTGATTGTGCTGGAGCCCTGCTACGACAGCTATGTGCCTAACATTGAACTGGCTGGCGGCACCGTCGTGCGTGTGCCTTTGACACCCGGAACTTTCCGTCCCGACTTTGACAAAATCAGCGCCGCCATTAACAGCAAAACCCGCGCTATCCTCATCAACAGCCCGCACAACCCCAGTGCCACCATCTGGAGTCGCGCCGACATGCTGCGCCTGGAAGAAATTTTGGCACCCACCGACGTGCTCTTGATCAGCGATGAGGTGTACGAACACATGGTGTTTGACGGCCAGCAGCACGAGAGCGCGGCACGCTACCCCGGCTTGGCCGCCCGCGCGTTCGTGGTGAGCAGCTTTGGCAAAACCTACCATGTGACGGGATGGAAAGTGGGCACCGTGGCCGCGCCTGCATCGCTTACCGCCGAGTTCCGCAAGGTGCACCAATTTAACGTGTTCACCGTCAACACCCCCGTGCAGTACGGCCTGGCCAGCTATATGGACAGCGACCTGCCCTACACCGAGCTGCCTGCGTTTTACCAGCGCAAACGTGACCTGTTTTTAGACGGTATCCGCAAAACCCGGCTCAAGCCATTGCACACGCAGGGCAGCTACTTTCAGTGCGTAGATATCAGTGAAATTTCCGACTTGAGTGAAGCTGATTTCTGCAAATGGCTCACCACCGAGATCGGCGTAGCCGCCATCCCGCTGTCGGCTTTTTACGGCAACGGCTTTGACCAGCGTGTGGTGCGGTTTTGCTTTGCCAAGAAGGACGAGACTTTGCTGGCAGCGTTGGATCGCTTGGCCAAGCTGTAAGCAATAGCTACGTATTTAGTAGCTGCTACCGCGATATTCTATTGGGCTTAAAGCACAATATTCTTAAAGATATTTGCTGCCATGCTGCGCGAATTTACCTCGGGCGCAGATGTCAAGCACTGCCTGTGCCTACGATGCTCAGCGCCACCGCCTCAGCCACCTTAATGCCATCTATCGCCGCGCTCATGATGCCGCCAGCGTAGCCTGCGCCCTCGCCTGCCGGGTACAGGCCCTGTGTGTTGAGGCTTTGCATACGCAAGGGGTTGGCCAAGCCGCGCGTGCCATCTTGGGCGGGTGCTGCGCGGTCGTCGTGGCGCTTGATGCGGATGGGGGCGGAGGTACGGGTCTCTACGCCAGTGAGCATGGCGTCGGACATATCGAACCCTGCTATCTGCTTGGCAAAAGCGGGGATGGCCTCGCGGATCGCCTCTATTGCATACATCGGCAGGCTCGGTTGCAGCGGGTTGCCCAAGTCGGTTAAGTGCACACCAGGTTTGTAGCTGGGCTCTACGCTGCCTAGCTGGGTACTTGCAATGCCTTTTAAGAAATCTTCTACCCGCTGGCCGGGGGCTTCGTACGAGCTGCCGCCCAGCACATACGCGCCGCTTTCCAGTGCCCGCTGAAAGCGCATGCCCGCCAGCACATGGCCACGCTCTTTCTCGGCGACCAGCGGCCTGCCCAGCGCGTCAAAATCAAAGTCTGCAGGCTCGATGCCTACGACGATGCCTGCATTGGCGTTGCGCTCGTTGCGGCTGTACTGGCTCATGCCGTTGGTGACCACCCGGCCCACCTCACTGGTGGCAGCCACCACGGTACCGCCAGGGCACATGCAAAAGCTATAGACGCTGCGGCCATTCCTGGCGTGGTGCACCAATTTGTAGTCGGCTGCGCCCAGCATCTTGTTGCCTGCAAACGGGCCAAAGCGCGCGCGGTCAATCAAGCCCTGCGGGTGCTCGATGCGAAAGCCCACGCTGAATGGCTTGGCTTCCATGTAAACACCCTTGGCATGCAGCATCTCAAAGGTGTCACGCGCGCTGTGGCCAATGGCCAAGACGACGTGCTCCGTTTCAATCTGCGTGCCATCTTCCAGCGCTACACCTTTAATAGCTGCTCCCGCAATATTTTTTTGGCCTGCAGCCTTTTTTTCCAGAAAAATATCAGTCACTTTGCTGCTAAAGCGAAACTCACCGCCGAGCGCTGTAATTTCTTCCCGCAAAAACTCCACCACCTTCACCAAGCGAAAGGTGCCGACGTGCGGTTTGCTGACATACATAATTTCATCTGGCGCGCCACCGCGCACCATGTCTTCTAGCACTTTGCGGCCATGGAACAACGGGTCTTTCACCTGGCTCCACAGCTTGCCGTCGCTGAACGTACCCGCCCCGCCCTCGCCAAACTGCACATTGCTCTCAGCCTGCAACTGGCTTTTGCGCCAAAAGCCCCAAGTGTCTTTGGTACGCTCACGCACCATTTTGCCGCGCTCCAAAATAATCGGCTTGAAACCCATTTGCGCCAAGGTGAGTGCGGCAAACAAGCCGCAGGGGCCAGTGCCAATCACCACGGGGCGTTTGAACGGTTTGTTGGGAGCGTGGGTGACGAACTTGTACGACGTGTCGGGCGTCGGGGTGGTGTGCGTAGCCAGCTTGGGGTTGTGTCGCGCGCGGGCCAGTACTGCGGCGTTGTCGGTGGTTTGCACGTCCAGCGTGTAGATAAAGTGGATGTCGCTCTTTTTGCGTGCATCAAAGCCGCGGCGGAAGATACTGACGCTGCGGACTTCTTCGGCTTTGAGTTTTAAGCGCTCGCACACAGCGGCGTTGATCGCCTCAGGCGAGTGGTCTAGGGGGAGCTTGACTTCGGTCAAGCGGATAGCAGTGGGTACGGTCATGGTGGTTGGCTAGCCTGCACGGCTGCAAAACAAAGTGTATGTATTTTAGCGGGGGATCCTTGGCCAAGTTTTGTACGGGAGCAGGCGGATGGTGTACTCAGAGGGATTCGGTCAGTTTTGTACGCGAGTTGGCCGACGGTGTACTCAGCTCCGCGGCTGTCCCCCGTTGCGGCCTAGGGCCGCTGCCTCCTTGTATGCTCAGTCTCAGGGAGTTCAAGTGAAAGTTTCAG
>JAYWHJ010000093.1:0-11610 GCA_043777795.1 Polaromonas sp. | reverse complement strand
GTTAACATGATAGTGATGCAGCTGGAGCTGATTGGCGTGGTGCCTGCCGGTCAAAGAGGCAAGTGATAGAGCAAGGCGCTGCACTGCACGCGGTGATGACCAAACACAAACCTGGTGGTACGAATTTGCCGGTTTCTGCGCAGATAATCTAGGTGTGAACACCAGCTCTCCACCCCCACACAGCCTTACCATCGCGCTTGGCGAACGCTCGTATCCTATTGTCATTGGCACGGGCCTGTTTGACCAACCCGGCACTTATGCCGCTTTGCCCAGCGCGCACACGGCATTGATCGTCAGCAATACCGTTGTGGCACCGCTTTACGCACAGCGCTTAACCCAAGCCTTACATGGCAAGTACTCCAAGGTACATGTTGTGGTCTTGCCAGACGGCGAAGCCCATAAATCCTGGCAGACGCTGAATTTGATTTTTGATGCTTTGCTGACCCATGGCTGTGACCGTAAGACTGTGCTGTTTGCCCTGGGGGGGGGCGTAGTGGGCGATATGACCGGTTTTGCCGCTGCCAGCTACATGCGCGGCGTGCCGTTTGTGCAAGTACCCACGACCTTGCTGGCGCAGGTAGATTCGTCGGTAGGCGGTAAAACGGCGATCAACCACCCCTTGGGTAAAAACATGATTGGTGCGTTTTACCAACCGGCCTTGGTGGTATGCGACTTGGACACCCTCAAGACGCTGCCCGTGCGCGAGATGTCCGCCGGGCTGGCTGAGGTGATCAAGTATGGGCCGATTGCTGACATGGCGTTTCTGGCTTGGCTAGAGGAGCATATGGAGGGTTTGCGTCGGGGTGATGCCAAGTTGCTAGCCTATGCGGTGCAGCGCAGTTGTGAGATCAAAGCGCATGTGGTGGGCGTAGATGAGCGGGAGCAGGGCCTGCGCGCTATTTTGAATTTTGGTCATACCTTTGGTCATGCGATCGAGGCGGGGATGGGCTACGGCGCTTGGCTGCATGGCGAGGCGGTGGGCTGCGGTATGTTGATGGCTGCGCGCTTGTCTCAAGCGTTGGGCTTAGTGGACGAAGCGTTCGTGCTGCGTTTGCGGCAATTGATTGAGCGCGCAGGGTTACCCACGGTGGCGCCTAACTTGCGCATGGAGCAGGTCAGCGGTGTGGCGCAGCGCTACTTGCAACTGATGCGCGGCGACAAAAAAGCAGAAGCTGGAGAAATCAAGTTCGTCACTATCGATCAGCCTGGCCAAGCAAGTGTGCGTGGTGCACCCGATGCCGTGGTGCTGGACGTGATCAGCCAAAGCTTGAATAAATAGAAATTTCGACGCTATATTTAGCATAGCTGCTCTCGCAATATTTTATTGGCTTGCAGTCCGTTCAGTACCTTAAAAATAAGTCAAACTCAAGTCTTGGAGCGTTTGGGAAGCTACGAAAGTGTCGGTATCGGTTAACAACCGGAAATTTACTGCTTTTGGAGCCGGTTTGTAGATGTTAATCGGGCTGCAGGCCAATAAAATAATGCGGGAGAAGCTATTTAATTTATAGCGTATTATCTTAGTGCTGCACCCGATAAAGCCAGTGCTTGCCGGCAGTTTTGCGCCGTTACAGACTCGCAAATACCTCTTTAGCCGCGGCCACGGTGTCCGCAATGTCTTGCGCAGTGTGCGCGGAGCTGACAAAGCCCGCTTCGTAAAGCGCGGGTGCAAAGTAAACGCCGCGGTCCAGCATGCCGTGAAAGAACTTATTGAACATGGCGCTGTCGCTTTTCATCACGGCGCCGTAGTTTTGCGGCAACTCAGCCAATAGCAAGAAACCAAACATACCTCCTTGGCAATCGGCGCTCCAGGGAATGCCTGCTGCGTGTGCGGCGCTGCGCAAACCATCGGTAAGCGATTGCGTGCGCTCAGACAACGCTTCATAAAACCCTGGGTTTTGAATCTCTATCAAAGTGGCCAGGCCGCAGGCCGTGGCTATAGGGTTACCGCTGAGCGTGCCCGCTTGGTAAACCGGACCTTGCGGGGCAAGCTGCTCCATGACCTTGCGAGAAGCGCCAAACGCCGCCAGTGGCATGCCGCCGCCAATGACCTTGCCCAGCACAGTCATATCCGGTGTAATGCCCAGCACTTGCTGGGCACCGCCTAGACCGACGCGAAAGCCAGTCATCACTTCGTCGTAGGCTAAGAGGGCACCATGCGCCGTGCACAGCTCGCGGCAGCGCTTGGCAAAGGCGGCGCTGGAGCGGATGAAGTTCATATTGCCGGCAATGGCTTCGACCATCAAGCACGCGATGTCGCCGCCGTGCAGGGCAAAGCAGGCTTCGAGTTGGGGAATGTTGTTGAACTCCAACACTAGGGTATGCTGGACCGCTTCGGCTGGGACGCCGCCGCTACTGGGATGGCCAAATGTGGCCAAACCAGACCCTGCCTTGACCAATAATGCATCGGAGTGGCCGTGGTAGCAACCTTCAAATTTGATGATCTTGTTGCGCCCTGTAGCTCCACGGGCTAAGCGAATGGCGCTCATGCCCGCCTCGGTGCCTGAACTGACCAAGCGCACCATCTCCATTGACGGCACGAGTTTGACCAGCTCTTCAGCCAGATCCACTTCCCGCTCAGTCGGAGCCCCATAAGAGAAGCCTTCTAAGGCTGCTTTTTGTACCGCTTCGACCACTGCAGGGTGGCCATGGCCAAGAATCATGGGGCCCCAAGAGCCGATGTAGTCGATGTACTTTTTGCCGTTGGCATCCCAAAAGTAGGCACCTTGTGCTCGCTGGACAAATCGCGGCGTGCCGCCTACGGCTTTGAAAGCGCGCACAGGCGAGTTCACCCCGCCAGGGATCACGGTTTGTGCGCGTGTAAAGAGGGCTTGGTTACGGTCAATAGTGGTCATGTGGATAGGTGTAAATGTGCGAAATGTGCACGCGAGCCGACTGTTGATGGCTCAGTGTTTGGTGTCAGATGTTGGCATGTCCAGCGTTTGCAGCATGCGCATCTCCTCTTCGGATAGTGGACTTTCCTCCTCTTCAGGTTGGGCCCAAAACATGCGGTCCGGCACGACGTGGCCCATACCTGGTCGAAAACCTGCGTCTAAGCTGCGGTCTAAAAACACCAGAGCTTCTTTAGTGGCGGCAACCAAATCGTCGCCATTGGCCAGCAGGGCCGCTAGCGCGGCTGACACCGTCTCGCCTGCTCCTACAAATGTAGCTTCAAAACGCTCAAATTTCTCGCCACCCAACAGTGCCTCTGGAGTGGCTAACGCGTTGTCAATGAACTGGTCCGCAAGAGGGATGCCCGTCACTAGCGTATAGGGCACACCATGGTCAGCAGCGGCTTTCGCCAGGTCGCGTGCACTTGGACTGCGTTCGCCGCTCCAGTCGGGAAGCAGCCAGCGCCACAAGGTGCTGTGGTTTCCAACCAACACTGTAATCTGGGGCATCAGCAGTTCTGTAAAAGCGTCTAGGTAGCTGTCGATCTCTGCATCAGACCACCAAGACAGGCTAGGCATATAGGCGATGATGGGCACTTCGTCGTAGTCAGTGGCAATCTCCGCTACGACCGCAATGGTCTCTGGTGAGCCCAAAAATCCCAGCTTGATCGTCTGCACCGTCACGTCCTCCAACACCGTACGGGCTTGGCTTTCTACCGCATCCTCGTCCAGTGCAAAGAACTCCAAAATCTCCGTGGTATCGCGCACATATACTCCCGTTGTAACGGGCATAGGGTGGGCGCCAACACAGGCGACAGCCAACACGTCAGCGGCTAATCCAGAGGCGCCAGAGGGGTCGCTGGCGTTAAAAACCAACACGCAGGCAGTGGATGCATCCTGTTGCGCATCGTGCTCTGGCGGGGGCGTCAAAGTGTCAAATGGGCTGAAGCGAGGTAGGTTTGCCATGAAGAGGCCGATCGGCCAAAAATTAGAAAAAGTGTCTAGCTGTCGATACAATGCGTCATTCTATCGAATGGCAATTTAAGACAAAATGAACGTCAGCGAAAACAACAAAACTTGGATGTGTTTGATCTGCGGTTGGATCTATGACGAGACAACTGGCGCACCAGACCACGGCATACAACCTGGCACACTTTGGGCCCACGTACCGATGAATTGGACTTGTCCAGAATGCGGCGCCCGCAAAGAAGACTTTGAAATGGTACAGATTTGAGTTACTCTTGGGAAAACCAGTAGTTACACATGCAAAATCATTGGCCTACATACCCCAGGAGCAAGCTTTGAGCGTAGCCCCATCTGGATACAAAGTGCTAGTCATTGACGACAGCAATACGATTCGCCGTAGCGCGGAGATCTTTCTCAAGCAGGGCGGTCACGATGTCTTGCTGGCTGAAGACGGTTTTGATGCTTTGTCTAAAGTCAACGATTTTTTGCCGCATTTGATTTTTTGCGATATTTTGATGCCGCGCCTGGATGGCTATCAAACCTGCGCCATCATCAAACGCAATGACAAATTCGCCAACACGCCAATCGTGATGCTGTCATCTAAAGACGGTGTGTTTGATAAGGCCCGTGGACGGATGGTAGGTAGCCAAGAATATCTTACCAAACCGTTCACCAAAGACCAGTTATTACAAGCCGTACTGCAGCACGGTACAGCGGTTCAAGGAGCATAAAATGGCTATACACAAAGTACTCGTCGTGGACGATTCGAAAACAGAAATTATGTTTATGACCAATTTGCTGGTCAAACACGGCTTTGCAGTGCGCAGCGCAGAGGACGCGGAAGATGCTTTTCGCAAACTGGCCGAGGAAAAGCCGGATTTGATCTTGATGGATGTCGTTATGCCGGGCCAAAACGGGTTTCAGCTTACCCGCGCCATTTCACGTGATCCGCAGTTTGCGGATGTGCCCATTATTATGTGTACCAGTAAAAATCAAGAAACAGATCGTGTATGGGGCATGCGCCAAGGCGCGCGCGATTACATCACCAAGCCGGTGGATGCCGCTGAATTGATGGCAAAAATCAAAGCGTTGGGCTAACTTACGCCTACCGAAGACTCAGTCAGCTAGAAAGACACGTAATCAATGGCTACCCGTAACCGCCAAGCGCTTAGAGATCTGCAAACCCGCTTGGCGGGCAGGCTACAGCAAGCGCGTACAGAAGGCGTGTCTGCTAGCTGGTTGGCTGTAGAGTCGGCAGGGAGTTCAATGTTGATACCTTTGGCGCAGGCGGGAGAGATATTTCCGTTGGCGGCGGTACAAGTCGTTCCCTACACGCAGAGTTGGTTTTTGGGTGTGGCCAACTTACGCGGCGGTCTATTTGGTGTGGTGGATTTTGCCAGTTTTGTCACTGGGAAAATCCCGGTGCGTCGCTCCGAGTCAGCGCACGAGCAGGCTCGCTTGGTGTCACTCAATCCCGCACTGGAGATTAATTGTGCGATATTAATTGACCGCCTAAGTGGGCTACGAAACGCACAAGATTTTGTGTCGCGCGAAGAGGCAGCGGACGACGCGCCTAATTTTTTTGCAGGAAGCTATACCGACCGAGATGGCAAGCAATGGCAAGAAATAAATTTGCAAACGATGTCAAGTCAACCCGATTTCCTGACGATCATGGCAAATTAATGTACTGTTAAATGATTTTTTTCATCCTTGTCCCACGTAATTCAAGCTTTAACTACACCAAGGCGACCTCTTTGAGAAGGCACACACTATGTCAGTAACTAATCGATTCTCCCGTCTTTTCAAGCCAAATGCTAAGTCGGATGAGCCGTCTTTTGTGTCCGATGCGAGTCTCAACCCGGACGGTGCCATGTCGATGGACGTTACCGGCGGCATGATGGCGATGGATACGTCCTCGCAAAGCCTGACGGAGCGGAGAGACGGTTTTGCTGGAAGCATGCTGGATGAAAAAGCCGGGCTAGGTGCCGAAAAGACAGACGAAATTACGGTGCCATTGTTGGGCACGCGCATGGTGACCCAGCACCAACGTATTCTCACAATCATGCTTGTGGCAGCCTTAGCGCTATTGGCTCTCATTACGTTCCTTGCTCTGTCTCAAGCCAGTAAAATTGGTCGAGGGGTCGCTGCAACGGGCGACTCGGCAACCCAGTCGCAGCGCCTTGCTAAATCTGTTTCGCAAGCATTGGTGGGTAGTGCGCAGGCTTTCCCGGACGTACGAGAAAGCTCAGACGTTTTGGTAAAAACGGTTCGTGGCCTCAAAAGCGGTGACACGGCACTGAATTTGGATTCAGTAGCAGCTAATTTGCAGGAGGATGTTGACAAGCTAATTCCTTTGGTCGACCGTGCAGAAAAAAACTCCAAAACGGTGATGGACCAGCAGAAAATTTTGACCCAAGTGGGTAGTGCTTTGCGTGCAATTAACCGTCAGTCTTCTGATTTGCTTGAGGTGGCTGAAACCATCTCCTCATTGAAGTTACAACAGAACGCGGCCCCAGCTGAAATTTCTGCTTCAGGTCAATTGGTGATGTTGACTCAGCGCATTGGTAAGTCAGCCAACGAGTTTTTGACGATGGAGGGTGTGAGCCCTGAAGCGGTGTTCTTGTTAGGTAAAGATTTGAATTCTTTCAAAGAGATTGCCCAAGGTTTGCTCGATGGTAGCCCCGAGCTGCGTTTGGCGGCATCCAAAGACCCGCAAACCCGTGAGCGCTTAGATGCGCTGCTAAAGCTGTATGAGCAAACTCGTGGTCAAGCAGGTGCGATTTTGGGTAACTTGCAAGGCTTAGTTTCTGCTCGCGAGGCTCAGTCAGCCATTATTGCGGACAGCGAGCCATTGCGCCTGCAACTACAGAGTCTACAAGACAAACTTTCGGGCGCTTCGGGTTTGGGGCTCTTGGCTTTGACTGGGCTGATTTTGTCGGGTCTCTTGGCACTGGCCTCTGCGGCTGGCTTGGCTTATGTCCAGCTACAAGACAGCCGTAAACGCCAAGGTGTGGCTGAAGCGCAGCAGCAAATGGCGCAAGGTCAAGAGCACGAGGCCAAGCGTGTAAACGATGCCAACCAGGCCGCTATTTTGCGTTTGATGAACGAATTACAGTCAGTGGCAGAGGGAGATTTGACCCAAGAAGCTACTGTAACGGAGGATATTACCGGCGCTATTGCAGATTCTGTGAACTATACGGTGGAAGAGTTGCGGTCCTTGGTAGGTAACGTGCAAAACACGGCTACTCGCGTAGCTCAAACTACCGCTGCCGTGGAGGGTACCTCCACAGAGCTGCTGGCGGCATCTACTGAGCAGCTGCGCGAAATTCGGGAAACCGGTCAGTCCGTGTTGGACATGGCAGGTCGTATCAACCAAGTGTCATCACAAGCTCAGGAGTCTGCCACGGTTGCGCGCCAGTCGCTGATCGCTGCTGAATCAGGTTTGGCCGCTGTGCAAAACGCCATCGGTGGTATGAACTCGATCCGGGATCAAATTCAGGACACCTCCAAGCGTATCAAGCGGCTGGGCGAATCGTCACAAGAGATTGGTGAAATTACGGAGCTAATTTCTGACATTACCGAACAAACCAACGTGCTGGCTTTGAACGCTGCTATCCAGGCAGCCTCTGCAGGTGAAGCCGGGCGAGGCTTCTCTGTGGTTGCAGAAGAGGTGCAACGATTGGCGGAGCGCTCTGGCGACGCAACTAAGCAGATTGCTGCGTTGGTGAAAACCATTCAAACCGATACCCAAGATGCAGTTGCCGCTATGGAACGCTCTACCCAGGGTGTGGTGGAAGGGGCCAAACTCTCTGATACAGCAGGTACCGCGTTGTCCGAGATTGACGCGGTGTCGCGCAAACTGGCTGACCTGATTGAACAAATTTCCCAATCTGCATCGCGTGAGGCTGATTCTGCTAACGTGGTAGCTGGTAATATCCAGCACATTTTTGCCGTGACCGAGCAAACTGGTGAAGGTACACGTTCTACCGCACAGCAGGTGCGTGATCTGAGCCGAATGGCGGAAGAGCTGCGCCAGTCGGTATCGCGATTCAAAATCGGTTAATCGAAATACGGCTTGCACTGCTGGTTTAGCAGTGTTGGGTAACCATTTAATACGAAGATTAGGGCGCTGTTATCCATGCAAAACTTCGATACTGCAACGGTTGCGTCGGGAATGGATGTCCATGCCAACGACTTAGGGCCACTTGCTTGGGTACTGGATGAGCTGCGCAAGTCGTTGGACACCGCTACCAAAGCGCTACGTCGCTATGTGCGCGATGCAGACTTGGCGCGCGGTTCCGACCTCGCAAGCGTAGATACCGGACAGCTGCGCATTTCTCGCCAGCAATTGCACCAAGCGGTGGGCGCACTGGAAATGGTGGGCTTTGCAGGCCCTGCTATTGTTTTGCGCAGCATGGAAAACGCGGTTCAAAGGTTTGTCTCCAAACCAGAACTATGCACCGAAGCTGCCGCTGCAAAAATTGAGCGTGCAGGTTTTGCGTTGACGGGTTTTTTAGAAACTGTCTTGGCGGGTAAATCGCAGACCCCCGTCACACTGTTTGAGCAATATGCTCAAGTCCAAGAAATTGCAGGTGCTACCCGCATACATCCAGCTGATTTGTGGAGCCACGCATGGCGCTGGATCGATGTGGTTGACACGGGTATCGCCCCTGCGCATATCAATGCCGATACACGTGCTGAATTCGATAAAGCTGGCTTGATGGTCATCAAAGCCCTGGATGCGCCCTGCGCAGGCAATTTGGCCAAACTGTGCGCGGCAGTGGCCACTCCACTAGACCATACAGTAGAGCGGCAGTTCACAATTTTTTGGCGTATCGCTGCCGGATTTTTTGAGGCTATTGCTTCAAACAGTCTAATGGGTGATGTGTACATCAAGCGCACTGCCTCGCGTATCTTGACCCAAATGGCTTTGCACGTCAAAGGCGACATGACGGTGTCTGATCGTTTGGCACAGGACCTTTTGTTCTTTTGTGCACAGGCGCAACCAAAGATAATAGCTCCGTTGTTGGGTGAAGTACGCATGGCGTATGGTTTAGCAGCGCATCCGCCTGTTAACTATGCCAAATCACCGTATGGGCAGTTCGATCCTGCCTTGCTGGTTCAAGCGCGTAAGCGCATCATGGCAGCCAAAGAGTCATGGTCTGGTCTTTCTGCGGGTGACATGAGTAAACTCAAGCCCGTGCAAGACCAGTTCAGCCTAATTGTTGATTCCATTGCCAAGTTGCTACCAAGTGGTCAAGCACTTTCCAAAGCCCTTATAGGTGTAGCTGAAGCATCAATGAGAAGCGGTCACGCCCCAGAGCCTGCTTTGGGCATGGAGGTGGCAACCTCAATTCTGTATTTAGAAGCAGGCTTTGAAGATTTTGACCCCAACGATCCAGCGCTGACTGCACGTGTAAATCACTTAGCACAGCGGATAGAAAACGCTCGAAATGGTGCCACTAACCAAGCGCTTGAGCCTTGGATGGAGGAGCTCTATCGCCGGGTAAGCGATAAGCAAACCATGGGCAGCGTAGTGGGCGAGCTGAAAACCTCGTTGGCCGAACTTGAAAAATCGATGGATCAGTTTTTCCGCGATCCAAAAGATAAAGCGGCCTTATCCAATGTGCCTTCACGTTTAGCGCAAATGCGCGGGGTGCTTTCAGTGCTGGGACTAGACCACGCTTCCCATGCCGTGTTGCGCATGCGTGACAGTGTCGAGCAAATTCTAGTCACTGAGATTGATGATGTGCGTGCCCGGGCAGCAGGTACTTTTGACAAAATTGGTAATAACCTAGGGGCGCTTGGCTTTTTGATCGACATGCTGAGCTACCAGCCAGTGTTGGCTAAAAAGTTATTTGTATTCGATGAAGAACGTGGTGAACTCAAGCCCTTGATGGGCCGGGTGAATACCCCTATTCCTCTCACGCAAGCCACAATCACCGCTTCTGTGAATGAAACAAGTACGGTTTCGCTCGTGCCAGCTGCAGTCATATCCAGTGTGGCTGTCAGTGTCACCACGGCCCTTGAAATCGCCGCGCAGGATGCTTTGGACGACGACGATGCGGAGCTGCTTGACATCTTTTTGGAAGAGGCGCGTGAAGTCATTGGCAATGGCCAATCGGCCATTAAAGCACTGGCATCCGACCCTAGTAATCTGGCAGATATGACCACGCTGCGCCGTGCCTTTCATACGCTCAAAGGCAGCTCCCGGATGGTAGGTCTAGATACCTTCGGCGAGGCCGGCTGGTCGCTTGAGCAAATGCTCAACGCTTGGTTAGCAGATCAAAAACCAGCGGATGACGCACTGTGCAACACGGCTTCAGAAGGCCTAACCGGCATGTCTCGCTGGGTGGACGATATTTCCGTGGGCCGTGCACAAGCATGGTCTTCGGGTCCGTTTCGGGCCAGTGCAGATGCTTTGCGCGTTAACGGGCAGTATTTGCCACTGCACCTCGACAACAAGATGGAATCACAGGTTTCTCGTGGCGCGTCTGCGACTCCTGTGGTTGCGCCCACCCACGAGCATGTGGCATCAAGCTTTGATGCGGCGCCCATACCACCTGCAGCTTCTCAACCGGCTGATCTTGATTTTGCATTTGATATGCGGTTGCCAGATTTCGAAGTGGATGCACCCGTAACCAGTGGGGTGCAATTAAGCGCTTTGCCTGAGGCGCCTCAAGGGCTAGATCTGGGTTTGCCAAAAATGTCTGAACGTTCTGTCAGCTTACCCTTGCCCCTTGGACAAGAAGCGCCTGATTTCGATTTGGATTTCGACTTTGATAAAGCCGACCCCTCTACCTTGACCGTGGATGACAGTTTCTCAGTAGTAGATTTAAGTGCGCCAGCAGCAGAGCCAATAACTGTATTTGGGCAATCACCTGTAGTTGAGTTGACTGCTATGGATGCAACGTCAGATAGCGCAGATGGATTTGTAGATGTGTTTAGTGATACGCCCGCGCTTGTTACTGCGGATCAGGAAGCGCTTGACATGGATGGCATCACCATTGACTTGAGCGACGACGCTAATGCATTGAGCGACGAATTGGTTAGCTCTGAAGAGTTTGCTGCCTTTGAGCGTGCGATGCAAGAGCAAGACGCATTGGTAGTCGCCGCAGAGGAAAAATCTGCCGCTGCTGAGCCAAGCGGAAATATCGTGAATAGCTCCTTGCCGTTAGCGCCCAGTGCAAACGAGACGTTGCTACAGGCTGGTGTCAAGGTCATGGATTTTGACGCGCATGCCACCCAGCCAATGACGTTTTCGCAGGAACCTGAACCGACTCCACTGGGTGACCTGGGTATCATTTTTGCCAGCTTGGGCAGCGGTGAATCGAGTCGCCCTGGTCTAGCGGGCGTTGGGAGCGCCGCTAACCAAGCGTCATCTATGCATGCACTTGCGGGCAGTGTCAATTCAGGTTCGGCTTCTTTGGCGTCTGATGAGCAATACAAAGCGATTGGCCCATTGCGCATCAACTTGCCTTTGTACAACGTTTACCTCAATGAGGCTGACGAGTGGTCGCGTCGGTTGGTGACGTGCCTGACGGAGTGGTCGCTGGAGCCTAACCAGCCTTTACCCAATGATGCAATTGTTTTCGCTCATTCGCTGGCGGGTAGTTCCTCTACGGTAGGTTTTATAGTCTTGTCGGCACTCGCCCGGTCGATGGAAAACGCTTTGCAGCATGTGCAAAGCTCCTCTGACGATGGTTCATATTCTGCGCACAGTTATGCAGCTGATTTTGTCAGTGGTGCCGAAGAG
>JAYWHJ010000092.1:0-4116 GCA_043777795.1 Polaromonas sp. | reverse complement strand
GGCGCTGGCGGTGATCTTTATCTACATGATTTTGGCCAGCCAGTTCAAAAGCTTTTTCCAGCCTCTGGCTTTGATGACCTCCCTGCCGCTGACCTTGATTGGCGTGGTGCTAGCTTTGCTGCTGTTTCGCTCCACCTTGTCAATGTTCTCGGTGATTGGCGTGGTCATGCTGATGGGCCTGGTGACAAAGAACGCCATTTTGCTGGTGGACTTTGCCATCCGCGTGCGTGAGCCGGAGCTAGACGAGCAAGGCAAAGTGATCACCCCCGGCCTGGACCGCGAAAACGCTCTGCTACTAGCCGCCAAGGTGCGCCTACGCCCGATTTTGATGACCACACTGGCGATGATATTTGGCATGGTACCGCTGGCCTTTGCGCTCACCGAAGGATCCGAGCAGCGGGCGCCCATGGGCCAGGCCGTCATTGGCGGGGTGATCACTTCGTCTCTGCTGACCTTGGTGGTCGTGCCGGTGGTTTACTGCTACATGGATGATTTTGCCAAATGGCTACTACGACTTTTTACTGGTAAAGCGCCGCAGCGTACAGACGAGCTGCAAAGCCCGCCTAAAATCGAGGGTTTGCCACGCTCAGCCGAGTAATGCACCTGAACACACTTTTGAAGACCGCACCATGAACATCGAACAAGCCCGCTTCAACATGATCGAGCAGCAGATCCGCCCTTGGGACGTGCTGGACAACCAAATTTTGCAACTCTTGGCCAACGTCAAGCGCGAAGATTTTTGCCCCCTGGCCCACAAAGCCCTTGCCTTTGTGGACATGGAGATTCCCCTGCGCGATGGCGGCAAAAACGGCCAAAGCATGCTGTCGCCCAAAGTAGAAGCGCGCATGTTGCAAGACCTTGCCGTGCACAAGCATGAGAAGGTGCTGGAGATTGGCACAGGCAGCGGCTACATGGCCGCCCTGCTGTCGCACCGCGCCCAGCGCGTCATCACCTTGGAGATCGTGCCCGAGCTGGCGCAAACCGCGCGCGAGAATTTGCAAAAAGCTGGCATCCACAACTGCGAAGTGCGCACCGCCGACGGCTCCAAAGATTTGAACGTAGACGGCCCCTTTGACGTCATCGTGCTGTCCGGCTCGGTGGCGCATATTCCGATCAGTTTGCTGGCTCAGCTCAAACCCGGTGGCCGCCTGGTAGCCGTGGTGGGTGAGGAGCCCATGATGCGCGCCACCTTTGTCACCAAACCGGTGCAAGCTGTTGCCACCGATGGCACGGTAACCACCCAACCCTGGGACACCGTAGCCCCGCGCCTACTGGGCTTTGCAGAAAACTCCAAGTTCAGCTTCTAGTACCGTCGCGCAAATATGATCCCGCAAATCCGCCCCGCAGCCTTCGCCCAATGGACCGCTGCCCAACCGGGAACTGCCCCCCTGGTGCTGGATGTGCGCGAGACCTGGGAGTTCAACACCGCAGCCATTCGCCCGCTGGACGGCGCGCAGGCATTTGACGTGCTGAGCATCCCCATGCAGGACGTCCCCGCCCGGCTAGCAGAGCTGCCCAAAGATCGTCCCATTGCCTGTCTGTGCCACCACGGCATTCGCAGCCAGCGGGTGGCGCATTATTTACTGCAAAACGGCTTTGAGCAGGTCATCAACATCGCCGGTGGCATAGCCGCTTGGAGCGACGAGGCCGACCCCTCGGTGCCCCGCTATTAATTTATCCCAAAGGACCGTTATGAAAACGCCCCGCCTCCTATTGCTCAGTGCCATGGTCAGCGCTGTCTGCGCGCCCGCTTTTGCGCAGAATCTGTCGCAGCTGTACGAGGCCGCCCGCACCTACGATGCCACCTACCAGTCAGCCAAGTCGCAGTACGAGGCTAATCTGTACAGAGCCGAGCAAGCCAAGGCCGGTCTGTTGCCAACTGTGGGCTTAAGCGCAGGCGGCAGCGTGGGGTATACCGATAACACCAACCCCAACGCCAGTCGAACCCCCGTTAACCAAACCGTCTCCCTCAGTGCCTCACAACCCCTGTACCGCCCAGCCAATCGCGCCACTGCCGCCCAAGGCGAAAAACAAGCCATGCTAGCTAAAACGACACTGGACAGCGCAGAGCAAGACCTCATCGTGCGCGTGAGCCAAGCCTACTTTGACGTACTGGCCAGCCAAGACAGCCTGACTTTTGTGAAAGCCCAAAAAGCCGCTGTCGCCGAGCAGCTAGCGTCAGCCAAACGCAACTTCGAGGTGGGCACATCCACCATCACCGATACCCGCGAAGCCCAAGCGCGCTTCGATTTGGTAACAGCCCAAGAGATCGCCGCAGAAAACGACCTGCGCGTCAAAAAAATTGCGCTGGACATTTTGGTCGGCAAAGACAACTCTGAGCCCAAACCAGTCGCCCTGCCTCTGGCTCTGCCCGCTCCTAGGCCCAGCGATGTGAACACCTGGGTGCAGCAATCGGAGCAAGAGCACCCCAGCATCAAAGCTGCAGTGCTGGCCTTGGACGTTGCCAAACTCGAAACCGAAAAAGCCGAAGCTGGCAACCGCCCCACGATAGACGCCAACGCCAGCTTGGCCACCAGCCGCAGCACCAACCTGGGCGTACTGAACAACCGCTCGCAAAGCGCCACCGTCGGCATTGCCCTGAACCTGCCGCTCTTTGCAGGCTTCGCTATCCAAAACCGCATCAAGGAGACTCTACAGCTTGAAGACAAAGCGCGCAATGACCTGGAAGGCGCAAAGCGCAGCATCGCCCAAGCCACCCGCACCGCGTACTTCGGCGTAGTCTCAGGCCAAGGCCAAGTCAAAGCCCTGGAAGCCGCCGAAGCCTCCAGCCAAAGCGCGCTAGACGCCAACAAGCTGGGCTACCAGGTAGGCGTGCGCATCAACATCGACGTGCTTAACAGCCAAAGTCAACTCTTCCAAACCAAACGCGACCTGGCCAAAGCCCGCTACGACGTGCTGGTAGGCGGCCTGAAACTGCGCCAAGCCAATGGTACTTTGAAGCCTGAAGACATCAATGCGGTGAATAGTTTGCTGGCTAAATAGGCCTGTAACCCTGCACAACGCCGCGCCATTTTGGCGAATCTACTTCGGCGCAAGAGCGTCACGGCCTCCCCAAAGCTTGCCGATTGCCCGTGTTTGCCAGTCAGTACAAAGTTGCTTTTCTGGCCTATACGGTATTTGGTGACTTTGCTTTTTTGCCGCCTGCTTGACACTCAAACCAGCCCGAAACCGGCTAAAATCAGGGGTTTTGCGCAGATGGCCTGCGCAGCTACCCTCAGCAGAGCCCTTCAAGCCCTTCCAGGCTGCGCACTGCTCCACTTTAGAAACTGCTTCACCCATGAAAATAGCTCAAGAAATTCGCGCCGGCAACGTAGTTATGCACGGTAAAGACCCGATGGTCGTTTTGAAAACCGAATACAGCCGTGGCGGCCGCAACTCGGCCACCGTGCGCATGAAGCTCAAAAGCCTGATTGCCAACTTCGGCACTGAGGTGGTGTTCAAGGCAGACGACAAGATGGATCAGGTCATTTTGGACAAAAAAGACTGCACCTACAGCTATTTTGCCGACCCGATGTACATCTGCATGGACAGTGAGTTCAACCAGTACGAAGTAGAGGCCGAAAACATGGGCGATTCGCTGAACTACCTGGAGGACGGCATGGAGCTGGAAGTGGTGTTCTATGACGAAAAAGCCATTTCGGTTGAATTGCCTACCAGCGTGGTGCGCGAGATTACTTGGACCGAGCCTGCGGTCAAGGGCGACACCTCTGGCAAAGTTCTCAAGCCTGCCAAGATTGCGACCGGGTTTGATGTTGGCGTGCCGATTTTTGTGGCTCAGGGCGACAAGATTGAGATCGACACCCGCACTGGCGAGTACCGCAAGCGCGTTTAAGGATGGTTTGCACAGGGTGCACACTCGCACCCGGCAACTTAAAGCATTATCGATAGCCAGCCGCTACGGCTGCTATGGGCCAGTTGCGGTCTTTAGCGACTGGCTGCTTTGGAGCAACGAACCCGACGCTAATTCGAGCTTTGGCTTTTGGAACGAGACTTCCGTTGTGGGCTGGAAGGAGCCTGTCGTTGTCGCTTTTTCAATTCACACAACCGACGACAAAGCGGAATTACGCCCCCCCGAACTCATCGCCACAAAGCGGT
>JAYWHJ010000091.1:0-4120 GCA_043777795.1 Polaromonas sp. | reverse complement strand
GTGGGGGCATCGTCACATCCGGAAATGCTCGCCAAGGTACACGCGGCGTACATCGGGGTTATTCACAATGTCTGTTGGCGTGCCTTGTGCCAGTACGTTGCCATCATTGATGATGTAGGCGTGGTCGCAAATACCCAAAGTTTCACGCACGTTGTGGTCGGTGATCAGCACGCCGATACCCCGATCTTTCAGGAAGCCGATGATGCGTTGAATCTCGATCACGGCGATGGGGTCAATGCCCGCAAACGGTTCATCCAGCAGGATAAAGCGCGGCTGCGTTGCCAGAGCCCGGGCAATCTCGACACGTCTGCGCTCGCCACCCGAAAGCGCCAACGCCGACGAAGCACGCAGATGCTCCACCCTCAGTTCTTGAAGCAAACCCGTCAGGCGTGATTCAATTTCGGCCTTGTCAAGTGGCTGGCCGACTTTGGGGCCGTCGGTGTAATACTGCAGCTCCAGTACGGCGCGCACATTGTCTTCCACGTTGAGCTTGCGAAAGATCGACGCCTCTTGCGGCAAATAACTCAAACCCAGGCGCGCTCGACGGTGAATAGGCATGTGCTCCACCGATTTTCCATCGATGGTGATGTCACCCCCACTGGCCCGCACCAACCCCACAATCATGTAGAACGATGTGGTCTTGCCTGCCCCGTTGGGGCCCAACAGACCCACGATCTCGCCCTTGCGCACAACCAGGGAGACATCTTTGACAACCTTCCGGCTGCCATAAAACTTTTGTAAACCAATAGCCTCCAGCCTGCTTTCGGGCTGCGCGGCACTTGTCACAGAATCTTCGCCGACAGGCTGCACCTCGGGGTACACAGCCGTCACTTTTTATCGCCGCCTGCAGACGAGGCGGGCACGGAAGGAGTCTGAGCCGGGAGGGCGTTCAATACCGTACTTGGGCGCAACTGCGATGACGGCGCCGGCGTTTGACCGCCGCCTGGGCGACTCGCTGGCCCGGCCGGCGCGGCAGATGGCCCATCCGCTGGATCGGGCTTGGGTGTCAACATGGCACGTATCCGGCCTCCCGGCGCATTGGGCGTGCCTTTCGACGCACCGCCATCAACCGTGAAAACATCTGTCGAGTTGTCATACACAATGACGGCACCCGTCATTTCATCACTCAGCACGGTCCCGCGCAGGCGCCGCAACTGCGCACGCTTGATGAACTTGACCGTGTCTGCCTTGCCATCGTATTCAATGACTTCACCCTCGCCCTCGATGAACTCGTCCACCCCGTCGCGCTTTTGCCGGAAAAACGCCAGCTTGCCGGGCTCGGCGGTGACCACGCCATATTGAAACCCCTGCGCGTCTTGCCGCACATCAAGCTTGCCTCCGCGAATCACAATCGTGCCTTTTGTCAGTACGACTTTGCCCGTGAAGACGCTGGTTTGCTTTTGATCGTCATAACGTAGCGCATCAGCCTCGATGTTCATGGGCTTGCCTCGGTCGGCCTTCTCAGCCCAGGCGGCACCATTTGCCAACACGCACGCCAGCAACAGCCCGCCGAGGCGGGTTGCAGGTAGTAACGGAGGATGAAGGGGGGATTTCATGAAGGCACGAATCTTGCTCATTTTGACTTTCCATTGTAGCGACCGCAGACGTTTGAATGAGTGCACCGGGCACAAAAAAGCCCGCTGCGAGCGGGCTTTTTTGAGGATCGAAGCGCGGTTTACTTGCCTGCGCGCACGACGTTGATGAGAAAGTCAGTGATCAGCAGGCCGCGCTCCATATTTTTGGCCAAGGTGCCGTCGGTGTAGAAACGCCCGGCAATACCCAGGGCCGGCACGCCTTCAACTTTGTAGGTGTTTTGTAACTGAGTTGCTTTGGTGGCCTTGGTAGACACCGAGAACGAGTTGTACTGCTCCAAAAACTTGGCCTTGTCCACACCTTGCTTGGCGACCCAGTCGGCAATAACGTCACTCTTGTTAAGCACCAGTTTCTCGCCATGGATGGCGGTAAATACCTTGACATGCATCTTTTCGAGCAATCCCATCGCCTCGAGCGCGTAGAACAGGCGCTGCTGAGGCACAAAATCATCGCGAAACCCCACCGGCACGCGGCGTACCGACACGTCTTTGGCAACGTTTTTGACCCAGGCTTCCAGCGTGGGTTCAAACTGATTGCAATGGGGGCAGTTGTACCAAAAGAACTCCACGACCTCGATCTTGCCTGCGGGGGCCTCTACGGGCGCACGCTTGTCCAGCACGTAGTAATCCGTACCTGCTTCGGGCTTTTTAGGCTGGGCCTGAGCCACGGCGACTGGCGCATACAAGGCCGAGGCACCAATGGCGGAGCCGCCCAACACGGCAGAACAGGCTGCAGAAAAATCACGACGCTTCATCTTCAAATCCTTTGTCTTTGTCAATCCACAATTTCACCGATGTCCGCCCACTGTGAGCCCGTATCCGGACGAAAGTTCAGCGCTGAACCCGTACCAGCGCAGTATCCAGCCCCGCGCCGTCCAGCTTTTCCTTACTGCGCTCGGCGTCATCCTTGCTGTTGAAGGGCCCGACGCGCACCCGGAAAATCGCCCGGCCCGACTGCTCCCGTTCTGTCACTTTGGCCTCTATGCCCGTCAATGACAGCTTGGCCCGTTGAGTTTCAGCGTCTTCCGCGTTTCGATAGGCACCGACCTGAACAAAATACACAAACGGCTCAGCCCCCGAACTGGATGACTTGGCGCGCGCCAAATCGCCCAACGGGTCTGGCGACGCTGCGGGGGGGGTGTCGGATTTCGGCAGTGTCGCCTTGGCGGTATCTGGCTTGGCCGCATCCGGCTTGATTGCTGTACCGGGCCCTCCCGCGACAGCTGGCGCTACCGGCGCCGGTGATGCTGTGCCAGAAGCGGTAGCGGCTGGAGCAACCGCCGGGGCGGGTGCTGTTGCAATCGGTTTGGCGGGGTTTTTGCCGTAAAGCAGCGCATTGGGGTCCCAATCCTTGTTCTTTTTAGCTTCTACCGCGTCTTGATCGGGTGTGCGGGATTGGCCTTTATTAACAAATGGGCTCGGCACCTTGGCAACATAAATTGCCACGGCCAGCGCAGCACCCAGGCCAAAGACCAAGCCGATGATCAGGCCCAGAATCGTTCCACCCAGCTCACTTTTCATCCGCTCGCCTGTCGTCTCGTTCAATTTCATCATGGTCATCATCGTCATCGTGAAGTCACATTTTTTGCGGCGCACTCACGCCCAAAGTCGCCAAGCCATTGTGCAACACCTGCGCGGTAGCGGCCACCAGGGCCAGTCGCGCCAGCTTTACGGGCTCATCGTCCACCAGAATACGCTCGACATCGTAATAGCTGTGGTACGCGGCGGCCAACTCACGCAGGTAGAAGGTGACGTCATGGGGCGAAAAGTCAAGTGCTGCAGCTGTCAGCATCTCGGGGTATTTGGCCAGCAGCAGCATCAAACCCATCGCCTGCGGGCTTTGCAGGGGAGACAAATCAACCTGCGCCAGTTTGCCGACATCGCCGCCCCACGCCGCCAGCACCGAGCAAATCCGGGCGTGGGCGTATTGCACGTAGTAGACGGGGTTGTCGTTGTTTTTGGACAGCGCCAGATCGATGTCAAACACGTATTCGGTATCTGGCTTGCGGCTGAGCAAAAAGAAGCGCACGGCGTCTTTGCTGGTCCATTCAATCAAATCGCGCAGCGTGACATAACTGCCTGCGCGTTTCGAGATTTTGACCTCTTCGCCGCCTCGCACCACACGCACCATGGTGTGCAGCACGTAGTCAGGAAAGCCCAGGGGCACGCCCATACCCACAGCCTGCAAGCCAGCGCGCACGCGCGAGATAGTACCGTGGTGGTCCGTGCCCTGAACGTTGATGACTTTGTCAAACCCGCGCTCGAACTTGCTGATGTGATACGCCACATCGGGCACAAAGTAGGTGAACGTGCCGTCTTTTTTGCGCATCACACGGTCTTTGTCGTCGCCGTAGTCGGTGGACTTGAGCCACAGCGCGCCATCTTGCTCGTACGTTTTGTCGGCAGCGATGAGTTTTTGCACCGTATCCGCGACGCGGTTGCTGGTGTAGAGGCTGGACTCCAAGTAGTAATTGTCAAATTTGACCGAGAACGCCCTCAAGTCCAGGTCTTGCTCATGCCGCAAGTAG
>JAYWHJ010000090.1:0-71104 GCA_043777795.1 Polaromonas sp. | reverse complement strand
ATTTTGTGTTTTTTAAGCGCTGCCGTGCTGGGCTGCGTGGCCTTTGCCCTGGCCAATAGCTTTACCGGCCTGCTGGTGGCGCGCATGCTGTGCGGCGCAGGCGTGAGCGCCTGCCTGATGGCTCCGCTTACGGCCTACCGTCGCTGGTTTCAGCCCGAGGCGCAGTTGCGCGCCAACTCGTGGATGCTGATGACCGGCTCGCTCGGCATGGTGGCTGCCACGCTGCCGGTGCAATGGCTGCTTCCGCAGATCGGTTGGCGCTGGATGTTTGGCGCGCTGGCGGCGCTGCTGGCACTGTCTATCGTGGTGTTGGCTTGGCGTCTGCCGGTGTGGCAGCGCGTGCCGCAGGCCGTGGCTGCTGCAGACGACGGCGGCTACACGGGTATTTGGCGCAACGCGTATTTTCGCCGCCAGGTTTGGCTGGGCTTTTTTTGCTACGGCGGTCTGATCGCCATCCAAACCTTGTGGGCGGGCCCATGGCTAGTGCAGGTGGGTGGCTACACGGCGCTGCAGGCGGCCACAGGCTTGTTTTGGATCAACGTAAGCATGCTGTGCACGTTTTGGAGCTGGGGCATGCTCGCGCCTTATTTGCAGCGAAAAGGCTGGTCTGCGGACCGCTTGATCAGCTGGGGTATGCCTTTGAGTTTGTGCGTATTGGCTGCTATTTGCGTAGCGGGTCAGGCTGTGCAGTGGTGGGCCTGGGCGCTGTATTGCGTCCTTAGCACCTTTGTGTCTTTGGCCCAACCCGCCATTGGCATGGCATTTCCGCAGGCGCTCGCGGGGCGTGCGCTCAGTGCTTATAACTTGGTGATTTTCAGCGGCGTGTTTGCGGTGCAATGGGGCATTGGCCTGCTGATTGATCTGTTCAAAACCCAGGGCCTGGGCACGGTGGACGCCTTCAGGGCGGCCATGGCGGTGTTTTTTGTATGTGCGTTAGCAGGTTACCTGCGATTTGTTTTGGATAATCGCAGTACCGCTGCCTCTGCGGCAAAAACCACTTAAGCTTCAGTGATCTGTATTGCATGAACCACATCGTTATCATTGCCCACGCACCGTTGGCCTCGGCCCTGCGCAGTTGCGCGCTGCATGTCTTTCCAGACTGCGATGACTGGGTGACGGCACTGGATGTGCAGCCCAACACCCCGCCCGAAGAAACCGTGGCACAGGCGCGCATCATGCTGGCGCAGCGGCGCACGGCCGATGCTTTGCTGCTGGCCGATATTTTTGGCGCCACCCCTGCTAACGTAGCGCGCGAACTGACCGACGGCGTGCACACCAAACTGATCACTGGCGTGAACCTGCCCATGCTGCTGCGCGCCATTACCTACCGCCACGAGAGTCTGGACGCCGTGGTCGCCCGCGCGTTGGCCGGGGGTGCCCAGGGCGTGATGCAAGTGGCAGTAACTGCTCCCCAAAACCAATCCAAGAAACTTCATGATTCAGACCACCATCACCATCAGCAATAAACTCGGCCTGCACGCCCGCGCCTCGGCCAAGCTCACCAAGATGGCGGGCAGCTTTCCGTGCGAGGTATGGATGGCACGCGGCGAGCGCCGCGTCAACGCCAAGTCCATCATGGGCGTGATGATGCTGGCAGCGGGCATTGGCACCAATGTGATGGTGGAGACCAGCGGTGAGCGTGAGCAAGAGGCGATGGACGCGCTTCTCGCGCTGGTCAACGACAAGTTTGGAGAGGGCGAATAATGGCCCCCACGCTTGCCACTGCGTGCGCTGCGCTGCCCCTCGAGCCCCAGAGGGCCCTCGCGCCAGAGCTGACAAAGGCTGCGCTTTGCTTGACTGGCGGCCTGGCGGCCCTTGATGGGGTTAAGGGATCAGCATGACTTTCTCCATTCACGGCATTGCTGTCGCACGCGGTATCGCTATAGGGCGGGCCGTGGTGGTGGCGTCCAGCCGGATGGATGTGGCGCACTACTTTATCAAGGCGGACCAGATCGAGGCCGAGATGCTGCGCGTGCGCGATGCCAAAGACGCGGTGGTGGGCGAGCTGATCAAGCTGCAACATGGCCTTGCAGGCAAAGATGCCAAAGACGCGCCTACTGAGCTGACCGCCCTGCTGGACGTGCACCAGATGCTGCTGCAAGACCAGACCCTGCAAGACGGTGTGACGCACTGGATCAAAGACCGGTTGTACAACGCGGAGTGGGCGCTGACCACCCAGTTGGAGGTGATCTCGCGCCAGTTTGACGAGATGGAAGACGAGTACCTGCGTGAGCGCAAAGCCGACCTGGAGCAGGTGGTGGAGCGGGTGCTACGGGTCATGAAAGGCGTGGCTTCGCCGATGGCCGCGCCGCCAGCACCGCGTCTCAAGCGGGTGCACGGCCAGCAAGGCCTGTTGCCCAGCGACCAGCAAGACGTGCCCTTGATCTTGATTGCCCACGATCTGAGCCCGGCCGACATGCTGCAATTTAAAACCAGCGTGTTCGCTGGTTTCGTGACCGATGTGGGCGGCAAAACATCGCACACTGCCATTGTGGCGCGCAGCATGGACATCCCCGCTGTCGTAGGCGCGCGCACTGCCAGCCAGCTGGTGCGCCAGGACGACTGGGTCATCATCGACGGTGATGCGGGCGTGATAGTGGTTGACCCCCCGCCCATCATCCTGGCCGAGTACGGCTTTAAGCAGCGCCAGGGCGACCTGGAGCGCGAGCGCCTCTCGCGCCTGCGTCACACGCCCGCTATCACGCTAGATGGCCAGAGGATCGAGCTACTGGCCAATATTGAAATGCCTGATGATGCAGCGCTGGCACTGGCTGCGGGGGCCGTAGGCGTGGGCCTGTTTCGCAGCGAGTTTTTGTTCATGGCGCGCACTGACCATGCGGGTGGCAAGCTGCCCAATGAGGACGAGCAATACGCCGCCTATGTGCGCGCGGTCGAGGGTATGAAAGGCATGCCGGTAACCATACGCACGGTCGACGTGGGGGCAGACAAACCGCTGGACGCGCATGGCGACAAAGGCAGCGCACACCTGAACCCGGCACTGGGCCTGCGTGCCATCCGCTGGAGCCTGTCGGAGCCGGCGATGTTTCGCACCCAGTTGCGTGCCATTTTGCGCGCGGCGGCGCACGGCAAGGTCAACCTGCTGATCCCTATGCTGTGCGCCACCAGCGAGATCCGCAAAACCCTGCGCCAGCTAGACCTGGCCCGCGCCGAGCTGGACAACCGGGGCGTCGTGTATGGCAGCGTTCAGTTGGGCGCGATGATCGAGATACCGGCGGCAGCCCTGTCGCTGCCCGCATTCCTTAAATATTTTGATTTCTTGTCGATTGGTACCAACGACCTCATTCAGTACACCCTGGCGATTGACCGCGCTGACGAGAGCGTGGCGCATTTGTACGACCCGCTGCACCCCGCCGTGTTGC
This sequence comes from Polaromonas sp., assembly GCA_043777795.1. Lineage (GTDB taxonomy): Bacteria > Pseudomonadota > Gammaproteobacteria > Burkholderiales > Burkholderiaceae_C > JAAFIP01. The sequence continues at coordinate 67,724 of JAYWHJ010000090.1, read as the reverse complement.
AGCTCATTGCGCAAACCATTGCCGCTTGCAATGCGCAAGGCAAAGGTATTAGCGTGTGCGGCGAGATGGCGGGCGATGTCAGCATGACACGCCTGCTGCTGGGTATGGGCCTGCGCTCCTTCTCCATGCACCCAGCGCAGCTGATGGCCGTCAAGCAAGAGGTGCTGCGGGCCGATGCCGCCAAACTGCAAAGCTTGGCATCGCGGGTGCTGTGCGCAGAAGACCCAGCTGCGGAGCTGGCGAGCTGATATTTGCTACTCTATTAATAGCTTCTACCGCAATGTTCTATTGCGCCATAGGCCCATTTATCTTGCAATCAAGCCGTCAAAACAAGTGCTGGTGACATAGTCGAGCATTTGGGCATGGCTGTACTGGCCGCTGACCTTTAAAAACTCCAGCACTGGGTCGCAGGCGCGGGCGTAGAAAGTGTACAGCACCACAATAGCTGGCAGCTTGGCGCTGATGTGCCCGGCCTCTTGCGCCGCCTCGATCCAGCCACCCAAGGTGTCGCTGATGTCCATCAGTCCGTCCACATAGCCACGGTGTACCGTCAGGGTGGCGCGCAGGCTGGAGTTTTGACTGGGCAGGTTGGGCATCTCGCCCGCCAGCTTGAGGGCCATCATCCAGCGCGCCGCCACTTTGAGTTTCTCGACCGCCGCCAGCTTGGGGCTCACGGTGCCTAAGAAATCATGCGCCCGCTGCATCATGCGCACCATGGCTGCCGCGGCCAAGTCTTCTTTGCTGGGGAAGTGCTTGTACAGGGAGGCCTTGGCCACGCCCACTTCAGCCGCCACTTCGTCCACCGTCATGGCATCAAAGCCTTTATCGGCCAGCATGCGGTTGACCACGTCAATGATGGCCTCTTCGCGCGCCAACAGCATTTGTTGTTTGAAGCTGGGCTTGGCTAGCGCGGCAGCTTCGTCGGCCTTGGCAGAGGCTGGTGTGCGCACGGTTTGGGCGCGCGGCTTGGGCTTGGCCGTAGCCTCTGCCACAGGGTGCTTGCTGTCTAAAACGCCCTTGCGTGCGCCGGAATGAGGGTGGTGTAGAGCCATGAGCGGAGTGCCTTACTGTTTACGCCATTTTACGCAGAAGTCATAAATCATTCAAATGAATCATTGTGTAACTTATTGGTTTTTTAATTACTAAACGGTATTTATTCAGAACTATTAGTATATATTTCACATGCCATCGAATTGTCAGGCACGCGGCAGCCCTCCAGCTGCCACCCATTTTCAACCATCAGGAGCAATGAATATGAAACGTCAATTTTTGAAGTATGTTCTGGCCGCCAGCGCGGCGCTCACTTTAGCCGCCTGCGGTGGCAGTGATGACCCAGCGCCGGCGCCAGCACCAGTGCCCACCAAAAATGTGGTCGAACTGGCGCAAGGCACAGCGGACTTGAGCATTTTGGTCGAAGCAGTGGTCGCCGCTGGCTTGGCACCTACCTTGAGCGGCAGTGGCCCATTCACCGTATTTGCCCCCACCAATGCCGCCTTCGCGGCCGCACTGACCGAGCTGGGTCTGACCAAGGCAGAGTTGCTGGCACCTGCCAACAAACCACTACTTACCCAAATACTGACCTACCACGTGGTGTCTGGCAAAGTACTCAAGGCACAAGTTCCCGTCGGCGCGCCGATCACCACACTGCAAGGCGAGTCGTTCACCGTCGACCCCAGCTTGGCGATTACGGACCAGCGTGCCCGCAAGGCCAACATCACGGCGACCGACATCGTGGCTACCAATGGTGTGGTGCACTTGATCGACAAGGTCATTTTGCCCACCAACAAGAACGTGGTGCAGGTTGCGCAAGGCAACCCCGACTTCAGCGTTCTGGTTGAGGCTGTTGTAGCCGCTGGCTTGGCGCCCACATTGAGTGGTACCGGCCCATTCACCGTGTTCGCACCCACCAACGCAGCGTTTACCGCCGCGCTGACCGAGCTGGGTCTGACCAAGGCGCAGTTGCTTGACCCAATCAACAAAGCCCTGCTCACCAAAATACTGACGTACCACGTGGTGTCGGGCAAAGTGCTCAAGGCACAAGTACCCGTAGGCGCGCCGATCACCACGCTGCAAACTGAGACCTTCACGGTGGACGCCACCCTGACGATCACAGACCAGCGCGGTCGCAAAGCCAAGATTACCGCCACCGACATTGCCGCTACGAACGGCGTAGTGCATGTGATCGACAAGGTCATCCTGCCCAAACCATAACGGGGCATGCTACCCGCAAGCCCGGTTGCCGCGGGCTTGGCCACCGCCAAGCCCTGTATTTTTAGTCTTTTTAATCAGGAAAAACCATGAAAAAATCTCTCATCGCTATCGCAATAGGCCTCGGTATGTCAGTGAGCGCCATGGCGCAAGACATTGTGGACGTCGCAGTCAAAGCCGGTAATTTCAACACACTGGTAGCTGCTGTCAAAGCTGCCGGTTTGGTAGACACGCTCAAAGGCCCCGGCCCATTCACGGTGTTTGCCCCAACCGACGAAGCCTTTGCCAAAATCCCCAAAGCCACCTTGGATGGTTTGCTCAAAGACAAAGCCGCTCTCAGCAAAGTACTGACCTACCACGTGGTGTCCGGCAAAGTGATGGCTGCTGATGTGAAAGCTGGCAAGGTTAAAACGGTAAACGGCAAAGAGCTGACAGTGAAAACCGAAGGCGGCGTGATGGTGGACGGCTCTAAAGTCATCGCCACCGATGTAGCCGCCAGCAACGGCGTGATCCATGCGATCGACACCGTGATGATGCCCAAGTAACGTTGGCACGTTTACCAAAAGCTGCTAGCGCCTGCACCAAGGTTCTAGCAGCTTTTTTGTCCTGACTGGTGAGGGATTCACCCCACCTGCAATTGCACCGTCGCCGCATGCATCAATGCTGCTGACAAGCTGTCCAGCACATCCGACTCCAAGTTCCAGCAGTGCCAATACAGCTGCACTGCCAAGCTGTGCGCGGGCGCTACATTCACCAAGCGGCCAGCTTCTATCAAGGGCTGCACCAATAGCGCAGGCACCACGCTCACGCCCCAACCCGACAGCACAGCGCGCACCTGCGCCTCGGAGCTGGGCACAAACATTTGGCTCAGCATCACGCGCTTGAGGCCAAAGGCTTTGGCGACAAACTCGGTTTGCATATCGTCCTTGCGGTTGAACGCAATGAAGGGGATGCTGCGGAAATTGTGCGCTGTCAGTCCGTTTTTCATATCGTATTTGTCACAGACCAAGGCGTCGGGCGCGCAAACCGCTACATACTTCATAGCGCCCAGGGACGCCACTTTGCAGCCGCGCAAAGCTTGCTTGAGAGTAGTGACGCAGCCCAGCACCTGGCCTTCGCGCAGCCACTCGTGGGTAAAGTCCTGATCGTCGGTGATGATCTCCAGAGGCAAGCCTTGGCGCACCAGCGCGCCCACCGCGTCCAGCGCCCAAGTGGCAATGCTGTCGGCGTTGATGGCAATGGAGACCCGCTCCTCCTCGCGGGCGCCGCCGATCGAGCTGGGTGCCAGGTCGCGCAAGTCGCGCTCCAGGTCGGCGCGGATCAGGCGCATTTGCTTGGTATGCTTGAGCAGCAGTTGCCCCGCGGCCGTAGCTTTCAAAGGGCGGCTGCGCACAATCAGCACTGTGCCCACTTGCGACTCCAAGGCCCGCAGGCGCTGTGAGACGGCTGACTGGGTGATGGACAGACGCTGGGCGGCCCGCTCAAACCCGCCCTCCTCAACGATGGCGGCCAAGCATTCCAGCGCATCCGGGTCAAAAGTGCTCATGGTGTCTGTCTCTTTCCAGGCGATTCAAGTATTAGTTAAACTGATGTTTTTACTAAGAGTTTAATTTATCTTTTCATTTTTGGCTACATACCGCACACTCGCTGACTATGAAAGTGATCGTTTTAGGCGCAGGCATTATTGGCACCAGCACGGCGTGGCATTTGCTCGAGCGCGGCCACGAAGTGGTGCTGGTGGACCGGCAAACCGATGCCGCGCAGGAGACCAGCTTTGCCAATGCCGCCCAGATATCGGTGAGCTATTGCGAGCCTTGGGCCAGCAAAGGCGCACCACTCAAGGCGCTGAAATGGATGTTTTCGGCCGAAGCCCCCTTGCTGTTTCGCCCGCAGTGGCCGCTAGGCAAGGGCTGGCAGCAGTACCGCTGGGGTTTGCAGTTTTTGGCGCAATGCAATGACGCAGCATTTGAGCGCAATGTGCAGCAGCTGGTGGCCTTGGGCCGCTACAGCCACACCGCCCTCAAAGACGTGGTGCGCAGCACTGGCATAGAGTACCAACGGCTAGAAAAAGGCATTGCCCACTACTTTACCGATAGCAAGGAGTTCGACGCCGCCGCAGGCGAAGCCGCTTTGATGCAAAAGTATGGCGTGGACCGCCGCGTTGTAAGCCGTGATGATTTAATCAAAATCGAGCCCGCCTTAAAAACCTTTGGCCACCGCATAGCGGGCGGCACCTATACCGCCAGCGATGAGTCGGGCGATGCCCGAGTGTTTACCCAAAAGCTCGCGGGCCTGTGCATGCAGCGCGGCGCGCAGATGCTGTGGGGCCATGATGTGGAGCGGCTGCGCAAACAGGGCAACACCATCGACAGCGTAGTGGTGCGGGCACGCGATACAGGCGTACAGCAGACACTGCATGCAGACGCTGTGGTCGTAGCTTGCGGTAGTTACTCAGCGCCGCTCTTGCGCACGGTGGGCGTGGACATCCCTGTCTATCCTGGCAAAGGCTATAGCGCCACGCTGCCATTGCTCAAGCCTGAGGCAGCGCCGCAGGTGTCGATGATCGACGACGATAAAAAAATTGCCATCTCGCGCCTGGGCAACCAACTGCGTGTGGCCGGCACTATCGAGGTGGGCGGCTACGACCTGTCGCTCAGTTCACGCTTAGCCCAAACCCGCTGCCAAATGCTGCTGGACCGCATCGAGCTGGTGCTGCCTGGCGTTGCGGACACGCGCAACGCTGCGCAGGGCGGTCAGCCCCAGCTCTGGTGCGGCCTGCGACCAGCCACCCCGACCAACATCCCCTACATTGGCCGCACGTCGGTGGGTAAACTGTGGGTCAATACTGGCCACGGCACGCTGGGCTGGACGCATGGTGCAGGCTCAGGCAAAGCCATGGCCGAGCTGATCAGCGGTGAGTCGCCTGCGATGGCGTTCAAGTGCTACGGGTTTTGAACGCATGAAAGTGCTGCGCTACCTTGATCACTTTGCGGCGGAGGAGAAATTTTTGCAGCACGACTTCCTGAGCTGATGCCAGCCAACCACCTCACAGCGACATCTTCACACCGCGACCAGCTTAGAAAACCGCAAAGTAAACCGCACCCCCGGCGGCACAGCGCGCGCGGTAGTGTCTTCCATCGACAGGGTAGCTTGGTGCTGCTGCGCAATCTCGGCCACGATGGCCAGGCCTAAACCTGAACCGTCTGCCTCCTGACCCAGCGTGCGGTAAAAGGGCTGCAACACCAGCTCGCGCTCAGATGGCGCAATGCCCGGGCCGTTGTCCTCTACTTGCAACACCACCACACCGCCAAACGGATCGGCCAGCACCCGCGCTGTCACCACGCCGGGCTGCGCCTCGTGGGTACCCATATAGTTCAGCGCGTTGTCGATCAAATTGCGCACCATCTCTTTGATTAGCGTGGGGTTACCCAGTACCGTCGCCGCATGGAGTTTGCCATCGGCATCCTGCGTACCCGGTTGCACGCCCTCGTAACCCAGGTCAATGCGCTTTTCCATTGCGCGGGGCAAGCAGTCTTGCACCACCTCCACCGTCAAGGCCGCCAAATCACAGGCCTGCTTGGGCACGCTTTGGCCGCTAGCCTCGGCGCGGGCCAAGGCCAAAAGTTGGTTCACAGTGTGGGTGGCGCGGATGCTGGAGCGGCTCACCAGCTTGAGCGATTGCTTCAAGTCAGCCTCTTGCGTGCCCTCGCGCAAGGCCAGTTCGGCCTGCATGCGCAAGCCCGCCAGCGGGGTTTTCAGCTGGTGCGCGGCATCCGCCAAAAAACGTTTTTGCGCGGCAAGGGATTGCTTTTGCCGGGCCAGTAAATCGTTGACCGACGATACCAGTGGCACCACCTCAAAGGGCACGGTTTTGTCGTCGATCGGGCTTAAATCATCTGGCTTGCGGGCGCGGATACGGTCTTCCAGCTCGCTTAAGGGTTTGATGCCGCGCACCAGGGCCAGCCAGACCAGAAATACCGCCAATGGAAAAATCACAAATTGCGGCAACATCACGCCTTTGACAATCTCGGTGGCTAGCGTGGAGCGTTTTTCCAGTGTCTCGGCTACTTGCACCAGTACCGGTTTGGCACTTGCGCTAAGCATGGCTGGGGGTTTGGTGCCAGAGCCGGCGATGGCTGCATTGGCCGAGGCATCGACATACACATAGGCAATCCGCACGTCCAGCCCGCGCATCTCGTCGTCACGCAGCTTGACCTTGCCCAGCTCTACTTTGTCGTCATCGGCCGGTAGCGGCATGTCTTTTTCACCACTCAGGTACTCACCTCTCAGACCAAGCACTTGGTAGTACACCAAGTCCGAGTCGTCAGCCCGCAAAATCTCACGCGCTGGCGCTGGCAAGTTGAACTGTGCGCGCTCGTTTTGCACGCTCACCAACTGCGCCAGCGCCTGCGCGTTAAACGCCAGCGCCCGGTCAAACGGTTTGGTGGCAATGCCCTGCGCCACCAGCCAAGTCAGCACCAAACTGATCGGCCAGAGCAGCAGCAGCGGCGTCAGCATCCAATCCAGAATTTCGCCAAACAAACTGCGCTGCTCGCGCTGAAAGAGCTTCATAAATTACGCGCAACACACACAGCGGCAAGCGTGGGGGCCAGCCGACGCAGCGCCGGGCCGCCCCAAGCAAGGAGCACCCCCGAGGGGCTGAGGGCTGCGGCTCCAAGCCTGCCTGCGCAGGCTTGGACAGCCCGAAGAGTCTTCGCCTCTGGCGTTGACTCGTCCAGCGCAGCACACGCAGTGGCAAGCGTGGGGGCCATTAGTCTAACCAGGGATTTTCTCTAAACAATAGCCCAAGCCGCGCACCGTAGCAATGCGGATTGGGCCTTTCTCAATCTTTTTGCGCAGGCGGTGGATGTACACCTCGATAGCGTTGTTACTCACCTCTTCGCCCCACTCGCACAGGCGTTCTACCAATTGGTCTTTGCTGACCAAGCGGCCCGAGCGCACCAGCAGCACTTCGAGCAAGCCCAGCTCTCTGGCAGACAGATCGACCATCTTGCCGTCTATCGTGGCCACCCGGCCCGATTGGTCGTAGTGCAGGGGGCCATGCTTGATGAGGGTGCTGGCGCTGCCCGAGCTGCGCCGGGTGAGGGCGCGCACGCGGGCTTCGAGCTCTTGCAGGCTAAAAGGCTTGGCCATGTAGTCATCGGCACCAAAGTCCAGGCCTTTGACGCGCTCGTCCACGCTGTCGGCGGCGGTAAGGATCAGCACGGGCAGAGTAGAGCCCCGACTGCGCAAGCGTTTGAGTACTTCCAGGCCATGCATCTTGGGCAAGCCCAGATCCAAAATCAGCAGATCCAGCTCAGTATTGGTCAGCAGCGCCGCCTCGGCCAGCGCCCCGTCGGTCACATGGTCTACCGCCGCACCCGAGCTGCGCAGTGTGCGCAGCAAGCCGTCCGCCAGCACTTGGTCATCTTCCGCAATCAATATACGCATCACTCTGCTCCTCTAGGTGTTGGAGTGATTTTAGGCCGTATGGGGCTTTGTGTCGGGGAAATCTGCGGGAGGGGCGAAATTGGCTGCGGGGAGAGGCAGTTTCTTGGTTGGCTGTTGATGGGGTAGTTGGCGGGAAGCGGTAGCATGGTTTGAAGCGTAGGCGCGGCGGCGGTTGGGTGGCATTAGCTTAGGAAGTTTTGCAGCGCAAATTTCTGCGTCGACGCAACGTGACCATGGCAGAACTGAACCCATCAAACCCGCGCTGCGCAGCGACCATGCTGCAGGCCAGCGCACTCCAACCCGTTTAGCGCGCAGCGCGAATCATGTCCACCGCCTTCTCGGCAATCATGATAGTCGGCGCATTGGTATTGCCGCTGACCACGCGCGGCATGATGGAGGCGTCCACTACCCGCAGGCCTTGCACGCCCTTCACGCGCAGCTGCGCGTCCACCGGATCGTGGTCGGTCAGGCCCATGCGCACGGAACCTACGGGGTGGTAGATGGTGTCGGCTTTGGCGCGAATGACGGCCTCAATTTGCGCGTCGGTGGTGGCGCTGGCGGTGGTGTCCAACTCGCGACCACTCAGGCTAGCCAGCGCGGGGGCTTGCAAAATGCTGCGCATCAGTTTGAAGCCGCGCACCATGCGGGCCATGTCGTCGCTGTGGGCTAAAAAGTTCGGGTCAATCAGCGGCGCGGCCATCGGGTCGCTGCTGGCTAATGTCAGGCTGCCCCGGCTCTTGGGCTGCAGCAGGCACACGTGGCAAGAATAGCCGTGGCCAAAGGTGGGCTTGCGGCCATGGTCTACCAGCTTGCCGATGACAAAATGCAATTGCAAGTCGGGCTGCACCTCACTGGGCTGGCTTTTGATAAAGCCGCCGGCTTCGGCAAAGTTGGTGGTGAGCATGCCGCTGCGCTCTTTGCGCCACTGCATAATGCCGCGCAGCGCGTGCCACATCCCTATGGGCGACACGCCAAACAAGTCGGTAATCTGCGGTGCGTTCACCACCTGCACCACGTCCACATGGTCATGCAGATTTTGGCCCACACCGCTGCTTGCGTGTAGCACCGGGATGCCGTGCTGCTGCAAATGCGCGGCCGGGCCAATGCCCGAGTTCATCAGGATTTGGGGCGATTGCAAGGAGCCTGCGCACAGCAGCACTTCGCGGCTAGCGCGCACCTCCAGTGTTTGGCCATTTTGGCGATAGGCCACGCCCACTGCGCGCTTGCCATCAAACAAAATTTTAGTAGTGTGCGCGCCGGTAATCACCTGCAAGTTGCTGCGCGACAAATGGGGTGTGAGGTAGCCCTTGGCCGCGCTCCAGCGCTCGCCGTTTTTGTGCGTGACCTGGTACATGCCCACGCCTTCTTGCTGGGCACCGTTAAAGTCGTCGTTGCGCGGGTAACCTGCTTGGACACCCGCCTCGATAAACATCGGGCCAAAGCGGGCGGGGCTGCGCAGGTCCATCACATTGAGCGGGCCTTGGCTGCCGTGGTGCTGGGCAAACTCGCCATGCGCTGGGCGCTCGTTGGTCTCTGAGCGTTTGAAATAGGGCAATACATCGTCCCAGGCCCAGCCTGCGTTGCCTTCCGCGGCCCAGTGGTCATAGTCGTTGCGGTGGCCACGGATATAGCACATGGCGTTGATTGAGCTGCTGCCGCCCAGCACTTTGCCGCGCGGCTGGTAGCCCTTGCGGCCGTTCAGTCCGGCTTGCGGCACGGTCTCAAAAGCCCAACTGGCTTGTTTGGTTTGCGCCATCAGGGCCAGGCCTGCGGGGCAGTGGATCAAGACGGAGTTATCTGCACCGCCGGCCTCTAGCAGGCACACCTTCACGCTGGAGTCTTCACTTAAACGCCCGGCCAATACGCTGCCCGCTGCGCCTGCGCCGATGATGATGTAGTCGAACATGGTTGTTTTCCGCAAATCTGTGCATCGGTGCCGGCCTAGCGCAAGCGGTGATGCGATGCGCTAGTATTACAGGCTAGTTGTCGTTAACCACTAGGAAAGTCCCCCATTTGGAGTTCATTAGGCACAGTTCTCTATACTGTAGGCACCCTCGTTTTCCGCTCTATATAGCGGTGATTTATCTGGAGACACGCTATGGACACCCGCTTACTGGTGCGTAAAGACGCACTGCACACCACCCAAATCAGCACCACCCCCGACGCCCCGTTGGCGGACGGCCAAGTGCGTGTGCGGATAGAAAAATTCTCCTTCACCTCCAACAACATCACCTATGCCGCCTTTGGGGATGCCATGAAATACTGGCAGTTTTTTCCCACAGCGGAGGAAGGCTGGGGCAACATACCCGTGTGGGGCTTTGCCAGCGTGGTGCAAAGCAGCCACCCCGGCGTGGCAGTGGGTGAGCGCTTGTATGGCTACTGGCCCTTTGCCACCCACGCGGTGCTCTCGCCAGGCAAGCTCAGCGACAAAGGCTTTTCTGACACTGCAGCGCACCGCGCCGACCTGCACCCGGTGTACAACAGCTACATGCGCTGCGCTACAGACCCGTTCTACACGGCAGACACCGAAGACATCCAGGCTTTGCTGCGGCCGCTGTTCATCACCTCGTTTTTGATCGATGACTTTTTGGCCGACAACGCTTTTTTTGGCGCAAACACCTTACTCTTGTCCAGCGCGTCGAGCAAAACCGCCTACGGCACGGCGCACCAGCTGCACCAGCGCTCTGGCATCGAGGTGGTGGGCCTCACATCAGAGCGCAACCGTGCGTTTTGCGAAAGCCTGGGCTGCTACCACCGCGTGCTCAGCTACGAGCAGCTAAGCGAAGTGGCGCAAGACGCTGCCTGCGTGTACGTAGACTTTGCAGGCAACGCCGATTTGCGCCGCGCTATCCACACCCGCTTTGGCAAGCTGGCCTACAGCTGCTCGATAGGCGGCACGCATGTGGCGCACTTGGGCGGCGGCAGGGACTTGCCCGGCCCCAAACCCACGCTATTTTTTGCACCTGCACAAATCAAAAAACGCTACGCCGACTGGGGCCCCGAAGCCTTTGGCCGCAACACCGTCGGTGCTTGGCAGGCCTTTTGCACCAGCGTCACCAACCCCGCCAAACCATGGCTGACCGTAGAGTACCACCACGGCGTGCCCGCAGCCGAAAAAGCCTACACCCAGGTGCTGGCAGGCATGGGTGACGCGCGCGTGGGGCATATGGTGTCGCTGCATAATTCATAGCTGCTCCCGCAATATTCTATTGCGCTACAGGCCAATAACACTTACAAATAGCCCCTGCCTCATGCCCTTGACCCCCCATGCCTTTGAAGCCCTGACACCCGAGGTGGTACTTGATGCCCTAGAAGCCGCTGGCGTGCGCTGCGATGGCCGTTTGATGACACTGTCCAGCTACGAAAACCGGGTGTACCTGGCGCATGTGGAAGAGCACAGTGGCGACGCTGTGGACAACAGCTTGGGCGATGCCGTGGTCGCCAAGTTTTACCGCCCCGAGCGCTGGAGCGATGCACAGATACTGGAAGAGCACGCCTTTGCCGCCGAGCTGGCCGCTGCAGAGATTCCACTGGCCGCGCCGATTGCTTTGTATGGTCAAACCCTGCACCACGCGCACGGTTTTCGCTACAGCATCAGCCCGCGCAAAGGCGGGCGCAGGCCAGAGCTGGACGAGCTGGACACGCTGGAGTGGATTGGCCGCTTTCTGGCGCGCATCCACACTGTGGGCGCTGCCAAACCTTTTGTTGTACGCCCAGCGCTGAACGTGCACACCTTTGGCGCCGAGCCGCATGATTGGCTGGTCCAGCATCAGATGGTGGCACCGGAAGTGGGTGGTGCGTGGCAAGAGGCTTATGTAGAAGCTATTGAATTAGTAGCTGCTTGCGCACATTCTGCTCTGGCAGGTGGGGCATCTAGTGCAAATTCGGAGACAGACAGAGATGCAGACGGTATCCAACACATCCGCTTGCATGGTGACTGCCATCCCGGCAACATATTGTGGACGCCCGAGGGTAGCACCACGCAAGCCGCTGGCCCGCACTTTGTAGACCTGGACGATGCCCGCATGGGCCCGGCGGTGCAAGACCTGTGGATGCTGCTCTCGGGCGATCGCCGCCAGCGCACGCAGCAGCTCAACGCCCTGCTGGACGGCTACGAGCAGTTCCGCCCGTTCGACCGCCGCGAGTTGGCGCTGATCGAGCCCCTGCGCACCCTGCGCCTCATCCACTACAGCGCCTGGCTCGCCCGCCGCTGGGACGACCCGGCGTTTCCGATTGCGTTTCCGCATTTTGGAACCAGTGCGTACTGGCATGAGCAGGTGCAGCTTTTGCAGGAGCAGATTGAGGCTATGCGAGAGGAGCCTTTGGTTGGTTGAAGATGTTTCTCCAGCTTGGTCACGCTGCGGCGATGGAGGAAGTTGCGCTGTCAAAAACTTACGAGAACACGCGACTGGCTGAGTAGTCATATAGAGTTGATCCCCGCGCCTCTCTTCAGTTTTTGCATCACAACCACACTCCATCACCGCTTGCTGGCTTGGTAACTACGCATCAGATGCCAGCGTGTGACGGAGCCGAGCATATTGGCGAATCGGAGTCTGTAGGGCTCGCTGGCGAATGTATCAACGAAAACCATAGGCTATGCATTGCGTAGCAATTCCCGCAATATTCTATTGGTCTACAACCTCATTTTCCTTCTTGCTCACGCAAAAACTCAGTTGCACGTTCCTTGGCGACCCGCATGACCTCGGTTTTCTCAGTGCTGCTTTCCCGATACGGCATCAGCGCGCTTTGCAGCGAGTTAACAATCCCGCTGATCGTCTGCAACTCTACGCCAGGAACAACCCGATACTCTGTCGCTCGCGCCTGCCCAGCAAGGCAGTTAGATACTTTTTCGGACAGATCAAGCACCTCAAGATAAAAAAGTTGGTCAAGAACTAGGTCTGGTTCGGTAGTTTGGTGTCCTCGATTAATGAAACGACTTGCAATACCTTTTAGCCTTAAGGGAATGAAGCTGCATGGCAGCGCTTGCCGATTTCCCACCGCCATCATGTGCGTCTCGAAATCCTCCCGGAGATAGTCATTAATCGACCAATAGGCACGACTTTTTGTCTCACGAACCAAGTCATCACAAAGCTGCCGAAAACCCTGGTGTGGCGTAGCCACAAATTTCTCGAGATCCTGCCATGCAAGCCGCTCAGCCAGTTTTCCAATGTCTTCACCACGCTTTGCAACGAGTGCTTTGCCAAACTCTTTTCCAAGTTCAACGTCAACAGTCAACTTCTGCTGAAATTCACTTCTAGCAAGGGCTAGAGGCACCTTAAGGTCTGAGTACTTCTCTACACAGGCTTTCTCAGCTATCACTGTATAGGTACTAAGTAGATACACTCTTAGCCGCGCCTGTCCTAATACGTCTTGGGCGGACGCGAAGTTGCAGGTCGACCCAACAACAAGTGCAAGCAACAAGGATGCGCGGGAGGGCATGGTTTTCTGTAGATATCAATCATCTGCGAAAAATTGCAGAGTTCGATCTAAATTTACACCATTTTCAGGTAGGTTTGATATCTGACTTTTAGGCATTTTGCAATGCATGCTGATCTCGCGTTCCACATAGACTCAGGCGCCGTGAGCAGATCGAAGCAGCAACCAGCCGGCTCTAAGCGCGCACCACGCAAGCCAGCAAGCGGTGATGGAGTGTGGTTGTGATGCAAAAACTGGAGAAAGGCGCGCGGTACAAATGGTGGTTGTACTACCGACGGTATTCGCGCGTGTTTTCGTAAATTTTTGACAGCGCAACTTCCTCCATCGCCGCAACGTGACCAAGGTAGAGCAGCCATCTTCAAGGCAACGCAGCAACACAACCAAGGCAGCTTAGGTACCGTAAGGAGCCTGAACCAACAGCGCCCCACCAGTGATAATCCGTCCATAGGCTATTATTTCGCCCAAACCCCTGCCAACTTGATCCCCTCAGTACCCCCAATCCAAGGCCATGCCATGACCACCGCCAATACCACTACCGATACCGTAGATCTGTCCCACATCACCCCGCGCGACAAGGCCGAGATACTGGCGCAGGCGCTGCCGTATATTCGCAAATTCCACGGCAAAACCTTGGTGATTAAATACGGTGGCAACGCCATGACTGATCCTGCGCTGCAGGCTGACTTTGCTGAAGACGTGGTGCTGCTCAAGCTGGTGGGCATGAACCCGGTGGTGGTGCATGGCGGTGGGCCACAGATTGAGACGGCCCTGAAGCGCCTAGGCAAAACGGGCCAGTTTATCCAAGGCATGCGCGTGACCGATGCTGAGACCATGGAAGTGGTGGAGTGGGTGCTGGCTGGTGAGGTGCAGCAAGATATTGTGGGTTTGATCAACGCCGCCGGTGGCAAGGCTGTGGGCCTGACGGGGCGCGATGGCGGGTTAATACGCGCGCGCAAGCTCAAGCTGCTGGACACCAAGGACGCGAACATTGAGCACGACGTGGGCCAGGTGGGCGACATTGTGAGTATTGACCCCAGTGTGGTCAAGGCGCTGCAAGACGACGCGTTTATCCCAGTGATCAGCCCGATTGGTTTTGGCGAGAACAACGAGAGCTACAACATCAACGCCGACGTGGTGGCCGCCAAATTAGCCACCGTGCTGCGCGCCGAAAAGCTGATGATGCTGACCAATATCAGCGGTGTGCTGGACAAGCAAGGCAAGCTGCTGGTGGACTTGACGGCCAAGCAGATTGACGAGCTGATAGCGGACGGCACCATCTCGGGCGGCATGTTGCCCAAAATAGCTGGCGCGCTGGACGCTGCCAAGAGCGGGGTGAATGCGGTGCACATTGTGGATGGGCGGGTGCCGCATGCGATGCTGCTGGAGATTTTGACTGACCAGGCTTATGGGACGATGATCCGGTCTCACTGAGCCGCGCCAGATTCCGCAAGCGAAATCTACGCATAGATTTGCAACTTGGGGTCAGAGCAAAATTTCGGTATGCTCAATAGTCTCCGATGACGTTACTTTCCTGAATTTTGATCTGACCCCAACTTACAAATCTATGCGACTCTTATTGGTTGAAGACGATGTGATGGTGGCCAGCGGGATCAAGCTGGGCTTGGCGGGTGCGGGCTATGCGGTGGACTGGGTGGGGAGTGCCGAGCGGGCGCTGGAGGCGGTGGCGGCGAACGCGTTTGATGCGGCCATCATCGACATTGGCTTGCCGCGTACCGATGGGCTGGAGCTCACCCGCCTGCTGCGCCAAGGCGGTCACACCCTGCCGGTGATGATTCTCACTGCCCGCGATGCGCTGCAAGACCGCGTGCAAGGCCTTGACATGGGCGCCGACGACTACATGGTCAAGCCCTTCGAGCTGCCCGAGCTGCTGGCGCGCCTGCGTGCGCTGCTGCGCCGCTCGCAAGCGGCCACCTCGGCGTCGCTCAACTTTGGCGCGCTCACTTTGGATACCGCTTTGCGCCAGGCCCATGCCAACGGCCAGCCTATCGAGTTGGGCCCGCGCGAATGGACGGTGATGGAATACCTGCTGCTGCAAGCGCCCAAGCCAGCGGCCAAAGACAAAATACTGGCCGCGCTGACAGGTTGGGACAAAGAGATCACCGCCAACGCGGTGGAGGTGTATATCTCGCGACTGCGCGGCAAGCTGGAGCCGCACGGCATCGCGCTGCGCTCGATACGCGGCTTTGGCTACCGGCTGGAGCTGGACGCGCCTGCGCCCACGCCCGATGCCCAGCCCTGAAGCCGGCCGGGGTCGGTTCAGCCCTTCGTCGCCCACGGGTGTCATGGCGGGCCTGCGCCGCCGTTTGCTGGTTTTGCTGCTGCTGCCCTTGGCCGTATTGGCCTGCGTCAGCGCTTGGTTTGACTACCAAACTGCAGGCAGCGCGGCTTTGCTGCAAGACGAGCAGTTGCAGCGCTTAGTGCCGCTGGTCGTAGGCTCGGTGGTGGCCGAAGGCCGGGCACCGCTAGGCCCACCAGTGATACTGCTGGCCCCCGCCATAGAAGACTTTATGCGTACCCGCCAAAGCCTGTCCGCCTGGGGTGTGAGCACGCTGGATGGCCGCATGTTGCTCGGGCCGGCCTGGTTGGCCACCCCGACTCCTTCTACCAACGACTCTGAGTTTCATAGCCAATTTTTTGAGGGGGTGACTTACCGCATCGTGGCACAACGCGCGCGCACCCCGGCAGGTGAGCTGGTGGTGATGCTGGCTGATGGCTCAGACGCTCGGCAAAACTGGGTGCGCTCGCTGCTGCTCAAAGTGCTACTGCCTAATTTGCTGCTCATCATCGCCGCAGCACTGGCCGTGAACTGGGCGGTGCAGCGTGCTTTACGGCCCTTGATCGAACTGAAAGAAGCGCTGGAAAACCGGTCGCCGCGCGACCTGAGCGCGCTGGATGCCAGCCGCTCGCCCGACGAGGTCCGTCCGCTGGTGGAATCGCTCAATCGCCTGTTCGCATTGGTCAACGCGCAGGCCGAATCGCAACGCCGCTTTGTGGCGGATGCCGCGCACCAACTGCGTACCCCCTTGGCGGGTCTGCAAGCGCAGGTAGAGGCCTGGGCGCAGGCCGTCAATGCTCCTCAAGCTCAGGTTTATACAGGTAAAGTGCCTGTAGGCCAACAAAATATTGCGGGAGCAGCTATTCAATTAGGAGCATCAGAAATTAACCGCCTGCGCCACGCTACGCGCCGCACTTCGCAATTGGCGAACCAACTGCTCGCTCTGTCGCGGGCTGACGCCCAGTCCGCCGCCGCCCAGCCGATGCAAAGCGTAGACCTGCAAGCCTTGTGCGCCGTAGTACTGGAGCAGCAACTGGATGATGCGACCGCCAAGGGCATTGACTTGGGCCTGGACATCGACGCCAGCCATGGCGCGCTGGTGGTGCCGGGCCATGAATGGCTGCTGCGCGAGCTACTCACCAATCTGTGCGACAACGCGATCCGTTATACGCCTGCAGGAGGCTGCGTGACGCTGCGTTGCCAGCGCACGCAAGCCGGTATCGCGCTGCAAGTGTGCGACGACGGCCCCGGTATTGCGCCAGACGAGCGTAGCCGCGTGCTGGAGCGCTTTTACCGTGTGCAAGGCACCAAAGGCGAGGGCACCGGTTTGGGCTTGGCCATCGCGGACGAGATTGCGCGCTTGCATGGCACCCAATTGCAGCTCGGCGATGGCACTTTAGGGCAGGGCGAGCCGGGGCGAGACGCGGCGGGCCCCCTGCCGGGCCGAGGTCTATGCGTGAGTGTGCTGCTGGCCGCCGCGTTGCCTTATCCAACCGCCCCTTAGCCTAAGACGCACCCACGTTTACCCGAGGTATTCGGGCGCAGTAAGCGGGCTCGCTGACTTGGCACTGTGAGAGAATCATTGCAAACAGCCGTAAAACCATGCCCGAAGTAACGACCAGCTCTCCCGAATTCGCAGCCACCACCCCTGTGGAGGGCGCAGAGGCCTCCACCCGCAAACGCCCCAAGCCAGGCGAGCGGCGGGTGCAAATTTTGCAGGCCTTGGCCACCATGCTGGAGCAACCGGGTGCCGAGCGCGTGACCACCGCCGCCCTGGCCGCCAAGCTGGACGTGTCGGAGGCGGCGCTGTACCGGCACTTTGCAAGCAAGGCGCAAATGTTCGAGGGCCTGATCGAGTTTGTCGAGCAGACCGTCTTTGGCCTGGTCAACCAAATTAACGAGCGTGAGACGCAACCTGCCGCGCGCCTCGCCAAAACCATCAGCATGCTGTTGCAGTTTGGCGAGAAGAACCCGGGCATGACCCGCGTGATGGTGGGCGACGCATTGGTATTTGAAAACGAGCGTCTGCAGCAGCGCATGAACCAGTTGTTTGACAAGCTGGAGTCAGGCTTTAAACAGTCATTGCGCGAAGCCGCTGACACAGCGGGCTCAGCCACACCAAGCGTCGACGCGCAGGCCCGGGCTTCTGTGCTCACGGCGTTTTGCATTGGCCGCTTGCAGCGCTTTGCCCGCTCGGGCTTTAAGCGCCTACCTACCGAGCATCTGGAGGTCAGTTTGGCTGTATTGCTGTAGCCAAATTGCTACAATTTTAGAAGCTGCTCCCGCAATATTTCATTGCGCTGAAGCAAGATTTAGCTCTCAATCTGTACGCCGACCTTGCGTCCTGCGTCCACAATCTCCTGCCACGTCGTTGCATCAATACGGATGCCATCACGTTCGCGCGCAATGCGGTAGGCGCGCTCGGGCTCGCCGCCTATTTGCACCTCATCCACACCCGTTTGTGGCGGGCTGGCTTTGAGCCAATCGACAAAGGCAGTGGCCTCGGTTTCAAACGCGGCTTGCGTGCCCAGCTTGGCAGGGTCAATCAGCACCGTCAGCATGCCGTTGAGCACGGCGCGCCTGGCGTCAGCTGGGCGGTGCCAGGTGCCCCCCCCAGTCAGTGCGCCGCCCAGCAGCTCGCAGGCCACCGCCAGGCCGGAGCCTTTATGCTCTCCAAACGCCAGTAAAGCGCCCAGCAGCGTATTGGCCGGGTCGATCACGCCTTGTGCGTTGGGCTGCGGTACTACCACCACGCCGGGGTCGGTTGTCGGTTTGCCTTGCGCGTCGATCAAAAAGCCTGGCTCCACGCGTCGCCCCTCGTTGTGCGCCACGCGCATCTTGCCCTGCGCAACACGGCTGGTAGCAAAATCTAAAATGAAAGGTGACTGGCTTTTAAGCGGCACACCAATACAGCATGGGTTGGTACCAAAGCGCCCATCGGTGCCGCCATACGCAGCCACCACGGGGCGGGACAGCACGTTGACAAAGTGCATCGACACCAAGCCTTGCGCCACCGCCATCTCGGCCCAATGCCCAATGCGGCCCAGGTGGTGCGCGTTGGCCAAGGTCATGATGCAACTGCCGTGCTGTTTGGCGCGCGCAATGCCCAGCTGCATGGCCTGCTCGCCCACTACCTGGCCGTAACCGCGCTGACCATCCAGGCTGAGCAGGGTGCCGATGTCGAGCTGCACTTTCACGCCGGTGTTGGGATGCAAGCCGCCTTCCAGTACCGCGTCGATGTAGCGGGCGATCATGCCCACGCCATGCGAGTCGTGGCCACTCAGGTTCGCCATCACCAGATTATTGGCAACGGCTTGGGCTTCTTCGGGTGTGCTGCCAGCCGCTATAAATATACTAGCTGCTTGCGCCCGTAATGAGGGTGCTGAAATTTTTGTTGACATATTTTCTCCTGCTATCACATCACAGCGCCCACTTGCCAGGGCACAAACTCGTTTTGCCCGTAGCCGTGTTGTTCGCTCTTGCTCTGCGCGCCCGATGCGGTGGCCAGCACCAGGTCAAAAATGCGTTGCCCCATCTCTTGCACGGTGGCCGCGCCGTCGATGATCTCGCCGCAGTTGATGTCCATGTCTTCTTCCTGGCGCTGCCACAGCGCGGTGTTGGTAGCCAGCTTCAGAGATGGCGAGGGCGCGCAGCCGTAGGCGCTGCCGCGCCCTGTTGTAAAGCAAATCATGTTGGCACCGCCTGCCACTTGGCCTGTGGCGCTGACCGGGTCGTAGCCGGGCGTGTCCATGTAAATGAAGCCTTTGTCCCTTACCGTCTCGGCGTATTCCACCACGGCCTGCAAGTTGCTGGTGCCGCCTTTGGCCACTGCGCCCAATGATTTTTCCAAAATCGTCGTCAAGCCCCCCGCCTTGTTGCCGGGCGAAGGGTTGTTATTCATCTCGCCCTCATTGATGGCGGTGTAATGCTCCCACCACTTGATGCGTTCAATGAGTTTTTCACCCACTTCGCGGCGCACCGCGCGGCGGGTTAGCAGGTGTTCGGCGCCGTATATCTCGGGAGTCTCCGACAGGATGGCCGTGCCGCCATGCGCCACCAGCAAATCCACGGCCACGCCGAGTGCCGGGTTGGCGCTGATGCCGCTGTAGCCATCACTGCCGCCGCATTGCAAGCCAATGGTGATGTGCGTTGCGCTGCACGGCTCGCGTTTGACGGCATTGGCGTTGGGCAACATGGCTTTGATCAGCGCAATGCCTTTGTCCACCGTCTTTCGCGTGCCGCCCGTGTCCTGGATGCTAAAGACTTTAAGCGTGTCGCCCTCACGCAGACTGCTGTTGGCCAGCCAGGCGTTGATTTGGTTCGACTCGCAGCCTAGCCCCACCACCAAGATGCCAGCAAAGTTGGCATGCGTGGCGTAGCCCGCCAGCGTGCGCTGCAAAATCTGCATGCCCGTTCCATCGGTGTCCATGCCACAACCCGTGCCGTGCGTAAGGGCCACGATGCCGTCTATATTGTCAAAGCCTGCCAAGGCTGACGGGTTGGTTTGACGGTTGAAATGGTCAGCAATGGCGCGTGCGGCGGTGGCCGAGCAATTGACGCTGCTCAAGATACCAATGTAGTTGCGCGTGGCCACACGGCCATCGGCACGCTTGATGCCCATAAAGCTGGCCTCGCGCAGAGCAGCGGCGGGCTTCACATCTGCACCAAAAGCATAGTCGCGCGCAAAGTCGCCCTTGTTGTCGCCCATGCCCAGGTTCTGCGTGTGCACATGCTCGCCAGCGGCAATCGGCTTGGTCGCAAAACCAATGATCTGGTTGTAGCGGCGCACCGGGCTGCCCGCAGCGATGGCATGCACAGCCACTTTGTGCCCGGCGGGAATCAAGCCACGCGTGGTGATGCCATTGAACTGCGAGCCGCCCACAATTTGCGAGCGGGCTATCACCACGTCGTCAGCGGGATGGAGTTGGATAAATGAATTCATAGGAGGCAATACCTTGTTCAAGTCGCGCTCGCATCACCATCACGTAGCGCCTATTTCTAATGGTATTATGATATGCATTACCGCAAATACACGTTGTACCCTATGAGACTACAAGGTAAAACCGCCCTCATCACCGCCGCCGGGCAAGGCATAGGCAAGGCCTGTGCCCTGGCCATGGCGCGCGAAGGCGCGCAGGTGATTGCCACCGATGTGAATCCCCAGCTCCTGCAAAGCTACCAGGGCATCGCCAATATTCGCACCCAAGTGCTGGATGTGTTGGACAAAGCGGCGATTACCGCGGTAGTCAACGAGGCCCCGCCCTTGAATGTGCTGTTTAACTGCGCTGGCTTTGTGCATAACGGGTCTATTTTGCAAGCCACGGACGACGAGTGGAACTTTGCCTTTAACCTGAATGTGCGGGCCCAGTTTTGGATGATCCAAGCCGCCCTGCCCAAGATGCTGGCCCATGGCGGCGGCAGCATTATCAACATGGCCAGCGTGTGCGGCAGCCTCAAAGGTTTGCCCAATCGCTTTGCCTACGGTGCCAGCAAAGCAGCCGTGGTGGGGCTGACCAAATCCGTCGCAGCCGACTATGTGGCCCAAGGCATTCGCTGCAATGCGATTGCGCCGGGCACGGTCGACACGCCCTCGCTGGGTGACCGTATCAACAGCTACGCCGACCCTATTGAAGCACGTAAAAACTTTATCGCCCGCCAGCCCATGGGCCGCTTGGCGCAAGCACCCGAGATTGCGCCCATCGTGGTCTACCTGGCCAGCGATGAATCGGTGTTTGCCACCGGCCAGGTATTTTCTGTTGACGGAGGCATGACCATATGAACCAACTAGATCTGCAAAAACGCCACGCCATCATCACCGGCGGCGCATCGGGCATTGGCCTGGCCATTGCCCAGCGCATGCTGGCCTCGGGCGCACGGCTCACGCTGTGGGACCGGGACGACGCGGCGCTGCAAAAAGCCAAAGACCTGCTCGGCAGTAGCGTGCACACCGTGCGGGTGAACGTGGCCGATCACGCCGACGTAGCCCGCGCCGCCACCACCACTGAGCAGCATGCCCCCGTGGACATTCTGGTCAATAGCGCAGGCATTACAGGCCCAAACGTACCGCTGGCCGACTACCCGGTAGATGACTGGAAAAGCGTATTCGACATCAACGTGCACGGCCTGTTCTACTGCTGCCGCGAAGTATCTGCCTTGATGCGCAAGCGCAATTACGGCCGCATTGTCAACATCGCCTCGGTGGCAGGCAAAGAAGGCAATCCCAACGCGAGCGCCTACAGCGCCAGCAAGGCCGCCGTGATTGCGCTGACCAAATCGCTGGGCAAAGAGCTGGCCACCACAGGTATGCGCGTTAACTGCGTCACGCCTGCCGCCATAAAAACGGCGATGTTTGACCAAATGACGCAAGCGCACATCGACTTCATGCTGTCTAAAATACCGATGGCCCGCTTTGGCGAAGTGCAAGAGATTGCCGCCATGGTGGCCTGGCTGTGCACCGAAGAGTGCTCGTTCTCGACCGGCGCGGTGTTTGACTTGTCAGGCGGTCGCGCAACTTACTAACTTTTCCCATCATCTTTCACTAAGCAGGAGATATATGAAACTCGTTCGTTACGGCAACCCCGGCAAAGAAAAGCCCGGCATCATCGACGCGCAAGGTGTGCTGCGTGACCTCAGCGCGGTGGTGCCCGACATCGGCGCAGCACAACTGAGTGACGCTGTGCTCAAAAAAATCGCCAAGGTGAAAACCGATAAATTGCCCGCTGTACGTGGCAAGCCCCGCATGGGCTGTCCAGTCGCTGGCATTGGCAAGTTCATCGCCATCGGCCTGAACTACTCTGACCACGCCAAAGAAGCGGGCATGGCGATTCCTAAAGAACCCATCGTGTTCATGAAAGCCATCAGCTGCATCCAGGGGCCCAACGACGACGTGATGTTGCCTAAAAACTCCGTCAAAGGCGACTGGGAAGTCGAACTGGCCATCGTCATCGGCACCAAGGCATCGTATGTCAGCCAGAAAGACGCGCTCAGTTACGTAGCAGGCTACGCCCTGTCCAACGACGTGAGCGAGCGTGAATACCAGCTAGAGCGCGGCCCGCAGTGGGATAAGGGCAAAGGCTGCGACACCTTCGGCCCGCTGGGTCCTTGGCTGGTCACCACCGACGAGATCCCCAACCCGCAAAAGCTGGCCATGTGGCTGGACGTGAACGGCAAGCGCATGCAAACCGGCAACACCAAAACCATGATTTTCGGCGCCGCCAAGATCGTCAGCTATGTCAGCCAGTTCATGACCCTGATGCCCGGCGACGTGATCATCACCGGCACGCCCCCGGGCGTAGGCATGGGTATCAAGCCCGCGCCCGAGTTCCTGAAAAAGGGCGATGTGATGACCTTGGGTATCGAAGGCCTGGGCGAGCAGCGCCAGAAAGTGGTAGCCTACAAAAAAGCCTAGCCCATCCAAAGCTTTGCAGACCTATTGCAGCGCCACGGCGCTGCCCCTCAAGAAAAGCCGGTTAACCCTGTTGGGTAGCTGGCTTTTTTTATGCGGCGGCAAACAGTCAACTTAGCGAGAACAGCCCACCGCGTGATGCATCGCCCGCACGCAAGAGGGTGGTTACTGGCCCGCTGGTGCGATGTTTGAAGGTTTTGCGGTCGCGCTGCCCGAGCTGTTAGCACGCGGGGTTCGGTTTGTGAAGTTGTCGGATGCACAGCCCGTCCCGGTTTGACACTTTTGGTGAGCCACTTTTAGAGCAAAAGCAAGCCGAAGTGCAATAAATTTATGCGATAAATGTTCCTGTAAATATAGCGTCATACCACCGAAAAAGCCCTCGCCAATACTGAAAATTTGGTTATGGCCTGCTCGCTTTGCCATACACCGAACCTAGGGTTTGAAAGTAGTCCCCATTGGCAGTTGCCAGGATGGTGTAAGTGTGTAGACCGTCAGGTGTTCGGAAAAAGCATGTCTTGCACGGGCTGTTCAAACCGCTTGGAGCGATGACAGTGTGTAGAAATCTTCAAAAACCTGAGGACACAAAACACCCGTCAAGTATGGTTATGATTTCCCATGCAATCACAACCTACTTTTATCGCTCCCGCTCAATTCAGCGACGCGGCCCTTGCCTTGGCGCAGGTTCAGCGCATTTATGACAACAGCATTGGGCATCTTCGCTCTAGCCTGCAAGCTTTTGTCGCAGGCCAGCTGCAAGCTAGCAAGGTGCGCGCCTGCTACCCCTTTGTACGGCTACGCACCCACAGTGTGGCGCGGGCAGCTACGGCTGACAAACGCCGCAGTTACGGCTTTGTGCAGGGCCCTGGGGTGTATGAAACCACCATTACGCGGCCCGACTTGTACGCAAGCTATTTGCAAAAGCAGTTTAACCTGCTGTTGGCCAACCACGGCGGCACCCTGGAGGTAGGTACCAGCACCCACCCCATACCTGTGCACTTCTCCTTTGCCGAGCATGACCACCTGGAAGGCAGCATGGATCCCGAACGCCGCGCACTGATGCGCGATGTGTTTGACCTGCCCGACCTGAGCGCCATGAACGACGACATCGCCAACGGCACGCACGAGACAGGCGCGGGCCAGCCGCAACCGCTTGGCTTGTTTACGGCACCACGCACCGACTATTCGCTGCACCGCCTGCGCCATTACACCGGCACGTCTACCGAGCATTTTCAAAACTACGTGCTGTTTACCAACTACCAGTTTTACATTGACGAATTCGTCAAACTAGGCCGCGAGGCTATGCTAAACCCGGCCAGCGAATACATGGCCTTTGTAGAGCCGGGCAACGTGGTCACGCGCCGTGTGGGATTGGTCGCCGAGCCGTTGGATGCGCTGGGCAAGGAGCCGCCGCGCCTGCCGCAAATGCCCGCCTACCATTTGGTGCGCGCCGACCACAGCGGTGTGACGATGGTCAACATTGGTGTGGGCCCGGCCAACGCCAAGAACATCACCGACCACATTGCCGTGCTGCGCCCACATGTGTGGCTGATGCTGGGCCACTGCGCGGGCCTGCGCAACAGCCAGGCGCTGGGCGACTACGTGTTGGCCCATGCCTATGTGCGCGACGACCATGTGCTGGACGACGACCTGCCCCTGTGGGTGCCCATCCCCGCCTTGGCCGAAGTGCAAATGGCCATGCAGCAAGCCGTGGCCGAGGTTACGCAACTGCCCAGCAGCGATCTGAAAAAAATCATGCGCACAGGCACCGTGGCCAGTACCGATAACCGCAACTGGGAGCTGCTTGGCACACAGTACCTGAGCCGCCGATTTAACCAAAGCCGCGCGATTGCACTGGACATGGAGAGCGCCACTATCGCCGCCAACGGGTTTCGTTTTCGCGTACCCTACGGCACCCTGCTGTGTGTATCAGACAAACCGCTGCACGGCGAGATCAAGCTGCCCGGAATGGCCAACCAGTTTTACCGCGACCGGGTCGACCAGCATCTGCGCATCGGGATGCGGGCGCTGGAGATTTTGCGAGCCGAGGGCACTGAGAAGCTGCATAGCAGAAAACTGCGCAGCTTTGCGGAGGTGGCGTTTCAGTAGTCGGATTCGAGCTGTCCAGCGCTAGCACTATCGCAGGCGTACTGAAAATCGGCCGGAAACCGCACTGTGACAGGCTTGGGAGGCCTATTTGAGACCTCGATAGGGCTGTAACGCAATAGAATAATGCGGGAGTAGCTCTTGTATATGTAGCATGCTGAATCGTCTTGGGTATGCGGTTTTGCCGCCAGCCTGCCTGTGGCATACGCCAAACGGGTAGCCCCAACGACCTTCGAAGCCCGCTTTATGAAAACCCGTCTCCCCGCTACCATAGAGACTCTGACAGAGAGGCCTGTATGCTGCACCAGCTAGAAACACTAGAAGCCAACGAGGCAGCGCTGATCGCCGAGATGACCGACATTTTGCGCCGCAAAATGGAGCGCGACTATGCCAAGGGCGCGACCAGGCGCGACGCGCACCCCAAGGCGCTGGGGCTGTTGCGCGGCAAACTTAGCGTCGAGCCCAACCTGCCGCCAGAACTCAAAGTGGGCGTATTCAGCAAAGCCGTCAGTCACGCCTGTTGGGTGCGCGTGTCTAACGCCAGCGGCACGCCGCAGTCTGATGCGGTACCCGACTTTCGCGGCATCGCCATCAAGCTGATGGCCCCTACCATGGGCGGCAAAGTGAACGACGCGCCCGCCGAGGCGCCCATCGGTCAGGACTTTGTGCTGATGAATTACCCCACTATGCCCTTGGGCACCATCAAGCTGTTCAGGGACGCGGTGTACTACTCGATCGAGCGCTCGCCGTTGCTGCTGGTACTCAAGCTGGTGCTTACCGGCCATGGCGCCGCGCTCAAGGCCCTCAAAGCGGGCCGTACCACGCCCAGCTCGCCGCTCGACCTGCGTTACTGGAGCACCACGCCCTACGCATGGGGCGACAACGCCACAGTCAAATACACGCTCCTACCAAAATCTGCCCACCGCAGCCAAGCCCCTGCACAGATGGGCGAGAACTATCTGAGCGATGCCATGCAAGCGCACCTGACTGGCCACCCCGCCAGCTTTGACTTTTGCGTGCAAATGCGCAAAGGCAACATGCCCATAGAAAACGCAGGCAAAGAGTGGAGCGAGGCAGAGTCGCCATTTATCAAGGTAGCTTCTTTGCGCTTTGACAAACAGCAGTTTGCAGGTAGCAAAGAGCGTGACGAGTTAGCCGAGGTGTTGTCGTTCTCGCCTGGCCACGCCCTGCCCGAGCACGCGCCGCTGGGCGGCATTAACCGGGCGCGGGTGGCGGTGTATGCAGCGTTGTCAAAGTTTCGCCATGAGCGGGATAAGCGCAAAAATATTGCCTAATTTACTACCATTTGTATTGGTTGCAACAACCTGAATGGCCTGCAAACCTAGCGTCTGACATACAAATGTCATACGGTGTAACTATGCTGAGGCTGTTTTAACTTTGGTATCTTTTTATGAAACACTCTGGACACATTCATTTCGCTACGCGGCGCGTGACGCTGGCGCTCGCATGCATCAGCACAGCTGCCTTGTTGGCGGCGTGTGGCGGCGATAGCCAACAGCCATTCTCCACCCTCAATGGCGCACAGCCCTTGGTCGCAGGCCATCGAGGGGTCGCAGGGTATTTGCCTGAGCACACGATTGAGGGCTACAAAATGGCGATCCAGATGGGCGCTGATTTTATTGAACCCGATTTGGTGACCACCAAAGATGGCGAGCTGATTGCGCGGCACGAACCTAATATTACGTCCACTACCGATGTAGAAAGCCGCCCCGAGTTTGCTGGCCTTAAAACCACCCGCATGGTAGACGGCGTAGCCGAGACCGGTTGGTTTGCCACCGACTTTACCTTGGCGCAAATCAAAACCCTCTATGCCAAACAAGCCACTGCCAGCCGCGACCAATCGTTCAACGGCAAATACCGTATTCCCACCTTGCGTGAAGTACTGGACGTCGCCAAGACCGAAGGTGCCAAAGTAGGCCGTGTGGTTGGTGTGTACCCGGAGACCAAGCACCCCACCTACCATGTGGACGCCAACCTCAAGCTGGAAGACCGCTTGCTGGCTATTCTTGCAGAGTACGGCTACACCCAAAAAACCTCGCCCGTCATCATCCAGTCGTTTGAAGTGTCCAACCTCAAATACCTGCGTACCAAAACCAATGTGCGCATCTTCCAGCTGGTCGATGGCGATGACTACGACTTCAAAACCGGCGCAGTGACCTTCGCCGCCCCATTTGACCGCCCCTATGACTGGACCCGCGCTGGCAAAACCGAGCTGTTCGGCTCGATGGTGACCCCCGCAGGTTTGGCCGAAATCAAAACCTACGCCGATGGCGTCGCACCCTGGAAGCCGTTTATCGTGCCCGTCAAAGGCGTGTTCGATGCCGCAGGAAAAATGCAAGATGTCAACAAGGACGGTGTGGTCAACTATGCGGACGCCAGCGCCCAAGCTGCCAGCAGTCTGATTGCCGATGCACACAAGATTGGTTTGCAAGTGCACACCTGGACCATGCGCAATGAGAACGGGCGGCTAGCGGCGAACTACGCAGGCGACCCGAAGAACGAGTACCTGCAGTTTTACCGCGCCGGTATCGACGGTTTGTTCTCCGACTTTACAGATACTGCCGTGGCTGCTCGCACCGCCTATCTCAAAGAACTGGGCCGCTAACCCGGTCGCTGACCTGACCGCTTAGGCAGCGACTTTAAGCTGTAGCAAAGTAGCGGTGGATAACATCCACCGCGCGTTCCACGCCCGCAGCTTGCACATCCAAATGCGTGACAAAGCGCAGGCGGTACAGGCCGGTGGCCAGGATGCCGTGCTGCTTGAGGTGCTCCAGCAAGCCTGCGGCTTTGGCTTTGGCGGGGCCGTTCAAATCAACAAACACGATGTTGCTGTGCACCGGGTCTACCGTGGCACCTTCGATCTTTTCAAATGCTGCGCCCAAGCGCTTGGCCAAGGCATGGTCGTCCGCCAAGCGTGCTACATGGTGGTCTAGCGCATACAGCGCCGCCGCCGCCAAAAAACCCGCTTGCCGCATGCCACCGCCCGTCATTTTGCGGATGCGGTGGGCTTTGGCAATGAAGGCTTTGCTGCCGCACAGCGCCGAGCCCACGGGCGCACCCAAGCCCTTGCTGAAGCAGACGCTGACCGAGTCGAAGCATTGGGCGATGCGGCGGGCCTGTGCGAGAGCCAAATCCGTTCGGACTGAGCTTGGCATTTCCTGAGCTGGGTCGAAGGGGTCGGAGTGAACGGGATGCACTAACGCCGCCTGAGCCACCGCAGCATTGAACAGCCGGGCGCCATCCAAATGCGTAGCCAGACCTTTGCTTTTGGCCAACTGCGTCGCCGCCTGCACATACTCAAATGGCAGCAGCTTGCCGCCAATGGTGTTCTCCAGCGCCAGCAAGCGCGACTTGGCAAAGTGCGCGTCATCGGGTTTGATAGCGGCCTCAATATCCGCCAGCGGCAGCGAGCCGTCGGCTGCATGGGCCAGCGGCTGGGGCTGCACGCTGCCCAGCACCGCAGCGCCGCCGCCCTCCCAGCGGTAGGTGTGCGCCATCTGGCCCACAATGTATTCGTCCCCTCGCTGGCAGTGCGCCAAAATACCGCACAGATTGCTCTGCGTACCCGTAGGCACAAACAGCGCCGCCTCAAAGCCCAGCATGGAGGCAATTTTGTCTTGCAGCGCATTGACTGTCGGGTCGTCACCAAACACATCGTCGCCCAGCGGGGCAGCCATCATGGCCGCGCGCATGGCGGGCGTGGGCTGGGTGACAGTGTCGCTGCGCAGGTCAATGATTTGCATGGTGTACTTTCTGGCTTCAGAGTGAGGTTTCGCTGAGCGCTAATTTAACCCCAAAACCAATGAACAAAGCGCCTGCCGCACGTTCAAGCCAATGCAGGCTGCGCTGCACCACGTTGAGGCGCTGGCCCGCCCATGCAGCAAAGGTCACATAGCCCAAATTCACCGGGATAGCGTTCACGTTGAACAGTACCCCCAGCGTTAAAAAAGCCAGCCACGGCTGTGCTGCGGCAGGACTGATGAACTGCGGCAGAAAGGCCAAGAAGAACAAAGCTACTTTGGGGTTGAGCACATTGGTCAGAAAACCTTGCTTGAAGACTTTTATATAGTCTATTTGGCCACTGGCGCATTTAAAAACTGCGGGAGCAGCTACGCTATCCATAGCGCGTGGATTGGCTTTGGAGTTGAGCATTTGCCAGCCGACATACACCAAATACGCGGCCCCCACCCACTTGAGCACGGCAAATGCCGTGGCAGAAGCGGTGATCACCGCGCTCAGACCTAGCGTAGCCGCAGCCACATGCACAAAGCAACCGGCGGTGATGCCCGCTGCTGCCACGGCGCCCGCACGCCAACCACTCTTGAGCGAATGCGTAACCATGTAAAACACATCCGGGCCGGGGGTAAGGTTCAGTGCCCAGCCGGCGAGGATGAATAGCCAGATGTTTTGAATGCCTAGGTCCATTTTTGTAGTGTTCGTAGGTTATTAGATACCATTTTTTTGAACGCATAGAGCGCAGAAGACGACAGAAAAAAGCCAAAACAAAAATACAAATGAAAACAAGAAAATTGAATGCCTTTGCAGGCCTGCGCATTCGACACTATGAAAACTGTTGTTCTCATACTTTTCATTTTTTCATTTTTTCTTTTTTTCTTTTTGGTATTCCGTTTGCGCCCTTCGCGTAACCTTCGCGCCCTGTGCGTTCAAAACGTCCCCTCCCTAAAACCTTAACTCAAAAAATTCCCAAGCATCGCGTGACCATGCTCTGTCAAGATGCTTTCCGGATGAAACTGCACTCCCTCAATGCGCACCGCATGCGCAAAGCCCATGTGCCGCACACCCATGATTTCTCCGTCGTCGGTCTTGGCAGTCACTGAAAGCTCTTTAGGGCAGCTACCAGGCTCAATCGCCAATGAGTGGTAGCGGTTAACCGTAAACTGCACAGGCAGGTCTTTGAAGACGCCTTCTTGCGTGGTGGTAATCACGCTGGTCTTGCCGTGCATGAGCTCTTGCGCGCGGACAATCCGCCCGCCAAACGCTGCGCCAATAGCCTGGTGTCCCAGGCATACGCCCAAGATGGGTAGCTTGCCCGCAAAATGCTTGATGGCGGCGACAGAGATGCCAGCTTCATTTGGCGAACACGGGCCGGGGGAGATGCAAAGTCTTTCAAACTTACCTGCTTTGAATTGCTGGTCTAGTTCTTCAACGCTCACTTCGTCGTTACGCAAGGTAGTGACATCGGCACCCAGCTCGCCAAAGTACTGGACGATATTGAAGGTGAAGCTGTCGTAGTTGTCGATCATTAAGAGTTTCATGATGCTCAGACCTTAATACGGGGATTTTTTGAATGCAGAGGGCGCGAGGGTTTCGCAAAGCGCGCAGAAGAAGACAAAAAACAGCCAAAGTTTGGATTTGTAGTTTTCATAGCTTATTGACCAATCGGTGGATGCCTTTGACTACTGGGAAGGTATGGAAGTTAATGAGTAAGCCCAGTTTCAAACCCGATACCCTGAGGTACGAAAGCAGCTGGGCGCGGTGCAACTCTGTTACTGCTTCCAGTGCTTTGAGTTCAACAATCACTTTGCCTTCAACGATGAAGTCTGCGCGATAGGCGACGCCCAATGGTTTATCTTTGTACCAAGCCTCTACAGGCACTTCGCGCTCGAACGCCAGCTCACGCTCGTTCAACTCCACTGCAAAGGCCGCAGCATAAGCACTTTGCAGCAGTCCTGCACCTAACACTCGCTGAACTTCTACGGCCGCGCCAATAATTTCATGCGAAAAATCATTCTCAAAATCTTCACTGTCTTTTTGGTATTCCTTCAGCGCACTTTGCGCAACCTTCACGCCCTCTGCGTTCAAAAAATCCCCAGCTTTGGTATTCGTATTCATTCCAAGCCCTCCTCCACCAGCTCCGCCGCCCGCAAGAGCGCACGCGCTTTGGCTTCGGTTTCTTTCCACTCCAGCTCGGGCACGCTATCTGCCACGATACCGGCTGCCGCCTGCACGTACAGCATGCCGTCTTTGACGATGCCGGTGCGAATCGCGATGGCGATGTCCATGTCGCCTGCGAAGCTCAGGTAACCGCAGGCGCCGCCGTAGATGCCGCGCTTTGTAGGTTCGAGCTGGTCGATGATTTCCATGGCGTGCACTTTGGGGGCGCCAGTCAGCGTGCCTGCGGGAAAGGTGGCTTTGAGCACGTCCATACTGCTCATACCGTCTTTCAAAACACCCTCGACATTGCTGACGATGTGCATGACGTGGCTGTAGCGCTCTACCTGGAAAGCCTCTGTCACTTTCACGCTGCCGATTTTTGCAATGCGACCAATGTCGTTGCGGGCCAGGTCGATCAGCATCACATGCTCGGCGCGCTCTTTCGGGTCGGCTAGCAGCTCGACTTCGGTGGCTTTGTCGGCCTCGGGCGTGGCGGCGCGGGGGCGGGTGCCTGCCAAGGGCCTGATGGTGATCTTTTGCTGTTTGTCGGAAGTGATTTCTTGCCTCACCAAGATTTCAGGGCTTGCGCCAACGATATGAAAATCGCCCATGTGATAGTAGTACATGTACGGTGAAGGGTTCAAAGAGCGCAGCGCGCGGTACAGCGACAGCGGCGACTCGGTAAAGCGCTTTTTGATGCGTTGGCCCACTTGCACCTGCATAAAGTCGCCGCTCTCAATCAGCTCCTTGGCGCGCGCTGCAGCCTTCAGATAATCTGCCTTTGCAAACTCGCGCTCTACCGGGTAATCTTGCGACTGCTTCACCACCGGCGCGGTCACGCTGTAACGCAGCTGGTCTTTCAGTTCGCGCAGGCGCTTCTTGGCTTGCGAGTAGGCCTCGGGCTTCGAAGGGTCGGCATACACGATCAGGTAGAGCTTGCCAGACAGGTTGTCAATCACGGCCAGTTCTTCGCACAGCAGAAGCATGATGTCGGGGCAACCCAGGGTGTCGGGCGGACAGGACTTCTCTAGTTTTTTCTCGATATAGCGCACCGTGTCGTAACCAAAGTAGCCTGCCAGCCCACCACAAAAGCGCGGCAGACCCGGGCGCAAGGCCACTTTAAAGCGCGACTGAAAAGCCTCGATGGCATCCAGCGGATTGCCGGGAATGGTCTCGACCAGCAGGCCGTCGGTCATCACCTCGGTTTTGGCCTGGCTACCAAAACCACTGGCGCGCAGCACGGTGCGTGCCGGTAGGCCGATAAAACTGTAACGGCCAAAGCGCTCACCGCCCACGACAGACTCGAGCAAAAAGCTGTGCTTGCCTTGGTTTTTGCTGTGTGCAAGCTTCAAGTACAGAGACAGTGGGGTCTCCAGGTCGGCAAAAGCTTCTGCCACTAAAGGGATACGGTTGAAGCCCTCGCTTTGCAGGCTTTTGAATTCAAGTTCGGTGATCATGGGTGCGTCCTTTGGCTCGCTGGTGGCCCGTGGGCCACGGTGTTCATTGGGGGGTGTTGGCGTGTTGGCTGGCTATCAAAGCGCAACAGCAAAGTGCGGCAGGGCCGCAGGGGGATCGATCAGGCTGGCTTACGCCACAGCCAAGCTCCCTGGCCCCGGACGAGACCAGTGCGGCATGTGGCACTGTGCGCTGAAAAAGCGGTGAAGCAAACTGAAAACATGGGCCAAGTGTAGCAAAAAATTAGTAAGTCTCCTCTAAGCGTCATGGCTTGGAGTGTTTCGGTCTGCAATTTCGCGTTAACCCTGTTGTGCTGTGTTGTATGGGTTCACACAATTAGCAACTTGCTTGCAGGCCCAGCCGCAGTGGGCTTGGTGAGCGTCATTTCCATTATTTTTACGGAGACCATCGTATGTCCATTCATGCAAAAATTATGACCATCGTCTTTGGCACGGCGATGCTGCTCGCATCGGCAGCCAACGCGGCTGAGGTCAACGGCGTCAAGTTTGACGAAGCCATTGACCTGAGTGGCAGCAAGTTGGTGCTCAATGGAGCAGGTACCCGCTACAAAGCGGTCTTTAAGGTCTATGCCGCAGGCTTGTACCTGGGTAAAAAAGCGGGCACCCCCGAAGAGGTGCTGAGCGCGCCAGGCAACAAGCGTATCTCTATCACGATGCTGCGCGACATCGATGCCAATGAGCTGGGCAAGCTATTTTCTCGCGGCATTGAAGACAATATGCCCAGATCCGAGTTCTCCAAGCTGATCCCCGCTATTGTGAGAATGGGCCAATTGTTCAGCGATGTCAAAAACCTGAAAACTGGCGATGTATTCACCATCGATTTGATTGCAGGCACGGGCACGGTCATCACCATCAAAGGCAAACCTTATGGAGAGCCTTTTAAAGAAGCTGATTTTTTCAACGCCTTGGCGCGCATTTGGCTGGGAGCCAATCCGGCTGACTGGAAGCTCAAGGACGCGATGCTGGGCAAGTCTTAAAGCATGCGGGCTAGGTCGGCCAAACTGTCCACATAACCGTGCGCTGGCACACTGCGGATGGGCTGCCCATGGTTGTAGCCGTAAGTCACTAGTACTACCGGGCAGCCGGCCGCATGCGCGGCCTGCGCATCGTTGTGGCTGTCGCCCACCATCAGCGTGCGCGAGGGCAGTGTGCCCAGTGCTTCGCAGGTTTTGAGCAAGGGCATTGGGTCAGGTTTTTTTAGCGCAAATGCATCGCCGCCAAACACATGGCCGAAGTAGCCGTCCAGCCCTTTGGCTTTGAGCAGGGGCAGCGCAAAGGCGGTGGGTTTGTTGGTCAAGCAGGCCAGCTTAAGGCCCGCGCTTTGCAAGAGCTGCAAGCCCTGTACCACGCCGGCATACACTTGGCTGGCTTGACCGTTAACGGCCAGATAATGCTTTTGGTAGCTGGTGAATGCATCGTCAAATACTATGTTATGAATAGCTGCTCCCGCGGTATTTTTATGAGCTAGAGGCCGTTTGGATACAAAATTCAAGGTGCTTTGTATCAAATGCTCGCTGCCTTTGCCTACCGTGCGTTCAATAAAGCCTCTGTCCACCGCAGCGTGGCCAAAATCGGCCAGCATCAAATTAAGTGCCACCTCAAAATCGCCCAGGGTGTCGATCATGGTGCCGTCCAGATCGACCATGGCGGCGTGAAATTTGTGTGTCATACAGAGGCGGTGTGCAGCGTGGGTGAAATGCGTATGATAAATGCTCACCCACTCCCAGGTAGCCAGCATGAGCATTCACATCCACACCCAAGACCGCGTCACCACCGTGGTGATCGACCGCCCCCATGCGCGCAACGCGGTAGATGGCCCGACGGCCACCGCGCTGTACAGCGCCTTTGTGGCGTTTGATGCCGATCCGCATGCCGACGTGGCGGTGCTGGCTGGCAGCGGCGGCACGTTTTGCGCTGGCGCAGACTTGAAAGCCTTGGCCGACGGCATAGGCCCCGCGTCGCGCGCCAACCCCCTGCACACCAACATGCAGGCCGTGGGGCCAATGGGGCCTACCCGTTTGCACTTAAGCAAACCCGTCATCGCCGCCGTGTCGGGCTACGCGGTAGCGGGCGGGATGGAGCTGGCGCTGTGGTGCGACATGCGGGTGATGGAGGAGGATGCGCAGTTTGGGGTGTTTTGCCGCCGCTGGGGCGTGCCTTTGGTCGACGGCGGCACCGTGCGCCTGCCGCGCCTGATCGGCCATGCGCAGGCGATGGATTTGATCTTGACGGGCCGGGCGGTGGCCGCGCCCGAGGCGCTGGCCATTGGCCTGACCAACCGGGTGGTGCCAACGGGCCAAGCGCTGGCGGCTGCGCAGGCACTGGCCCGTGAGATAGCCGCTTTCCCGCAAACCTGCCTGCGCTCAGACCGTGCCAGCGCCATGGCGCAATGGGGTCTGGAGCACGACGGCGCGATGGCGCAAGAGTTTGCCAAGGGTTTGGCCACTTTGCACAGCAGCGAGGGCACTGCCGGCGCCGCGCACTTTAGCGCCGGGGCTGGGCGGCACGGCGCGTTTGGGCAGTAGCGCCGCAGGTAGCTCTGGCACCGCGAGGCGCTGTCACATCGCAGCGCACAGACATTCAAACAAAAATTAACGCAAAGCCGCGCGCATGCTGTCCACCACGGCCTTGTAGTCCGGCTTGCCAAAGATCGCGCTGCCGGCCACAAAGGTGTCGGCTCCGGCGTCGGCCACGCGGCGGATATTGTCAGCCTTGATGCCGCCGTCTACCTCCAGGCGAATATCTTTGCCACTGGCATCAATGCGTTTGCGGATCGCTTCAATTTTGCGCAAAGCGCTATCGATAAAGGACTGCCCGCCAAAGCCGGGGTTCACACTCATCACCATGATCAGGTCGATATCGTCGATCACCCAGTCCAGCACGTCCAGCGGCTCGGCGGGGTTAAACACCAGGCCTGGCTGGCAGCCGGCACCGCGAATGGCCTGAATGCTGCGGTGCACATGGCCGCTGGCATCGGGGTGAAAGCTGATGATGTCGGCACCGGCCTTGGCAAAGGCTTCGGCCAGTGCGTCCACTGGCTGCACCATCAGGTGCACGTCCATCGTCACTGCCGTGCCATCGGCGGTTTTTGCATGCGGCTTGATAGCCTGGCAGATCATCGGGCCGAAGGTGAGGTTGGGCACGTAGTGGTTATCCATGACGTCAAAATGAATCCAGTCCGCGCCGGCGGCAATGACGTCTTTGACCTCGTCACCCAAACGGGCAAAGTCTGCCGCAAGGATGGAAGGGGCGATGCGAAATGTGGGGCGTGACATAAAAAGGAGTGGGCAATTTAAATGAAGGTGAAAGTACGGGTTAGTGGTCTGGCAACCAGCGTGGATGAGACATGCTGCTGCGTTGTGGTGGGTATTTTCTCATTGCGCGGGTACAGTTGCGCGATGATTACGAGGGCATCGGTCGAAAAATGATGGCGTCAGAACTTAACAAAGGCTTTAACTTGTAAATATGTAATTAAATGTGCTGCACTAAGGTTCGTCTTATTGCACATAGTTTCACAGCGAATGCCCTAGAATGAAACAAGCACAACGCATAATTTACTCGAAGCCATATTCCCATGAAACTCATCGGCGCAGTTACCAGCCCCTATGCACGTAAAGTGCGCATCGTCATGTCTGAGAAGAAGCTTGACTTTCAGTTTGTTGCAGAAGACGTCTGGTCGGCCACCAGCGCTATCAGCGAGTCCAACCCGTTGGGCAAAGTGCCTTGCTTGGTGATGGAAGGCGGCGAGGCGTTGTTTGATTCGCGCGTAATTGTGGAGTACATCGACACGCTGTCCCCCGTGGGCAAGCTGATCCCTTCGATGGGCCGCGAGCGCGCCGAGGTAAAGACCTGGGAAGCATTGGCCGACGGCGTGCTGGACGCCGCCATTTTGGCGCGTCTGGAAGCCACCTGGGCTGGCCGCACGACCGAGCAGCGCAGCCAAGCTTGGATCGACCGCCAAATGGGCAAAATCACCACCAGCTTGAAAGCCATTAGCCAAGGGTTGGGCGACAAAGCCTATTGCGCAGGCGTGCATTTCAGCTTGGCCGACATTGCGGTAGGCTGCGTGCTCGGCTATTTGGATTTTCGCTTTCCGCAAATCAGCTGGCGTGCGGATTATCCTAACCTAGCCAAATTGGACGACAAGCTGGCTCTGCGCCAGAGCTTCATCGACACCAAGCCCGCTTGATCACTTTTAAGATGCTAATTGGCCTGTAGGTCAATAGATTATTGTGAGGGCAGCTATAAAATATATAGCTTCTTAGTTCGCGCAATCACCCGCCAAACTCGTCACCCAGCTCCTTAGCCCGGCGCCGCGCTGCGTGCATGGCGCGCATGAACATGGTGTCCAGGTTGTCTTGCTGCATGGACGTGATGGCCGCATGGGTGGTGCCGCCTTTGGATGTCACGCGCTGGCGCAGTACTTCGGGTGGCTCGGCGGAGGCCTTTGCCAGCTCGGACGCCCCCGCGAAGGTGGCTTTGGCCAACTGCGCGGCTTGCGCAGGGGACAGGCCCATATCAATACCCGCTTTGGTCATGGTTTCAATAAAGAAAAACACATACGCCGGGCCAGAGCCCGACAGGGCGGTGACCGCGTCCAGCTGCGCTTCATGGTCCAGCCACAGGTGCTCACCTGTGCTGCTGATCACCCGCTCCACAGCAGCGCGGTCATCTGCCGTCACCGCAGGGCGCGCATACAGGGCGGTGATTCCTTTGCCAATTAAAGCGGGTGTGTTGGGCATGCTGCGCACCACACGCTCAGCACCCAACCAGTGGGCGATGGTGTCGGATCGGATACCAGCGGCTACGCTAAAGTGAAGCGCCTCTTTGGTGTGAAAGCGCGTTTGCAGCGCCGCTTCTTTGAAGGTTTGCGGCTTGACTGCCCACACCACGATTTCGGCTTGCGTGAGCATCGCGTTGGGGTTGCTAAAGGCTTCAATACCAAAATCAGCTTTCAACTTGGCGTGCGGCTCAGGGTAGGGCTCCACCACCATGATCTGCATGGGCCGCATGCCCTGGCGGATCAGTCCGCCGATGATGGCGCTGGCCATATTGCCGCCGCCGATGAATGCTATTTTGTCGTTCATATCGTGTCCTTCTTCCCTGTGCCCAAGGTGTGAGCCAAAATTACCCCGCCAGCCACTCAAACGCCACAAACTGGGTGATTTGCGTGCTGTTGAAATTATCATCGCTGACGAACACTAAAGTCGGGTTGCCATTGGCCAGCGTAGGCCCTCGCGTCATGCCCTCGGTATTGTCCAAGCGCAGCAAACCGGCGTTGGCAAAGTCCAGCAACAGCACTTTGTCTGCAGGCTTGAATTTGGCCCCTAGCAGCGCAGGCATGTCGAGCACGTCGTCAGCCTCGCTGGTGTCTATCCAGTACAGGCGCAGCGAGTTGCCCACGCCATAGGCCCAGGCGCGCTCCAGCACCAGCATGCCGGTCTCCGACGCCATCCAAATCTCGCTCACGCCGTTGTCAGCCATGGCACCGTGCGTGAGGCCTGCAGGCGGCGATATACCACCCAAGCTGGGTGCGAAAGGAATCGCGTCGGGGAGATAGGCAATCTGGCGAAACGGCTGCGCGCTGTGCGTGGCAAACTGGGTCATGCGAATCGGCCCACCAGGCACACCCACTGCGGGTATCGGGCCGTCTTGCACCAGCGCGGCTTCTGTGGCTACCCACAGCGTGTCGCCACTGGGCGTAAAGCTCAAGGACTCAAAGCCTTTGTTGTCGCGCACGCCGCTTTTGCCGGTCTTGTCAAAGGCAAACATCGTGGGCACCGGCACCTGGCTGGCGTAGCTGCCGTCCAGGCGCATCTCGCGGATAAACGGTGGGTAGCCATGGCGTGCGTCGCCTTCGCTGGTCCAGTACAGCGTGTTGGTGGCCGCGCGCAGGCGAATGCTCTCCGGGTCGGGCACCTCGGCGCTGTCCTGTGTCACGTTGCGGCGGCTAGGGTAGGGTTTGCCGTTGGGGGCTTGCAATGTGGTGACTTTGAGCAGCTCTGGCGCGCCCACGTTGTCACCGGTGATCGGCAGCTTGAGGGTGTAGAAGCGCGCCGGGTTGATGTCGGAGCGGTCATCGCTGATAGCGTAGTACACGCCGCGCTCTTTGTCATAGTCCAGCCCGCTCAAACCGCCCACCGTGGTGCCTTGGAACTGCAGTTTGTGAGGCAAGGTGCTGTGCCCGATCAAACGCAGGCGTGGGCCGCCTTTGCTGCTTGGCGATTGTGCGTAGGCAAACCCAGACGCCGACAGTGCGCTGGCAGCCAGCGCGTGCAGTAGCGCGCGGCGGGAAATGTCTTGAGAAGTATGCATGGCGCTTGAGTCTACCCGCAGTTGGGCAAGCTGGGGTTGCCAGAGATTGTCTCGGCTTTGATTGCATGGACAAAAATTGCTACTAAAAAAATAGCTATTAGCGCAATGCTTCTTTGCGCCAAAGGCCTAAAACAACAGGTGCATCACTGCGCACACAGCCGGCTAGGTAGTTCGCGCAACCCGCACTGAATGCCGTGCTGCGACAATACGCCCTATGAAATTGCAAACTCCTTTTCTCTGGGCCGTAGGTGCCCTATTGATCGCCGTGTCGTACACCAAATTTGGCTGGGCTGGCGTGGCCTTGGTAGTGGGCGGCATTGTGTTTTGGATGCTGATGCACTTTACCCGCATGATGGCGGTGCTGCGGCGCGCAGCCGACGCGCCAGTGGGTTATGTGGCCAGTGCGGTGATGCTCAATGCCAAGCTCAAATCCGGTGTCAATTTAATGCATGTGACCGCCATGACCAAAAGCCTGGGCGCGCTGCAAACCGAAAAAGATACCCAGCCAGAGGTTTACCGCTGGACAGACACCGGTGGCTCGCATGTCACGGGCACCTTTGTCGGTGGCAAGCTCACCGAGTTTGCGCTGTGGCGGCCTGAGCAGTCCGGGGATGCACCCGATGCTGCGCCCGATACGTCCCGCGCCGCGTAAAATCTAGGGTTTTGAACCCAATCACCCCCGAAGGAACCGCAAACATGGCAACCGCAGCACCCACCAGCATGTCTGACCGCGATGGCAAAATTTGGATGGATGGCCAGATGGTCGAATGGCGCGATGCCAAGATCCACGTGCTGACCCACACCCTGCACTACGGCTGCGGCGCGTTTGAGGGCGTGCGCGCCTACCACTTGGCCGACGGCAGCACTGGTATTTTCCGTCTGGAAGAGCACACCGAACGCCTGTTTAACAGCGCCAAGATTTTGCGCATGAAAATTCCTTTCTCCAAAGAAGAAGTCATGCAAGCGCAGCTCGATGTGGTGCGTGTCAACAAGCTGCCTAGCTGTTACATCCGCCCGCTGACTTGGATCGGCGACAAAAAGCTGGGTGTATCGCCCAAGGGCAACGACATCCACCTGATGGTGGCGGCCTGGCCTTGGGGTGCGTATTTGGGCGACGAAGGTTTGAAGCGCGGCATCCGCGTCAAAACCTCCAGCTTCACCCGCCACCATGTCAACATCACCATGATCCACGCCAAGGCCGTGAGCAACTACACCAACTCGATTTTGGCCAATATGGAAGCCACCGACGAAGGCTACGACGAAGCCCTGTTGCTGGACCCGCAAGGATTTGTGTCTGAAGGCGCTGGAGAGAACGTGTTTGTGGTGCGCAAGGGCGTGGTTTACACGCCAGACTCGAGCGCTGGAGCGTTGAACGGTATTACCCGCAACACGATTTTTGCGATTTGCAAGGATCTGGGGATTGAGCTGAAAGAGAAAGCCATCACCCGTGATGAAATCTACATCGCTGACGAAGCCTTTTTTAGCGGTACCGCAGCCGAAGTGACCCCGATCCGTGAGCTAGATCGTATTGAGATCGGCGGCGGCTCGCGCGGCCCGATTACAGAGAAAATCCAAGCTGCGTTCTTTGACATCGTCAACGGCCGTAACCCCAAATACGCCAGCTGGCTGTCAAAGGTTTAAGCATCCATGAGCAAAGCTATCGAACTCAAAGCCTCCGACTTGAACCCCCAAGGCGGTGTGTTTTGCCCCAACAAGCTGGCGGGTATGGACCTTTGGAACTCGCATCCCCGCGTGTTTCTCGATCTGGGCCACAACGAGCAGGTCAAGTGCCCTTACTGCGGCACGCAATACAAGCTCAAAGCGGGCGAGCAGGTAGGCGGGCACTGAAACCCCAGTTTGAAAACGGACCAGAGCCCAATTTCGTTTATGCACCTCTCGTCCCAGCACGGTCGTCTTGCTGATTGGGGATCGGACCCCATTGCAAGCCTCATCCCTTTCCAATGCAGTGAGCAATAGTC
This sequence comes from Polaromonas sp., assembly GCA_043777795.1. Taxonomy (GTDB): domain Bacteria; phylum Pseudomonadota; class Gammaproteobacteria; order Burkholderiales; family Burkholderiaceae_C; genus JAAFIP01. Next base: position 27,140 of record JAYWHJ010000090.1, on the reverse strand, counting down.
TAGTCATCGCCCCCCAGTGGATCGGCGACGCGGTAATGACCGAGCCGCTTTTGCGCCGCCTGCATGCGCGCGGCGAACGTGTCACCGTCGGCGCACTGCCCTGGGTAGCCCCGGTGTACCGCTGCATGCCCCAAGTCGCTGAGGTGATTGAGTTCCCCTTTGCCCACGGCGGCTTGCAACTCAAAAGCCGGCGCAGCATAGCCAAGCAGATTGAAGGTCGCTTTGACACCGCCTATGTGCTGCCCAACTCGCTCAAAAGCGCCTTGTTGCCGCTACTGGCAGGCGTGCCCAAGCGCGTAGGCTATTTGGGCGAAGCGCGGGTGGGGCTGCTGACCCATCGCCTCAAAAATCCCAGCAAAGACAAGCGCCCGCCGATGGTGGCGTTTTACTCTGCGCTGAGTGGCGAAGCAGATTTTGACCAAGACCGCCCTCGGCTCAAGGTGAGCGAGGCAGATGTCCAAGCAACGCTCAATGCTCTTGGCTTGCAGCGCGGCCAATACGCCATTTTCGTGCCCGGCGCAGAGTACGGCAGCGCCAAGCGCTGGCCCGCCGCGCACTTTGCTGCGCTGGCCCAGCAGCTGGATGTACCGGTGCTGCTATTTGGCTCTGGCAAAGACGCCACATTGTGCGATGAGATTATGGCCCTGGCCTCGCAGCACACCACTAATTTAGCGGGTAAAACCTCGCTTACGCAAGCAATTCATGCGCAGGCAGCTAGCAAAATTATAGTAACCAACGATTCCGGTTTAATGCATGTAGCCGCTGCCATGGACGCACCTCAAGTCGCCATCTTCGGCTCCAGTAGCCCGCTGCACACCCCGCCGCTCAGCAGTGCCGCACAGGTACTGTGGCTCAAAAGCGATGCCTCTTATCAGCCACCGCTAGACTGTGCACCCTGCTTTGAACGCGAGTGCCCGCTCGGCCACACCCGCTGCCTGCAAGACATCACGCCTCAGCAGGTCTTGGTCCGAGTGCGCCTCGCTATGATGCAGGCATGACGCAAGCCACCCACTCTCGCACCAGTTCCGCCACCGCTGAGGTAGCGACGCCTGCCCAAATGACGTGGCTGCAAACCTTCAAGGTGTATGCAGAACCAACCACGTTGCGCATGCTCACCTTGGGCTTTTCTGCTGGGCTGCCCCTGCTGCTGGTGCTGGGCACACTAAGCTTTTGGCTGCGTGAGGCAGGCATTAACCGCGCTACGATCGGATATCTGAGCTGGGTCGGTCTGGCCTACGGGTTCAAATGGTGCTGGGCTCCGCTGGTGGACCGTATGCCGATTCCCATTCTCACCCGCCTGATGGGGCGCAGGCGCAGCTGGTTGCTCTTCTCGCAGGCCGCCATTATGGCGGGCATTGTGGGTATGGCTTTGAATGATCCCAAAGTAGCGCTCATGCCCGTAGTGTGGTGTGCCCTGGTCGTGGCTGTGGCCTCTGCGACACAAGACATTGCCTTGGATGCCTTCCGGATTGAGAGCGCCGATGCCCAGCGCCAAGCCGCCCTGGCAGCCGCCTACCAAACCGGCTACCGCATGGCCATGATCTGGGCGGGCGCGGGCGTGTTGTGGATCGCCGCCCGGGCTGAAACCTCCAACGCGGCCACCTACCAGCATGCCGCTTGGCAAACCGCCTACCTCTGGATGGCGGCGTCCATGTTGGTGGGCACCATCACGGTGCTGCTCTCGGCTGAGCCTGCGCGCAAAGAGTTACCAGCTGCTAAAAACATACGAGAGTGGCTTCAAAGCGCGTTGGTGGAACCTTTTGCCGACTTCATCCAACGCTACCAATGGCAGGCCGCACTCATCCTGGCGCTGATTGCTATCTACCGCATCAGCGACGTGGTGATGGGCATCATGGCCAATCCGTTTTATGTGGACATGGGCTACACCAAAGACGAGGTGGCGGCGGTGACCAAAGTGTTTGGTGTGATCATGACTTTGCTGGGTGCGTTCATTGGCGGTGTGATGTCGATGCGCTGGGGCGTGATGCGGGTGCTGATGCTGGGTGCCGTGCTCTCGGCGGTGAGCAACCTTCTGTTTGCCTGGCTGGGCACTCGCGGGCACGATGTGAATGCGCTGGTCTGGGTGATCTCGGCGGACAACCTGTCCAGCGGCATTGCCTCGGCCGCCTTTATTGCCTACCTGTCCAGTCTGACCAATATCAATTACTCAGCCACGCAGTACGCTCTGTTCAGCTCCATGATGCTGCTCCTGCCCAAGTTCATTGCCGGGTTTTCGGGCGAGTTTGTGGACGCTTATGGATATTCTGCATTCTTTATCGGTACTTCGCTGCTGGGCGTTCCGGTGCTATTTTTGGTGGCGCTCGCTGCCCGCATCAGTCACAAATAGGGCGTGCTTGCGTGTAGGTTAACCGATGTGACAGCCAGTAAGGAGTCAGCGTCTATTCCTGCGAACCTTTGCATTAAAATAGACACTTGCCGCGGCTATCACCCCGTCATGTGTCTTCCCCGACAGAAGTATCTTTTGACATGCAACATCCCCGTTTGAACCTAGGATTGGTCGGCTTTACCGCCGAACAGCGTGCGTTGGTCGAGCAGTTTTTGGCGTTGCAAGCCAATTTTGCCAGCGAGGGAGTGCCGAAAAAGAGCAGTTTTCGCAGCCCAATTCCTTGGCAAATTACGCACCACCAAGAAGCCAATGCGCTGCTGCTCAGCACCCAACACGCCAGTTTGGACGCCCAGCAGATAGTGCGCTTCCCAGCAGACTCAAAGTACTCCGATGTGGTCGGTGTGCGCCCTTCCGAGCTACGCATACCCTATGCCTTGGTGGGCAATATGGGCCAATCCCAGCAAGCCTGGATGGCGCTCGATGCGCCTCGCATCGACCTTGGCAACGCCATGAGCTTGAAAATCGCGCTGGAAAAATTTGAAGGCGCTTTACATGGTGTACGCAGCTTGTTTGCGATGGCGCAGCTGCTCCAAACGCGCCAGACCGAGATCGACGACCGCCACACTTTCCATTTGGTGCGCCGCGGTTTGCTGGAGGCTGTGGTCGATGTCGCTGGGCGCCGCGTGATGATGCGGAATTCACAACAACCGGAGGCTTTGGAAGAGGCTTACTGGTTGTCACGCCCCTTGTCAGCTAACACTCTGCCGCCAGGTTTTACCCAATGGTCCATGGATGAGTTGGCTTGGACGTATGCGCAGCACAGCATCTCGGTCAGCCTGCCCAAGCGATTCTTAAGCTTGCCCATCTATTTGCGCCAGCCGCCCAAGGTGCGCCCCTGGATGATCTACCCCAGACAAATGGATTTGCTGGAATTTCTGGGCCAACAGCCACGTACTTACCCACAATTGGCACAGGCTTTTCCAGTGCAGTCAGACCTATTGCAGCGCGATTTGTCTTTGCTTTTGGCTTGCCGCGCTATCACCACCACACCGCCGAAAGACATTGCTGAGCCCCCAAGCTCGCTCCCAGGATGGGCAGATCAACTTGGATTTTCAGAGGCTGAGGCGCAAGCGCATAGCAAATTGCCCTTCGAGCTAAAAACAATGCGCTCCGGTCTGTACTAGTCGCGCCGGCTGCTGCAAAAGTAAAAGTAAAAGTAAAAGTAATATCTAGGACACTTTTCGCCAACTAGTCTAAATAGCTACTATTCATCCTGTTTGTAAAAGTGCAAAATCTCGCGGTGGGTAAAAATGCTACAGAGTCCCTAAAGTATTTATCCATAGTTTCTCCGGTGAACGGGAGTTCTGCATGCAGCATCCGCAATTGAATTTGGGTTTGATTGGGTTTTCTAGTGAGCAAAGGGCAAGTCTACAGAGCATTTTGGACAAAAATTTGGCGCAGCCCATGCCCACAGCCGGGATGGAAGATGATGTCAATTTTTTCAACCGCCCGGTGTGGCGCATCACTGATTTTCGCGAAGCGAACGCTTTGCTGCTCAATACGGAGCAAGCCCGGTGGGATGCTGCCAATATTCTCCACTTTCATTCGGATCCGCAGCACCCCAACCTGATCGGTGTGCGGCCGTCAGAGCTGGCCGTGCCCTACGGTATCAGCGGTACTTGCACAAACGAGCTTGCCCAGGTGCTGCCCAGCAATGTGGTGCATGTCGTGTTGCAGGATGAGGGCAGTGTGCAGCGAGCCTGCCAAAGTTTCGAAGCCTTGTTAAGGCCGCTTCGTACGGCGTATGCTTTGGCCTACCACCTGATTGACCGTCGGCGTGAGCTGGACGATGGGCACACCTTTCACCTCATTAGAGGCGGAGTCCTTGATGCGGTCGTGGATGTGCCCCTACGCCGTATCGCCATGCGTGATGGTCTGCGTCCCATGGATCTGGACGATGTGGCTTGGCAGCGTCGCCCAGCCACAGCCCACAGCCCACAGGAGGGTTTCTCAGTGTGGATGATCGAAGAGGTCGAATGGATCTTTGCCATGCATTGCAAGCAGTTTGTATTACCAGCGCGTTACCAGCGCATGCCGATTTATCTGCGTCGCCTGCCGCGCGTACGCGCTGGCATGCTCTACCCTCGCCACAATCGGCTGCTGCAATGGTTGGGCGACAAACCTTGCACCTACGAATTCCTCACCAGCGTGTGGCAGGACGGCGAGGAACAACTCCTGCGCGACTTGTATGCCCTGTACTTGTGCCGCGCTATTACCACCTCCACCAGAAGGTCCAAATACACCTACGAGGGGGCGGCATCTGGGGGCAGGATCGATGCAGACTCCGATACGGACTCAAACCTGCCCGCCAATGACTCGCTAGTAACTGCGCCAGCGGGTTTGCAATAAAAGTTAGACTGACGCCGCCGAAAAGCTGTCGGCTTGCGCGCGCGGCCAGTACTGCTTGAACACATTGTGCTGCTCGCTCAGCACGCCCTCCAGCAAGCCGCCCGCTGGCATTTGCGGCACTAGATTAGCCAGTAAACGCACTTGGTTATCGTCCAAACGACGAACAATATGGTGGGCAGTAATGGCGCCGGGGTGCGTCAGGCCCGCAGCCTGCACTATCTCTTGCAACGCGTGCAGGGTTTGTTGGTGAAAGTTGTACACCCTGTCCGCCTTGCTGGGCACATGCAGCGCCTTTTGGCGGTGCGGGTCTTGGGTGGTCACTCCCGTGGGGCAGTTGCCGGTATGGCAGGCCTGAGCCTGAATGCAACCCAGCGCAAACATAAAGCCACGGGCGGAGTTACACCAGTCTGCTCCCAATGCCATCATGCGGGTAATGTCAAAGGCGCTGACTACCTTGCCTGCACAGCCCAAGCGTATTCGACTACGCAGGTTCACCCCTTGCAGGGTGTTGTGCACCAAAAGCAGCCCTTCTTGCAGTGGAGCGCCTACGTGGTCGGTAAACTCCAGCGGCGCAGCGCCGGTGCCGCCTTCCGCTCCGTCCACCACAATAAAGTCCGGCGTAATGCCCGTGGCCAGCATGGCCTTGACGATGGCGAACCACTCCCACGGGTGGCCAATGCACAACTTAAAACCAATCGGCTTGCCGCCGGAGAGTTCGCGCAGCCTGGCGATGAAGTGCATCATCTCTGTGGGTGTACTAAAGGCACTGTGCGCGGCGGGTGACACACAGTCCACCCCCACTGGCACGCCGCGCGCAGCCGCAATTTCGGCGGTGACCTTGGGGCCTGGCAGAACGCCGCCATGGCCTGGCTTGGCGCCTTGGCTGAGCTTGAGCTCAATCATTTTGACCTGCGGATCTTTGGCATTGGTGGAGAACTTGTCGGCGTTGAACGTGCCGTCCTCGTTCCTGCACCCAAAGTAGCCTGAGCCTACCTCCCACACCAAATCGCCACCATGCAAGCGGTGATGAGCGCTGATCGATCCCTCGCCCGTGTCGTGCGCAAAGCCGCCGCGCTTGGCACCCTGATTGAGGGCCAAAATAGCGTTAGCGCTCAGCGCGCCAAAACTCATTGCCGAGATGTTGAACACACTCATCTGGTACGGCTGGCTGCAGCCATTTGCGACCAAGCCTACGGGGATGCGAAAGTCGTGCGTGGCCAGCTTGGTGGGCGCGATGGAATGATTGATCCACTCGTAGCCCTCAGCGCCTACATCCAGCTGGGTGCCAAACGGCCTTTTATCGGGCTCTCCCTTAGCGCGCGCATAAACCAGCGAGCGTTGCGAGCGCGAGAAGGGCGCAGCATCGTTGTCGCTCTCCAGAAAGTACTGCCGCATTTCAGGGCGAATGTATTCCAGCAAAAAGCGCACATGACCAATCACGGGGTAGTTGCGCAAAATGGCATGCCTGCTCTGGCGCAGGTCCCTTACTCCCAGCCCGCTAAGCCCTATAAATACCAAGCCCCATAACCAGCCGACACCAAAGACCACGATGCTGAACAGGCTGAGCAGGGCACCAAAAATACACAGTCCAAAGGCCGTGTAGCGGACGGGAAAATAGGCATTCGCCTTGGCAATTTTGTCTGCAATCATGCCCGCATGCTAACTGTAAAACCGGTTTTCGGCCTAAGCAAACGTGTAGAAAGTGCCCGATAGAGCCCAAAGTGTGGCGTTTTTTTCCTCAAGTTTTGAAGAAAAGCGACAGCTGATCGGCGGTGGTTTGCACCAACTCTTCCGGTATAAAGTGGCCCGCAGGCACTGGCTGGCCAGTCACGGTAGCGCTGCACTGCGCTTGCCACAGCGCCAGCGGCTGGAACATGCGCTGCACCACCCCGCGCTCGCCCCACAGCACCAAGGTGTCGCAGGCGATCTTTTGGCTCTCGGCGCGACTGGCGCGGTCATGGGCCAGGTCAATGCCTGCGCTAGCCCGGTAGTCCTCGCACATGGCGTGGGTGGTGGCCATTTGGGCAAAGCAGCGCTCATATTCGGCCAGTGCCTCAGACTCGATATACCCTACACCCGCGCCGCCCCATCCGCCCAGCTTGGCGTGCAGGTAGTTCTTCCAATCGCTGTGGATCATCCGCTCAGGCAATGGGGTGGGCTGGATCAGGTGGAACCAGTGGTAGTAAGCGCGGGCAAAGGCCATGTCGGTCACGTTGTACATATCCAGCGTGGGGGCGATGTCGATCACGCAGAGCTTTTTGACCTTTGCAGGATAGTCCAGTGCCAAACGGTGCGCCACCCGGCCGCCTCGGTCATGGCCGCACAGGTAAAACTGCTCTGCACCCAATGAGGTCATGACATCGACCATATCCTGCGCCATCACCCGCTTGCTGGCCTGCGCGTTCTCTGGCGTGGCCAAGGGCTTGGACGAGTCGCCGTAGCCGCGCAAATCGGGCATGACTAAAAAGAAGTCTTTGGCCAGCAACTGCGCCACCCGCTGCCACATCACATGGCTTTGCGGAAAGCCGTGCAAGAGCAGCAGCGCGGGTTTGCTGCGGTCGCCGCCGAAGCGGGCAAAAATCTCTATGCCGTTAACCGCAAATTTTTGCGCCGTAAATCCATCAAACCAAGCCATGGCAGTGTGCTCCGCAATTGTTCAAACCTGTAGAGTACAGCATGATCGGCACTGCGGGAGTCACTCTGGAGAATCATGCGGGGTGGGCCAAGCCGCTGCCGCTCTTAGGTTTGCACAAAGCGTTCCAGCGGGCGCCTGGGTGTGGCGGGTGCTGGGCTAGCGGTATAGCCTATGCGACAAAACATTTGCACCGTTGCGTCGCCCGTACTGCGCGGCGCACTTCTGCCCAAAATCAATTGGTGCACTTTCTCGTAGTGCGGTTTCATCTCAGCAAACTCCTGCAAGGCTTGGCTCATGGGGTGCAGGCCCACACCCAGCTCTGTAGCTTTGAGTTGCAAGCGCACGTAGGCGCGCCCTGCTTCAATTTGCTGGCTGCGGGTGTTGCCCGAACTGGTCAGCCACACAAAACCCATGGCGGTGCGGCTGTGACCTTCGAAGCGGCTAAAGGCGTTTTTGTAGGCCGTGGTGCCTTCAGTCATCGGCGCGTTTCTATCCACCAGGCCCATGGCGTTGGCAAATCGGACAAACCCGCTATTGAGTGAAATACCATCCCGGTATTTGAGAATCTCATCCGGGCCGATACGCAGAAGTTTGAGGCTTTCCATTGAGGTGCGAGGTGTTAACAACTCTACCTGCGCCGACTGAAAGCACATTTCGCGCATAGCAGACAACTTGGCAGCGTCCACCGTGCCGCCTACTTCGATACCGACCACCTTGCTACTGTCCAACAGTGTTTGCAGTGTGGCCGTGCTCACAGTGCGAGCCGCGTCGTAGTCACTCTTGGGTGTATGGCGCTTCAAAACTTGGTTAAACAAGCTGTCTTGCATTACCGTAGATGCGCTCTTGCTCAGCGCAATACGCGCCACGGGTCGAGCATCCCAAACTTTGAGATCGGCTGGCAGATCACCTTCTGGCCACAAAGTGACTTGCGTAGCAAAGCCCTCTTTGGATAAAGCCATTACCAGCAACTCTAAAAATGCGCCATGGCCAATCAGAATTTGCCGCCCAAATGGATCAGTCTCGGCCAGCACGCGTTGCGGATCGGTTCTCAAAATGATCGCATTGGGTTCCCGCAGGTCTACCAGCCAGGGCTGCAGGTTATGGGGGTTGGGCGCAGTGATGGCGTAGGCCAACGCGCGCCGGCGTGGGTCGGCCTCGTTGCCTGGGCCTTGCCAGGCCTCCACAGCTGCGTCCGGGTAGGCGCCGGCAGAAGCGCAGCCACTGAGAGCAGCGGTTGTGACAGTGGCGGCAGCAATCGTGCTGCCGCCGATGACGCGAATAAAGTTACGGCGTTGCATAAGGTTTTCTTTCATGGTGGAGGAAAAGGGGGTGAAAAATCAATTTACACTCCGGCTAAAAATGGCATCCCATTACGAGCCTGCGCAAAAGTCCAGATGCAAAAAGCGGTAAAGATCAGAGCAAATACCCATACGGCCCGGACTGCGGTCTTTTGGGGTACGCGAGTCCAGTCCAGCACCAGTGCAAACGCGGGAATAAAGTGCATGGCGTGGATGCCAAAGAAGTGCGCCACACGCAAATCGCCGCCGCTACGCGACCATTTGAAAAGCGGCAAGCCACCGCTGTCAGACAGCGCGCCGCCAACCCAATGGCCCGCGTGCTGCGCGCTTAAATAGCCACCAAAGCCTGTACCGATCAAAAATGTCAGCACTAAACCCAGCACCACGGCCAGCTTCAAAGCGGGTTGCAGATCGTAAGCGCTGCGGCTGATCAACACGCCCAGCGCCAGCGATGCGCTGGCCAGCACCACTGCGCCCACGCCCATCAGGGTGTACATGGTGGCCAGAAATGGCGTGGCGGTATTGAAGTGCGATGCCTGACCTTGGCTGCCTTGCCAGGTGATGTAACCCACCTCAAATAAGCCCGCCACCACGGCGGCCCACACGACATAGCGCGCCGTCTTGGTGTGCAACGCCGCTGGGGGTAACCAGACCATGCAGAGCGCTAGAGTCAACAGGTAGACGCCGGTCGAGAGTTGGAATTTGAAGGGCTTTAGCCACACACTCACGCCCTGAAGTTGACGACCGTCTAGCAGTGTCAAAGCCAGGGTGGAAATCGACAGTAACAACAATGCCAAACCGATCCAATACAGAGGTGCCGCTACTTGTCGCATACGAGCGGGTAGATTGGTTGGCATGCTTGAGTGCAGATACATGGCGGGGCTGTCTGAGCGCATCATTTGGCTTTCCTTGTGTGTCGATGTGCTGTATTATCAAAACGAAGTCGGGTTTACACAATTAGTTATCTACTAATATCAGAATTACATAAATGAATAACCAGTTTGATTGGACTTTGGTTCGCTCTTTTTTGGCAGCCCTCGATCACGGCAGCCTGTTGGCTGCGGCGCGGGCTATCCACGTGAGCCAGCCAACGATCGGTCGCCATATTTCAGAACTGGAGTCGCAACTGGATGTGGTTTTGTTTGAGCGCACCGGTAGAGGCTTGCTGCCCACCCACATGGCGGAGCGCTTGGCAGACTCGGCGCGCGCCATGGAGGCGGGGGCTAACCAGTTGCTGCGCAGCGCCTCTGCAGAGACCAAGAATGTGAGCGGGACGGTGCGCATCACCGCCAGCCAGACGGTGGCTTGCGTTGTGCTACCAAGTGTTTTGGCCCAAATGCGTTTGGTTTTGCCTGACATTCAGGTGGAAGTTCTGGCCAGCGACACCGTGAGCAATTTGCTGCGACGCGAGGCTGACATTGCGCTGCGGATGGCGCGGCCTGACCAGAGCAGCTTGGTTGCCAAACGCATTGGTGAAGTCACCGTATGCGCCTGTGCTCACAACGACTATTTAAGGCGGCGCGGCATTCCCAAGCAGCTCGAAGACTTGCTCAACCACGAGTTGATCGGTGACGATCAAAACGATCAGATCATCCGGGGCTTTGCTGCCTTTGGATACCCTGTCAGCAAAGAACTTTTTGCCTTTCGTACGGACGACTCCATGACCTACTGGCGCGCGGTGCAAGCAGGTTTGGGCATAGGTTTTGTGGCCGACTTCATGTCGCGCACCGACAACCAGGTGGTGCCCTTGCTGCCGATGATGAAAATACCGCCTCTACCCATATGGCTGACGGTGCACCGCGAAATTCGCACCAGCCAACGCATACGTGCGGTGTACGACTTTCTGGCCAAGGCGATACCTAAAGCGCTTTAACTCAGTAGCTTATCGGCAGTTGCGCTGGTATTCATTTTTGATACTCTGGTATGTGCAGTTAGGCAATTGTGTAGTGAGCCAAAGCTTCACACAATAGGCAACTATTGCATCTACGGAGTACGGCATGGCAAACACTGTTTTAGTTTTGGGTTCTCGCGGGCGCTTAGGCGCGGCGTTGGTCACCGCCTTTGCTGCGGCAGGCTGGCGCGTCATAACGCAAACGCGGGCGCAGGCCAAGCCACCTGAAAAACCGCACCCACCCAATGTGCAGTGGTTGCCTGCGGACATGGCCAACCCAACCGCGTTCAGCCAGCTGGGCCAGGTCGATGTGGTGGTGCATGCCCTGAACCCCACCTACACCCGCTGGACTAGCGAGGCGCTGCCCCTGCTGCAATCAGCGATCGACCTGAGCCTGCAGTACAAAGCAACGCTGATGCTTCCAGGCAATGTGTACAACTTTGGCGCGGGTATGCCTGCGCTCTTGCAAGAAACCACGCCACAGCAACCTAGCAGTGTCAAAGGTGGTATTCGGGTGGACATGGAGCACCTATTAGAGCAAGCGGCCAAGGCGCAAGGGCTGCGCAGTATTGTCATCCGAGCGGGAGATTTTTTTGGCTGTGGCACCGGCAGTTGGTTTGACCTACTGGTCGCCAAAGGTGCGCCACGTGGCCGGATGGGCTACGCCGGGCCGATGGGCGTTGGCACTGCGTGGGCCTATGTGCCTGACCTCGCCCAGACCTTTGTGCAAGTTGCGCAGCAGCGTGCCCAGCTCCCGGTATTTGAAGTTTTGCATTTTGCAGGCTACCAGTTGCGCCGAGAGGACTGGGAGCGGTTGATGCGCAAGGCTTTGTTGCAGCTTGGCTGGCTACCGCCAGAGCAAGCTATGAAGGTGCAGGCTATGCCCTGGCCATTGATCCGCGCGCTGGCCTGGGCGGTGCCGGCGTGGCGCGAGATCGCCGAGATGCGTTACTTGTGGTTAACGCCGCATGCCTTGGACGGTAGCAAATTGGCGCGCCTGTTGGGCACCGTGCCGCATACCCCCATTGACGAAGCGGTACAGCATGCTTTACGCCAGCTGCACGCACCCCATAACACTATCCAAAGTGCAAGCAAAGAAACCTCGCCTGTGTTGGAGCAGTCTTAGCGCTTGCAATACGGCAGATACGCAGAAAGAACCTGTTTACTAAATCTTGAAAGCCTCCTATGTCCACCTTAGCTTCTAACCCATCCGCAAACAGCGCGTTCACACGCAACCATGCCTTGGCGGTTTCGTTGTTCTTAATTCTCATCAGCGTGTTGTCCTTTGCACCCATGGTCATTCTCGGGCCTGCAATCGGCTGGCCCGCTTCATTGCGCAATCCTGCTGCTGACCAACTGGCGGCGATTTCACGCGCACCGCAAGCTGTGGCCTTCGGCTACGGCGTGTATTTGTTGTATTCGGTGTTGCTGCTGCCCGCGATGGTGCTGATAGCGCGGCGTATTTACGGTAGTTTGGCCTCGGTGGGCGCATTGATGGTCGTAGCTTTTGCTGCCATCTCAGTGCTGGCGCGCAGCGTAGGCATTTTGCGCTGGTTGACCGTGATGCCAGAGTTTGCGCAGCAACATGCCAAGGGCACCGAGGCACAGCGCAGCGCGATAGAGTTGGTGTTTCAGGCCGTCACGGTGTGGGGCGGCGGTATTGGTGAGTTATTGGGCGTGAGCCTGTTCATGGCTTTGTCTGTAGGCATTGCTATGACGGGCGCTTGGTCGCGGCGCACTATGCCGCGTTGGTTGGTTGCTTTGGGCATGGTGTCGGCTTTGTTGCTGTTTGCTATGCTTTTGCCTGCCTTGGGTATCGCTATCAAAGTACCGGTGGCGATTGCGGTGAGCGTTTTGACAACGTGGATGCTGGCAGTGGCGTTGTGGTTTTGGTTGGACAAAAAGAATGGATAGACCTTGTCTGGCTCGCTTGGTTTTTTTTGCTTTGGTACGAGATCAGGCCGACGGTGCACTTAGCCGCGCAGCCGTCCAATCCGAGCAGCTAGGCTTACAGCCACCTAGTGGCCCATCCCGCTTGCCAATGCCTTAAAACCAAATTCCCCTACCAACGGGGTTTCATATAGACCCTAAACATGCGGATCCGCCTCCAACAGCGCGAGCACCCGCTGCAGCGCATGGCGCACGGTTTTTTCGCGCACGCTGGCGCGGTCCCCTGCAAAGCATTGCACTTCGCTGTGCAGCGCGCCGTTGACTGAGAAGCCAAACCATACCGTGCCCACCGGCTTGGTAGCGCTGCCGCCCGCAGGCCCCGCCACGCCAGTGACCGCGATGCTGACCTGTGCTTTGGAGTGGCGGATGGCGCCAAACGCCATGGCACGGGCGACCGGCTCGCTCACTGCGCCGTGCTCGGCAATCAGCGCTGCATCTACGCCCAGTTGCTCGTGCTTGGCATCGTTGGAGTAGGTGACGAAGCCGCGCTCGAACCAGTCGGACGAGCCTGCCAGCGAGGTGCAGGCGGCAGATATCAGGCCGCCAGTGCAGCTTTCTGCCGTAGCCAGCATGTAGCCGTCTTTCTTAAGCTTTTGAGCCAGTAGCCCAATAGAATATTGCGGGAGCAGCTCACTATTTAGTAGCGTATTAGGTGCATTATCGACACTTGGCATTTAAAACCTCCACAGCGCAATGACCAGCAGCGTGAGGGCGGCGGCTACCAGATCGTCAAACATGATGCCAAAACCGGCTTTGGCGTTAAAGCCCTTGAACAGGCCGTCTGCCCAAGCCACCGGACCAGGTTTTACCGCGTCAAAAAACCTGAACAAGGCAAACGCGATGAGCTGCGCCCACAGGCCAGCGGGTGCAATCATCCACAAAATAATCCAAAACGCAGCCACCTCGTCCCACACAATATTGCCTGGGTCCATCACGCGCATGTGCTTGGCCGTTACAGTGCAAGCCCACCAACCTATAGGCAAAGACGCGGCGATCACCCAGCCGATCTGTGTGGGGCTTAGATACATTTGCATCACCACAAACGCCGCCCAAGCCCATAGGGTGCCAGCGGTGCCCGGTGCAAAGCGCGACAGGCCCGAGCCGCCGCCTAGTGCGATGAGGTGCGCGGGGTGCGAGAGCATAAAACGCGCGGTGGGGCGCAGCATGCTGGGGCGAACGGACGGGGAGGTGGCGGGCTGCGCAATAGGCTCTGGCAAATTCATAGCTTGGATTGTGCCTTCTTCTTCGGCGCAATCTCCATGCCATTGCCTTGCAGCCACTGTGCAAAAAAGTCAATGCACGCGCGCACCTTGGGGCTGCGGTGGCGCTCTTGCAGCATTACCGCGTTGATGGGCACCACAGATGAGTCCACCAGAGCGCTCAACACCGATTGCAACTGACCGCTGCGCACCAAGGGCTCGCAAATCGCCGTGTTGCCGCGCACCATGGCCAGGCTTTGCAGGGCAATGGCCATCATGGTGCTGGTGGAGCTGGCTCGGTAGTGGCCACGCGGCTGGACCACCATGGGCTGGCCGTCCACGATAAACGGCCAGCGGTTCAGACTGGGCACGGTGCTGCTGGTGACAATGCGATGCGCATCCAGGTCGGCTACGCTGCGGGGTGTGCCGTGGGCTTGGAGATAAGCGGGGGTGGCATACAGGCCTCGTCCATGTTGGCCAATCACCCGCGCAACTAAATTATCAGAGCCCAATGGGCCGGTGCGAATGGCCAAGTCCAGCCCGTGGCGTGCCATGTCTACCGGGCGGTCGTCCACATGCAACTCTACGCGCAGCAAGGGGTGCTGCTGGGCCAGCGCATGCATGCTGGGCACGATGACATAGTGTGCCATGGCCGGGCTCACACCCAGGTGCACCGTGCCGCTGATTTCGGCTTGACCGGATGAAAACTCTGCCTCTAGATCGGCCAGGTTTTGCAGCATCTTTTTGCCATGCTCCAACAGCGCTTGCCCGGCCTCGGTCAACGACAGGCTGTGGGTAGAGCGGTGCAGCAAACGTACCTTGTGCGCGCCCTCCAGCCGGGTGATGGCGCGTGACACCAAGCTGACAGGTACATCACGCTCGCGCGCCACTGCGGACAGAGAGCCCAGCTCTGCCACGCGCGAGAAAATGGTCACGTCGGTTAAATCCATGGCCTGCGTAAATTGGGTATGAAGAGAACGCGAGGAGAATTCCCATGCTTTGTTTTGCAATAAATGCAAAGCCAATATGCAGTATAGGTGGTTTCCAGCAAACCAGAATTTCCCTACAGTAGATCTATCCCAAGGCAATTCGCCAGGAATATTTAAGGAGTGGATTATGCGAACCAGTCAATCTGTCAGCACAGCACCTAGTGCATTCAGTACGCATGTAACCCATGCCGAGTATTTGCGATTATCGCAAATGGCGCGCAGCGAGGCCTTGCATGCCCGCCGCGCCACCGTGGAGGCGTATTGGGCCAGCGTGGGCCAGGCCCTACGCAGCTTGTTTAGTCTTGCCAGCGTGCGCGTGGCGAAGGATTTGGGTAACGCACACACCGTCCAAGCAAAGGCCTGAATGCCATGCCCACACTGCGTCTGCAAATATCCCCACTGCAAAACCCAGAGCGCTATGCCGCTTTGGGCGCTGCGCTCACCCGCATTACCGCCCAGGTGCTGCACAAGCGGCCCGAGGTCACCGTCGTCATGATCGACGACTTGCCCGCAGCCCGCTATCTGGTGGGCGGGCGCGCCGCCGAGCAGCCCATGGCGTGTTTGGAGATCAGCGTGACAGCCGGCACCAACACGGCGGACGAAAAGCGCCAATTCATCCAGCAAGCCCACGCCGAGTTGCACCGCCAGCTCAGCGTGGGAGCCACCCTCCTGCACGAGGCGAGCTACGTCATTGTGCGGGAGCTGCCTGCCACCGACTGGGGTTATGGGGGCCAGATCCAGGCACACAGGCAGGCGCAACGGGCGCTGAATTTGGCTGAGTCATTAGCTGAGGGACACACACCCGCCATCGCCGCCGATGCGCAGGCGCGCGCAGACCTCAAGCCGTCTTGAAATGGTCAAACGAGGAAAAGGTGTTCCGCACCACCGCCCCGCCCGCATCGCGCAGTACTAGCGCTGGCGCGGCGGTAATTTGCCCAATGCGAGTGACGGGTGTGGCACTGCGGGTAGCTGCTTGCGCCACCGCATCGCGCGCCGACGTGGGTGCGGTAAACACCAGCTCGTAGTCGTCGCCACCGGCCAGCGTCATTGCGTTGCAAAAATCAATACTAAAACTGGGCTTGGCGCAATGGAATAGAGCGGTTTCAGCTACGTTATAAATAGCAATGTCGGCGCCGCAACCAGACGCTTTAAGGATATGCCCCAGGTCGCCCAGCAGGCCGTCGCTCACGTCTATCGCCGCTGTAGCTACGCCGCGCAGCGCCGTGCCCAAGGCCACGCGCGGCGTGGGGCGTTCCATGCGCTGGCGGGCTTGGGCAAACAGCGCTTCGCTCACCTGCACATTGCCGCGAAACACCTCCAGCGCTAGCCGGGCATCGCCTACGCTGCCGCTCACGTAAATGTCGTCGCCCGGCTGCGCGCCGCTGCGCAGCAGGGCTCGGCTTTTACCGGCTACTACTGGCACTTCGCCAAACACGGTGATACAAATGTTCAGCGGCCCCTGCGTGGTGTCGCCGCCCACCAGCGCGCAACCGTGTGTGTCGGCCAGTGCAAACAGACCTTTGGAGAAGCCCGCCAGCCAGGCCTCGTCTACCCTCGGCAGCGAGAGAGCCAGGGTGAAAGCCAGGGGCTTGGCACCGCACGCAGCCAAGTCGCTTAAATTGACCGCCAGCGCCTTGTGGCCCAGCGCCTCGGGCGAGACGGTAGACAAAAAATGCCGCCCTTCGACCAGCATGTCCGAGCTGACGGCCAGTTGCGTGCCCGCACGCGGCACCAGCAGCGCGCAATCGTCGCCTATGCCCAGCGCGACCTGACCGCCTTGCGGCTGAGGGCGCTGAAAATAGTGCGCAATGAGGTCAAATTCACCCATGGTGTTGCGATAGAGAAAAATCCGGCGAGCGGGCAGCGGATGCAGCTGGGCCAGCGGCTAATGCATGGTGGGCTTGCCGCCCAGCGCGCTCAACGCGTCCAGCACAAACATGGGGATGTCAGCGTCGAATTTTTCACCGTCTTCGGCGACGCAAAAATAGCTGCCGTGCATGGTGCCGGTGGGCGTGCGCAGGCGGCAACCGCTGGTGTACTGGAAGCTCTCACCGGGCTTGAGCAGGGGCTGCTCGCCCACGACACCCAAGCCCTTGATCTTGTCGTTACGGCCTTCGGCATCGTTAATGCTCCAGGTGCGCGAGATGACCTGCGCCGCTACCTTGCCGGTGTTGGTGATGGTGACCGTATAGGCAAAGGTGTACACGCCCTGCTCGGGCGCAGACTGGTCTGCCAAAAACTCGGGTTGAACTTGAACGCTGATGTGGTACTGGGCCATGCCCTAATGGTAACGCGTTGGCGGGGCAATTTGTGCGCCTAGTCTTTTTCTAGTACCGCATGCTGCGGCGCGGCCGCGCTGTGCGCCACCGCGCGGTCTGAAGAATCACGCCGCAGTGCCTTGCGCCAAACCTTGCTGCACAGCGCCTCAAAATCGTCCACAAAGGTGTAAACCGACGGAATCACCAGCAGGCTGAGCAAGGTAGAGGTGATCAAGCCGCCGATCACCGCCACGCCCATGGGTGAACGAAAACTGCCGTCAGACGCGCCCCAGCTCATGGCAATGGGCATCATTCCGGCACCCATCGCGATGGTGGTCATCACAATTGGCCTCACGCGCTTGTGGCAGGCGTCTAGCAGCGCCTCAGTGCGGCCCATGGGCGGCACGGCCGGTTGAGTGTCAGTCGCGGGCTTGCCCCGCCGCGCCTCGATGGCGTACTCCACCAGCAAAATCGAGTTCTTGGTGGCAATGCCCATCAACATGATCAAGCCGATCAGCGAGGGCATGGAAAAGCTCTTGTCAGCCAGCAGCAACGCTACAAAAGCGCCACCCAGCGACAAAGGCAGCGCTGCCAAAATCGTCATCGGGTGCAAAAAGTCTTTGAACAACAGCACCAGTACGATGTAAATGCACAGCACGGCAGTGAGCATGGCCAGGCCAAAGCTGGCGAACAGTTCGCCCATCACTTCTGCATCGCCAATGGTGACCTGCTTGACGCCTGCGGGCAGGTTTTGGATGGCGGGCAACTTGTCTACTGCCGCCGTCACATCGCCTAGCGGCAGGCCGGAGAGCTCTACTTCAAACTGTACGTTGCGGGAGCGGTTGAAGCGGTCAATCACCGCCGGGCCGCCCGACATCTCAATCGTGGCCACTTGGCTGAGCATCACGGGCCCGCGCGTACCGGGCACCATCAACCGCTCCAGCGCGCCAATGTCGTTGCGTGCATCGTCTGACAGGCGCACCACAATCGGCACCTGGCGCTGGGCCAGGTTGAGCTTGGGCAGCGAGGCATCGTAGTCACCCACGGTAGCAATACGCAAGGTCTCGCCAATGGACGAGCTGGTCACGCCCCTGTCGGCCATACGGGCAAAGTCAGGGCGCACGGTGAGCTCTGGGCGCACCAGCGAGGCACTGGAGGCTACCGAGCCCAGGCCGGGAATGGTACGCAGGTCGCGCTCCACCGCAGCAGCCGCAGCGGCCAAAGCGAGGGGGTCTTCACCCTGTAAGGCCAAAATGTACTTTTCACCCGAGCCGCCCAAGCCCACTTTGCTGCGCGCACCGGGCAGGTCTTCCAGCGCTTTGCGGATATTGTTTTCAATGCCTTGTTTGCGTGGCCGCTCGCCGCGTTCGGCCAGCAGGATAGTCAACGTGGCTTTGCGCGTCTCGGCCGCGCCGCCCGGCGCAAACGGGTCGGCGCCCGCAGAGCCGCCGCCGATGGTGGTATAGACCGATTTCACATGCTCTACCTTGCTGATCAGCACACGCGCTGCCTCCGCAGCGACTTTGGTCTCCGCCAGTTTGGTGCCAGGCGGCAACTCCAGGTTAACCTGGGTTTGCGAGTTGTCGTCGGGTGGAATAAAACCCTTGGGTAGCAGAGGTATCAGTGTGATCGAGCCCGCGAAAAACGCCAAGGCCGCCACCACGGTGATGATGCGGTGCTTTAAACACCAGCGGCTGGCGCGCATGTACCAGCGCATCAGCGCGCCATCTTTTTCCACATGGCCGCCGGCAATCGGCTTCAAAATATACGCGGCCATCATCGGTGTGAGCATGCGCGCCACCACCAGAGATGCGAACACAGCCAGCGCCGCTGTCCAGCCAAACTGTTTAAAAAATTTGCCCACAATACCGCTCATGAAAGCCGTGGGAAGAAACACCGCTATCAAGGTAAAGGTAATGGCAATCACCGCCACGCCTATCTCATCGGCCGCCTCCATTGCTGCTTGGTAGGGCGACTTGCCCATGTGCAGGTGGCGCACAATGTTCTCGACCTCCACAATCGCATCGTCCACCAAAATGCCGATCACCAAGGACAGCGCCAGCAAGGTCACTACGTTGATCGAAAAGCCCAAATAGTTCATGCCAATAAAGGCAGGAATTACCGACAAAGGCAGCGCTACGGCCGACACAAAGGTAGCGCGGATATCGCGCAAAAACAGCCACACCACGAGCACCGCCAGCAGCGCGCCCTCAATGAGCAAGGTGAGCGAGGCTTTGTACTCTTCTTCCACCGGGGTCACAAAGTCAAAGGCCTCTGTGAGCTGCATGTCGGGGTGGGCCAGCTTGATCTCGGCCAGCGCGGCGCGCACGCCACGGCCCGCGTCCACCTCGCTGGCACCCTTGCTGCGCGACACCTCAAAGCCTACTACTGGCACACCGTTGAGCAGGGCGGTGGAGCGCTGCTCGGCAATGGTGTCCTGCACCTGTGCGATTTGGTCTAAACGTACTTTGCGTCCGCCATCCAAAGACAGCTCAATGGCCGCAATTTCCGCCGCAGACTTGACGGTGGCTAGGGTGCGCACAGGTTGCTCGCTAGTGCCCAGGTTGGTGCGGCCCCCGGCGGTTTCCATTTGCACTTCGCGCAGCTGGCGCGACACCGCCGCTGCACTCAAACCCAGCGCTTGCATCTTGCCACTGTCCAGCGCAATGCGCACCTCGCGGTTCACGCCGCCCACGCGCGCCACCGCGCCTACGCCCTTGACCGCCAACAAGCGGCGTGTCAGCGTGTCGTCTACAAACCAGCTCAGAGCCTCGTCGTCCATCGAGGGGATGCGCACGGTATAGGCCAGCACCGCGCCGCCAGAGATGTTGACCTTGCTCACGATCGGGTCACGCAGGTCGGCGGGCAGGTCGGCACGCACTTGCTGCACGGCAGAGCGGGTTTCGTCCAGCGCCTCTTGGGTGAGCTTTTCAATGCGAAACTCGGCGGTGATGGTCACCACGCCGTCCTGCACTTTGGTGTAGATGTTTTTCAGTCCTTCCAGGGAAGCAATGGCGTTTTCAATTTTGCGCGCCACCTCGGTCTCTAGCTGTGCAGGCGAGCCGCCGGGCAGGCTGGCGGTGATGATGATGTTGGGCACGTCCAAATCAGGAAAGTTTTGCACCTTCATGTTTTGGTAGCCCAACATGCCGGCAAAGCACAGCATCACAAAAAACATGATGGCGGCAATCGGGTTGCGAATGCACCAGGCGGATACGTTCATAAATTTTCTCCAGCTAAGCGCTATTTATTTAGCGGCTGCTCGCGCAATATTTGATTGGGCTGATGATTGATTGGGCACTGCACTGATGGGTTTTGCTGGTTCTGCGGCCAGCACCACCTTGACCGTATCGCCATCAGCCAAAAACGCCGCACCACCGGCCACAAAGCGCTCGCCGGGTTTGGCGCCTTGGGTAATCTCTACCGCATCACCAATGCGGCGGCCGGTTTGCAGCTTGACCTGGCTGACCTTGTTGTTCGCTTCGATCCGCATGGCGTAGGTAAAGCCGTCACGCAGCACCAGGGCCTGCTGCGGCAAGGTAAGCGCCTGCACTGAGCCCAGTGCAAACTCGCCTTTGGCAAACATACCGGCTTTGACACCGGGGTTTTGCGGCAGGTCTACATACACCAGCGCGTTGCGCGTGACAGGGTCTACCGTGGGCGCGACGATGCGCACTTTGCCTTGCACCTGGGTGCCGCTGGCTGCGGTGACCAGCACCGCCATGCCGGGTGTGATGCGGGCCACCTCGGTGCTGGTCACCTCCGCGCGCCACTCCAGGCGGCCTTGGCGGATCATGCGAAACAGCTCTGTACCTGCGCCCGCCACTGCGCCTAGGGTGGCGCTGCGCGCGGATATCACGCCATTGTCGGGAGCCGTGAGCTGGCCATTTTTCAGGCGCACTTGGGCGGCAGACAGCATGGCGCGCGCGGCTTCTACGCGCGCTTTGGCGGTTGTCTCGGCCGTGGTGTACTGGTTAATTTGCTGGGCGCTCATGGCACCGGTGTCTTGCAAGGTGCGGGCGCGTGCAGCGTTGGCCGTGGCCTCGGCGGCGGTGGCCTGCGACTCGGCGAGCGAGGCTTGCATTTGGAGCACCTCGGCGCGGCCAGACTCTGCGCTGAAGGTGGCCAGCACTTGGCCTTTTTTCACCACGTCGCCTACGTTCACCCGCACGTCCATCAGTTTGAGGCCGTTAACCTCAGCGCCAATGCTGGCCTCCTGCCAAGCGGCCACATTGCCGTTGGCTGCCAACTGCACACCCATCGCGCCATTGCTGGGGCTGACGGCGCTGACGGTGAGGGCGGCTTTGGGGGCGCTGGCGGCGGCATTGGGATTGGCTACCTTTTTATCATCCTGCGCCCAGGTATTGGAAGCAAACAGGCCTATAGCGCATATTAATAAAGCGCAAGTAGCTACTATATATGTAGCGTTCGGTTTGAATCGATGGAGGTGAGTCATACAAAAATCCGGATATTTGAGATTCATTGGCAAATTGGAAAACGGCGGGATGCAGCAGGTTTCTGGCTTGGCTAGGGGACGGCTGGCGGGGTGGCCTTACCCGGCAGTTGGCGCGCTGGCGCGCGTGGGGCTTTGCACGGTCCAGCCGCCGCCCGCTGCGCGGTACAGGCTGATCCACGCGGCAATGCGGTCACGCTCCAGGCCCAGTAAGCTTTGCTGTGCAAACACCGAGGTGCGGCGCGCGTCTTCCAGCTCGACCAGGCTGCCCAGGCCCGCTCTATAACGTGCTTGGGCGGCATCGAGCGCAGCCTTGTAGCCAGCTGCGGCCAGCTGCGCATTAGTGTTGCGCTGCGCTGCACTGTCCAAGTTGACCAAGGCTTCTTCGACCTCACGCACAGCGTTGCGGGCTTTGGCACGCAGGGCTATGACCGCGTCGTCATAAGCGGCAACAGCGGCTTGCGTGTTGGCAGCGGCGCGGCCACCGTCGAGCAGCGGCACAGTCAGCGCGATGGGCCCGAGTGACCAAGTGATCCCGTCGTTGGTAAAGCCTGTTTGGCGTACAGCGGCTACCCCGATGTTGCCGCTGAGCGAAAGCATAGGGTAGCGCTTGGCATCGAGTGCGCGCGCGTCCAGGCTGGCAGCGGCGACGGAGCGTTGCGCCGCCACGATGTCGGGGCGCTGCTGCAATACACTGGCAGGCAAGTTTGCTATGTTAAACAGAGCTGCTCCCGCATTTATTTGTTGGGCTAGAACCTGATTTTCCTTTAATTTATTACGTAGCGCAGGTTCGTCTATGCCGCTCAGCGCCACCAGGCTTTTTACCAACAGGTCGCACTGCGCTAGCGCGGCGCGCGCGGTGTTGGCACCGTCTGCTGCGCTGGCGCGGGCCAGGGCTGCGTTGGCTGGGGCGTTAAAGCCTGCCTTGGCCGTCAGCTCGGCCAGGCGCGCGGTCTCGGCACGCGAGGTGGCGTCGTTTTGTGCCAGCACGGTGTTGCTCTCGCAGTAGCGCAGGCTGTAGTAGGTGGCGGCGGTCTCTGCGGCGACGGCCACGCGGGCCTCGTGCCAGCCCAGTTCTGCGCCGTCTAGCCGCGCCTGCTGTGCGCTGCTGGCCGCGCGGTTGCCACCAAATATGTCGATCTCCCAGCTGGCCTGCACACCCGCACTCAAGGCGCTAGCCTGCGGCGCGCCGGGGGTCTGCACGCTGCGGCTGGCTTGCGCGTTGGCGGTCAGGCCGGGCAGCAGTGCCGACTGCGCACCGGTCAGGGCAGCGCGCGCCTGCGCGATGCGGTTGCGTGCGCTGCTCAAACTGGCGCTTTCTTTTTGCGCGGCATCCATCAGCTCCACCAGTGCCGCATCGCCCCATTGCGTCCACCAGCTGGCCATAGTGGCGGTGCTGCCCCCGTGCGGCAGTGCGGCTTGCCAGGCGGCGGGCGCGGCAACCTGGCTGTCGGCTTGGGTGGTTTGCGCGCTGGGTAGGGTGATGGTGCTGGCGCAGCCTGCCAGTGTCATGGCCGCCATCGCGCTGCTGAGCCATACCGCAAAACGGCGTGTGGGCTGCGGTGGCTGGACGGTTTGTGCTGATATCGTTCTGCCGCCCAGCCTCTTAGGCGGCATTGGCTGCAAACGATGCACCGAAACGTGTTTGGAAAGAAGTGCAAAAGAAGACATCAAAGAGTTCAATTGAAAATGGGGTGAAAAAAGCATGGCTGTGCTTCTCAGAGGGTGTCGGTGGCCAGGCGGCGTGCGCCTTCTGCGTCGATCATGGCGCGCGCATACATCACCAAGCGCTGGCGCATGGTGTCCAGCGCCTTGGCACCAGTCACCAAGCGCGGGTGCAATTGCAAATTCAGATCGCGGCCCACATACATGTGCACGCCCAGCGCTACGATGGAGATGGCCAACCGTTTAATATCGTCGTCGCCTTTTTTGACAGCGTAGTGACGGCACAAAAGTTTGACCAATGCCTCATAGTAGGGCTTGATGCCGTGGGTAATTTCTTCTTCCCATAGGCCGGTAGGCTCCACCATCTCGCGCATATGCAGGCGTATGCATTGCTGCACATGCACGTTTTGTTTCAAAGGTTCAATAAAGCCACTGTAGAGCCCCTGCAAGGCATCGTCTAAAGACAAATCCTCCCCTGCAAACAGGACAATATCGTCCTTCGGCGTGCCCATGGGCTCGGTGTAAGCCGCTCGGTACAGCCCCGCCTTGTCGCCAAAGTAGTAGCTGATCGCAGCAATGTTCACCCCAGCCAAAGTGGCAATGCTGCGGGTAGAGGTTTTGGTGTAGCCGTGCTCAGCGAAGCACTGCACCGCGCAGTGCAGCAGCCGCTGGCGCGATTCTTCGCCGTCTATTCTGGGGGCACGCATGGGCCGCATTATGGCTAATTTAATCAATCGTTTGATTTAGCATGACGTAAAGCCGTGTCAATGAGTGGGCTATTCGTTGTTGGACGTGTGCCCACAGGAATCATGTGTCTATCGGTGTGCGCTCTGCGCTTGCTCTGCTTTGCGCTCGCTCTGGCGCTTGGTGTGCGCAGCCGCGCGGCATCAAGTAGGAGGCTGGGGCCCTAAGCCCCGCCGAGGGACAGCCGCGCAGTTGGGTACACCGTTGGCCTGCTCTCGTACCAAACTCGATAAGACCCGATGGGAAAGCCAGTCTCCTTCATGAAGAGAAACGGCAAGAGTGCTCAGGCCAGCGTCACTTCAGCGCCGACCAAGCCGCATAGTCTTTGGGGTACACCTCTTTGTACCGCGCTAGGTGAAAGATAGCCACGTCGTCCATGCGCAGCATAGTAGCCGACTCGATCAGCGCTTCAATCACCCGAGGCTCAGGTGAAAAGTGGATCAAGTCAGCCGCCAAGGACAACACACGCGGCGCGTTAGTGGGCGTTAGGGGTGTGGTCACAAGCTCAGCAAAGCGGCCCTGGCGCTGGAACAACACACTGCGCTTTGCATGGCCCAGCGCGTCCCCGCTGTACAGGCTGCTGCGCGACTCTACGTCCTGGTAAATTTGGCTCACGCGGTGGTAGTCATAAGCAGCATAGCCTGCAAATGCGAGCATACAGATCGCTATTCCTTTAATAGCTGCTCCCGCAATATTTTTTTGTGCTGCAGGTTGATTTGGTGCCAATTCCACAGGTTGCAACAAGCCTATGCACAACCCCAGCGTCATCAAAAACGGCCCATACCACAGCGGATACTCCACCATGCTGTGCACGCCAATCAGCATCAGCACCCCCCAAGCCAATTGCCGCGTAGCATCCGTCTCACGCCAGGGCGCAGACCGCACAATCCACCACAGCACCGCACCGCAAAACAGCACAGCAAACGGCAGCCCCAGCTCCACCGCCAAATGCAGCGGCAAGTTGTGCGCATTGTCCAAAAGCTCCCCAAAGCGCTTGTCAAAAGGCGTACTGTAATGCGCATACGCCAGCTCCCGCCAGCCCCAGCCCAACCAAGGCTTTTGCGCAATCAGCTCCAGCACATTGCTGTACAGCCATAGGCGGCTGCTGCTCCCCGCGTTCTCCTGCGCGCGGCCCAAAAGCCCCATGGAGGAGTTGCCCACAGCAGTGGCAACCCATGGCATCAGCACCACCACCGCAGCGTAGATGGCCAGCGCACCAAGACCCAGCTGTACCACCTTGCGGTGCAAACTGGCCCGCCAGCACAGCACCACCACCGCTATCAATAGCCATTGCAAGGCGCCTGTGCGAGAACTGCTCAGGCCATTGCCTATCGCTAGCGCTGTAACGGCCAGCCACGGCCCGATGGTTTGCAAAAGCCAAGGGCCTTTGATGTAGCTTGTGGTGCCAGTCTCGGCATGTACAGCAGCCGCTGCGTTGGCCCCCCGGTCCGTCATAGCATTTTTGCGCAGCGCAAATGGACAGGGGCCATTGGGCAAACTCGTTTGCAACACATACAACATAGCAAATAATCCTATGCCGCACAGCGTAGCAAACTGGTTACGCTGGCGCAGGTTGGCAAATGCCTGCCCATCTTCCGATGCGCTGACCCACGGGGCAAACCAATGCGCTATGTGGAGGTACTGGCACAAAGCCATTACTACACTGACCAGCGCCATCACCAGCCACACCTGGGCCAGCACATTCCCGTGTTCATGCGGCTGCCCAGAACACGGCGCACGGTCCACCTTATCTTGCGCACGCAGTGCGGCCCGCGACCCGCACTGCGCTCCGATTGCCGTGCCAGCCCACACCATCACTCCCAAAGCAAGCCCTGCCAGGGATGTCGCCAAAGCCTCTGCCCCAGCCCCAGCCCCCGCAGCCCAAGCTCGCAAGGCGTGTAGCCCAAAAAAACCAAGCACCGCCCCCAAAAACACGACTAGCCCGCGTGAACCTGTCGCCCACTGCGCCCAACGGAAACTAGACACGATCCACCCCAAAACCCCGACACACGCCAGCGACACCAGCCACGGCAACGCCGCAGCCGAAGGCCCGGGTGCAAAAGGGCTAAGCCAAGGTATGGCCAAAGCGATAAAAATGAAGAGTCGTTGCCGCGCAGTCATTTGCTTAGTCTAACCAGTCCAAGACCAGAAACGCGCTGACGGTTCAGATTTTAGCTATTATTTAAATAGCTAAAAGTCTCCTAAATAATTGCGCCAGAAGGCATTTTCTTACTTAAAAAGTGCTCGCGCGAACGCCTGTTTTGATAACGCTGGCCACGTCAAGATTGGTTCGGAAAAATTGGGGCCGTTCAGAAACCATCGCCAGGCACAAAACCCACGATATGCCCCTTTTGATTCACCAATGCAATCCAGTCTGAGCGGCCGGTTACGGGTACATATTTCAACTGATCTAGCGCAACACCTGACGAGGCAACGATTTTATTGATACTTTCGCTTTGCGCGGGATATCTAGCGATAAAACTTTTCAAATCCCGCGCCCTATTCAGGCTTTGCAGTGCGACGTTTCCCTCATAGGGTAAATAAAATTCAGGTCGCTCGGCATAGTCTGGGCCTCCTTGCAAAGATTCAAACAATACCTTTTGACGCTCCTCGGCATCTTTGGGTGGCCTTAGTCCTGTGGTGATTGGGCCAGACCATATCTTGGGCTGCAATGAGCTGGGTAATTTATCAAAATCATAACTTCTGACATCGGCGTTCATCACAGCTTTGAACCGATCCACCTCATTGACCAAAAACACAGGCCGAACTAACCAGACAGTCCACAGGCCGTATAACAAAGCGGCCAGTTGAATAAATGTGACTAATCCTAAATCACGTATCAATTCACCGCGTGGTTTGCTGGGGTTAAAGAGCACCAGAGTCAGCAATGGCCCACAAATTACGTCAACTGTCACCACCAATATAAATAGCTCGCGCCCTCCAGCCAGCTCCCGGTAGGGAAAAGGAAACCACACGCCAAAAACTACGGCTGCGGCTATCAGTGCCACGATAATACTGAGACCGAAATGAGTACTCGCTGCTTTGAGAGCAGCATAAAATCTTGATTTGAACTGCATGGTTATATTTTGATCCAAAAAAAGAGCGCCGAAGCGCTCTTTGATCCAGAATTCGGATCGTTTATGGATTAACGGCACTCAGAAGGCGAGTATTTTGCCAAGACGCCAGTTGCCGGTGCGGTGTAAGGACCGCCCAAGAAACGCGTGGCGGCGTTGGCCGTCGTGGCTGTTTCTCCGACGCAAGCCCAATCCATGGAACCACTCAGCCCTGCAGCCCAAGATGCA
>JAYWHJ010000089.1:0-4135 GCA_043777795.1 Polaromonas sp. | reverse complement strand
GCTCGCTTGGTGTTGAACACGATGCCGGGGCCGTGGGTAAAGAAGCTCATTACCTTCAAGCCGGCATGCTCGCCTGCAAATTCTGGGTACTTCGTGGCCACGCGGTTGTAGGCTACCGAGATAGACTCGGAGCTGTTGCCCAAGAAAGGCAGCTCAGCCATCTGCGTGTATTGATAACGCCCAGGGGTGTATCCCTGGACCGAGAATGAGACGTCGGCTAGGCCGTTTTTAACGGCATCAAAAGTACCCGGAGGTGCAGACACAGCGCGCGGCAAAATATTGCATTTCATCTTGCCGCTGGTGTTCTTCTCCAGCAGGTCGCACCACTCCTTTTGCGCCACGCTCAGGCCGTGCGTGGGTGGCACCCAGCTGGAGACGGTGAGCACGGTTTGCGCGCTGGCCGCGCCCATTCCAATCAGGGCCGCGATCGACAGAGTAATGCGTGAAGCTTTCATGGGTAATCCTTGCAAAAAATGCTGCGCTGCAAAATGCCGCGATGGCCTGACTTTAACGGCTGCGTTTGGTTGCACGCATACAGGTTTACCCGAAATAACCATCCAAGCGGTCGGTTAATTGTCGTTGCGCTGACGCTTTTGGAGCGGATGATCTAAATTTATGTGATTCTCCCTCTATAATTCAAAAAATAGAACGGTCGTGCTTTTTTATGTTTTTGCAATTCGAATTACCGCATTGCGCACATCTCAAAGCCGGGCGCATACAATGGCCGCAGTTGACGTAAACGTCAATTCAATTAACTTGTGGAGCTAGTGATATGAAGGTTTTGGTAGCTGTCAAACGCGTGGTGGACTACAACGTAAAAGTCCGTGTCAAATCGGACGGAACGGGGGTAGACATTGCCAACGTCAAAATGAGCATGAACCCGTTTGACGAAATCGCCGTGGAAGAAGCCACACGCCTGAAAGAAAAAGGCATCGTCACCGAAATTATCGCGGTGTCCTGTGGTGTCACCCAGTGCCAGGAAACTCTGCGCACCGCGATGGCCATTGGCGCTGACCGCGGCATTTTGGTGGAGACCGCTGAAGAGCTGCAACCGCTGGCCGTCGCCAAACTGCTCAAAGCCCTCATCGACAAAGAGCAACCTGGTCTCGTGATCTTGGGCAAGCAAGCCATTGATGACGACTGCAACCAAACCGGCCAGATGTTGGCGGCCCTGGCCGATTTGCCCCAGGCTACGTTTGCATCCAAAGTAGAGGTGATCGACGGCAAAGCCCAGGTGACCCGCGAAGTAGACGGCGGACTGGAAACACTGTCCATCAGCCTGCCCGCCATCATCACTACCGACCTGCGCCTGAACGAGCCACGCTACGTGACCTTGCCCAACATCATGAAGGCCAAGAAAAAGCAGCTCGACGTGTTCAAACCCGAAGACCTCGGTGTAGACGTGAAGCCGCGCATCAAAACCCTCAAAGTCATGGAGCCGCCCAAGCGCAGCGCCGGCATCATGGTGCCGGATGTGGCGACCCTGGTTGACAAGCTGAAGAACACGGCGAAAGTCATCTAACAACCTTGCGGGACAGACCAACCGTACTCGGTTGCTCTGCCCCCAACCGATTTAAGGAATCTCTATGACAAGTCTAGTAATTGCAGAACACGACAACGCCACGATCAAAGGCGCAACCCTCAACACCGTGACCGCAGCCATCGCCTGTGGTGGCGATGTGCATGTGCTGATAGCTGGTTCGGGCGCCGGCCCGGCCGCTGCTGCTGCCGCGCAAATCGCCGGTGTTTCCAAAGTGATCCACGCCGACGGCGCTCACTTTGCCCACGGCCTGGCCGAGAACATGGCCGCGCAGGTGCTGGCTATCGCCGCCAACTACTCGCACATCCTTTTCCCTGCCACCGCATCGGGTAAAAACATCGCGCCACGCGTGGCGGCTAAGCTGGACGTAGGCCAGATCAGCGACGTGACCAAAGTGGAGAGCGTGGACACGTTTGAGCGTCCGATTTACGCTGGCAACGCCATCGCCACCGTGCAAAGCCTGGACGCCACCAAAGTCATTACCGTGCGCACCACGGGTTTTGACCCCGCTGCCGCAGCAGGTGGCAGCGCCGCGGTGGAGGTAGTTGCTGGCATAGCCGACAGCGGCAAGAGCACTTTCATGGGCAGCGAGATTGCGAAAAACGACCGCCCTGAACTGACTGCCGCCAAGATCATCGTCAGCGGTGGCCGCGCGCTCGGCAGCAGCGAAAAGTTCAACGAAGTAATGACACCATTGGCCGACAAACTGGGTGCCGCCATGGGCGCATCTCGCGCTGCAGTTGATGCAGGCTACGCGCCCAACGATTGGCAAGTAGGTCAAACCGGCAAAATCGTCGCGCCCCAGCTTTACGTGGCGTGCGGCATCAGCGGTGCGATTCAGCACTTGGCTGGAATGAAGGATTCCAAGGTCATTGTTGCTATCAACAAAGACCCTGAGGCACCTATTTTCAGCGTGGCCGATTTTGGTTTGGCCGCGGATTTATTTGTTGCTGTGCCAGAGCTGGTCGGGGCGCTGTAGTCTTTAAATACTCCCCGTCCCCAGTCCTTCCGACATTTAAGCAACCCTGACGAGACAAAGATATGACCTACAAAGCCCCCCTCAAGGACATGCTTTTCGCGATCAAGCATATCGCTAACATTGACGCAGTTTCCAAGATTCCTGGCTTTGAAGATGCGGGCTTTGACACCGCTGAAGCGGTGCTCCAGGAATGTGCCAAGTTCAACGAGGGCGTGTTAGCCCCTCTGAACTGGGCCGGTGATATCAACCCCAGCAGCTTCAAAGATGGCAAGGTCACCACCACGCCGGGTTTTAAAGATGCCTACAAGCAGTATGCCGAGGGCGGCTGGCAGGGTTTGCAGCATCCTGTCGAGTTTGGTGGCCAAGGCTTGCCCAAAACGATTGGCGCGGCCTGCGGCGAGATGCTGAACAGTGCAAATATGAGCTTTGCGCTGTGTCCGCTGCTTAGCGATGGCGCGATCGAAGCGCTGCTGACGGCTGGCAGTGACGAACTGAAAGCCACCTACCTGGAAAACCTGGTCAGCGGCAAATGGACTGGCACCATGAACCTGACCGAGCCGCAGGCGGGCAGCGACCTGGCCATGGTGCGCACCAAGGCCGAGCCGCAGGCGGACGGCACGTATAAGGTATTTGGCACCAAGATTTACATCACCTACGGTGAGCACGACATGGCTGAGAACCTGGTGCACCTGGTGTTGGCACGCGTGGCAGGCGCGCCCGAGGGCGTAAAAGGAATCAGCCTGTTCGTCGTGCCCAAGTTCATGGTCAACAAAGATGGTTCGCTCGGTGCGCGCAATGACGTGCACTGTGTCAGCATCGAGCACAAAATGGGCATCAAAGCATCGCCTACCGCCGTGCTTCAGTATGGCGACCATGGTGGTGCTGTCGGCTACATCGTCGGCCAGGAAAACCGGGGTCTGGAGTACATGTTCATCATGATGAACGCCGCTCGCTACGCCGTGGGCATGCAGGGCATTGCCATTGCCGAGCGTGCGTACCAAAAAGCGGTGGGCTACGCCAAAGACCGCGTGCAAAGCCGCCCGGTCGACGGATCCATTGCAGCCAGCGCCCCCATCATCCACCACCCCGATGTCAAGCGCATGTTGATGACCATGCGCGCCTACACCGAAGGCTGCCGCGCCATGGCCGCTGGAGCCGCAGCAGCTTATGACGCAGCGCACCACCATACAGACGCCGATGTGCGCAAGCAAAATGCCGCGTTCTATGAGTTCATGGTGCCCTTGGTCAAAGGCTACAGCACCGAAATGAGTTTGGAGGTCACCTCGCTCGGCGTACAGGTACACGGCGGTATGGGCTTCATCGAAGAAACCGGCGCGGCCCAGTACTACCGCGACGCAAAAATTTTGACGATTTACGAAGGCACCACCGCCATCCAGGCCAACGATTTGGTAGGCCGCAAAACCTCGCGCGATGGTGGCACCACAGCCAAAGCCATCGTGGCGCAAATCGAAGCGACTGAGAAGGAGCTGGCCAAACGGGCCAGCGTGCAAGGCCTGGCCGTGCTCAAGCGTTTGACTGCTGCACGCCTTGCTTTGCTCGATGTCATCAACTTTGTCGCAGGCAACACCAAGGCCGCACCCAACGCCGTGTTTGCA
>JAYWHJ010000088.1:0-11769 GCA_043777795.1 Polaromonas sp. | reverse complement strand
CATCATTGAAAGGTAGCGCTACAAAGAGCGGTTTACCGTGTTTGGAGACCACGGAGTACTGGCCATTTTCAGCGTTGCGCACTAATTCCCCGGTGTGTTCGCGCAGATCGCGCACTGCAAAGGCTTCCATAAGATCCTCCTGTTCGAATAATTATGCCATCATTTGTGGGCACAATCAACATCGAGGGGTGAATGGTGGTGGGACAAAGTGATTTTTCAGTCTATCCCGATCACTATCAAAACTCTAGCTGCTCTCGCTATAGTCTATTGGCCTAGCGTGCGATTGATGCCTTGAAAACAGGTAGAAAAAGGTCGTTTTGAAGGTTTTTGGCCAGCTTGATCGTTTTTCAAACGCCTTGATGGCTGAAAAATGCTCGAAAAACAGCTTTTTTAAGGCATCTATCAGGCTGCAGCCCAATGGAATATCGCGGGAGCAGCTACGGATGTGATAGCGCATGTTTGCCATCATTGTGGCGCCGAAACTTCCAGGTTATCAATCAAACGCGTTGTGCCCAGCTTGGCTGCGCCCAGGGCCACTTGCGCGGTAGGCGCATCGCCTGCTTGCGGGGCTTGCAAATCGGCTTGGCGGCGGATGGTGAGGTAGTCGGGCTTCCAGCCGCGTGCTGTCAGGGCTTGCATGGCAGCCGCTTCTAGCGCGGCGTAGTCTGTGCGACCTGCTTTGACTTGGGCAATCAAGGCCTTCAAAGCCAGTGACAATTGCACCGCCTCGGCGCGCTCTGAGGCACTTAAAAAGCCGTTGCGTGAGCTCAGGGCCAGGCCGTCGTCGGCGCGGCGGGTCTCGTAGGCGATCATCTCTATGGGTAAGGCAAACTGGTGCACCATGTGGCGCAGCACCATGTTTTGTTGGTAGTCTTTTTTGCCGAAGATGGCGGCGCTGGGCTGCACGCACTGAAAGAGTTTCATCACCACGGTGCACACGCCGATAAAGAAGCCGGGGCGGAAGTGGCCTTCCAGAATGTCGGCCAGTGCGGCGGGGGGGTGCACTTTGAAGGTTTGTGGCTCGGGGTATAGCACCTGCTCGTTGGGTGTAAACAGCACGTCGCAGCCGTTGGCCTCTAGCTGCGCGCAGTCGCTCTCCCACGTGCGGGGGTATTTGTCAAAGTCTTCATGCGGCAAAAACTGTAGGCGGTTAACGAAGATGCTGGCGACTGTGGTGTCGGTTTTGCCTTCAGTTTTGCACTGGTTGGCGCGCTGCACCAGGGCCATATGGCCGGCGTGCAGGTTGCCCATGGTGGGCACAAAGGCGCTGCGTTTGCCGTGCAGGGTGGTGCGCAGATCTTCAATGGTATGGCAGATTTTCATGGGTTTATTGGTTACCACGCATGCAGCGCGTTGTCTGGAAACGTGCCAGCCTTGACGGCGTTGACATAGGCCTGCATGGCGGCTTTCACGTCGCCAGTGCCTTCCATGAAATTGCGTACAAACTTGGGCATTTTGCCCAGGTTAATACCCAGCATGTCGTGCAGCACCAGCACCTGGCCCGCGCAGCCTACGCCTGCCCCGATGCCGATGGTGTGGCAGGTTTTGAGCTCGTCTGTAAGTTGCGTGGCCAGCGTGTGCGGCACCATTTCCAGCACCAGCATGGATGCGCCCGCGTCTTGTAATTCGTGGGCGTGTTTTTTCATGGTGGTTGCGGCTTCTTCGGTTTTGCCCTGCACACGGTAGCCGCCCAAGGCGTGCACGGTTTGCGGGGTCAGGCCTAGGTGGGCGCACACGGGGATGCCGCGCTCGACCAAGAAGCGCACGGTCTCGGTCGTCCAGCCGCCGCCTTCCAGCTTGACCATATGGGCACCAGCCTGCATCAGCACCGAGGCTGATCGCAATGCCTGTTCTTTGCTTTCGTGATAGCTGCCAAATGGCAGGTCCCCTACCAGCCAAGCGGTGCCTTGGGTACGGTGCAGGCCGCGTGAGACGGATTCGACGTGGTAGCGCATGGTCTCCAGGCTCACGCCGGTGGTGCTGGGCAGACCTTGGCACACCATGCCCAGCGAGTCGCCGACCAAGATGGTGTCTACCCCGGCGGCGTCGGCCACGCTGGCAAAGGTAGCGTCGTAGGCGGTGAGCATGGTGATTTTTTCACCGCGTTCGCGCATCTCGCGCAGGCGCGGCAGGCTGACCGGTTTGCGCGGTGCCTGGGGCGTGAGTTTGCCAGCGCCGTAGACGGCGGTTTGTGTGTCTTGCATAAGGTTCTCCCAATCGATGGGGCGGAGTCTAGCAAGAAATTTGCGTGGTTTGATTTTTATCGTTTGCGATATGCCACAGCCTGCACCTGCTAAGTTGGCGGCTCTGGATTTGGGTAAGCGATTTTGTGGGGGATCAACCCACTGTACGCAGGCGCTCTCGTAGTTCTTGCGATTTCACAATTGTGATGATCTCGCCGCACAGCTTGTCCACCACATCGTCCTGTGTGCCTGCGGCGATGAAGATGCCGTGCATACCGGGGTATCGCTGCGGTTTGCGCCTTGCATTGCATCCCGAAAATTGAATTTATAGATTGGCCAAACACTGCAGGTGTGCAGTGCTATCTTTGCCTAGCGATGCCGCGCTGGGCGCAGTGTGCGGTGAGCTGATTGCAGCGCTAACCAAATGCATGATCGCCGCCGAGTGCAGCACCCTGCCTGAACCCACCAAGACTGGCGCCCACGCCCTGCTGGCCAAATACAAAACCACCCTATTTGACTGCTCGATTGCCCGCTGTCGGGTACCGGTGCGCAGGCGATCCCGCGAGACTTGGCGGTGTACGCCAACGGTAATGCTAAAGCTGTTAGAACTTTTGCTCCCGCGTTCGACGGCATTGCCCGAGCCTGCTACGAAGTGGGCGGTTTTGGCAATGGCATGCTCACGATTAACGAAAATACTGCGGGAGCAGCTACTAAATAGGTAGCGCCACCAGGTCATGCCCTTGGGTGCCGACAATGCGGGCTTTGGTAAACTCACCGACCTTGAGCTGCTTGCTGATCTTCTCAGGCGGCAGCAGTTTGACGGTGCCGTCAATCTCGGGTGCGTCGGCATAGGTACGGCCCACGCCGCCTTTTTTGCCCATGCCGGGGGCGCTGTCGATCAGCACCTGCATAGTGGCACCTACACGCTTTTGCAGCTTGGCAGCTGACACCGCTTCGGCCACCGCCATAAAGCGGGCTTTGCGCTCTTCACGCAGCTCTTTAGGCAGCATGCCGGGAATGTCGTTGGCGGCAGCGCCCGTGACCGGGCTGTAGGCAAAGCAGCCCGCGCGGTCGATTTGCGCTTCTTGCATGAAGTCCAGCAGGTGCTGAAACTCGGCCTCGGTCTCGCCTGGAAACCCTGCAATAAAAGTGCTCCGAATCACAATCTCGGGGCAGGCTTCGCGCCAACGCGAAATGCGCTCTAAATTCTTTTCGCCACTGGCGGGGCGCTTCATGCGCTTTAAAACATCGGGGTGGCTGTGCTGCAAAGGCACGTCCAAATACGGCAGCACCCTGCCCTGCGCCATGTACGGAATGATCTCGTCCACGCTGGGGTACGGGTACACGTAGTGCAAGCGCACCCACGCGCCGTATGGCTCGGCCAGCTTGCCTAGCTCGGCAACGAGCTCCAGCATGCGGGTTTTGACCGGGCGGCCGTCGAAAAAGCCGGTCAGGTATTTGGTGTCCACACCATAGGCCGAGGTGTCTTGGCTGATCACCAGCAGCTCTTTCACGCCGCCTTCAAACAATGCCTTGGCTTCTTTGAGTACATCGCCAATCGGGCGGCTGACCAAATCACCGCGCATGCTGGGAATGATGCAGAAGGTGCAACGGTGATTGCAGCCTTCGCTAATTTTGAGGTATGCGTAATGCTTTGGCGTGAGCTTGATGCCGTAGCTAGGCACCAGGTCAATAAAAGGGTCATGCGGCTTGGGCAGGTGCAGGTGCACTGCGTCCATTACCTCTTGCGTGGCGTGCGGGCCTGTTACGGCCAGCACGCTGGGGTGCATCTTGCGCACCAGGTTGTTGCTGCTCACGCCGCCACTGGTGTCCGCACCACCATCCACGGTTTTGGAGCCTAGGCAACCAGTGACGATCACCTTGCCGTTGGCGGCCAATGCCTCGCCGATGGTGTCCAGGCTTTCTTTGACGGCATCGTCGATGAAGCCGCAGGTGTTGACAATGACCAGGTCAGCGCCCTCAAACGTCTTGGAAGTTTGGTAACCCTCGGCGCTCAGTTGCGTGAGGATCAACTCAGAGTCGGTCAGGGCCTTTGGGCAACCTAAGCTGACAAAGCCGACTTTGGGGATATGGGAAGAAGAAACAGGGGTGGGGGACAAAACAGCGCTCATCCCCCTATTGTCTCAGACTGCGCGCCCCTGCTGAGCGCTTACCAGCCAGTAAGCCACCAAGCCAGCCCAGCTTGCTGGCTTACCTTACTTTTTGCGGCACTCGAAAGCGCCTTGGTCTTGCACTTGGTCGTTAATATCGGTAAAGCGCCAAGCGGCTTTGCCAGCGCTCAGACTCAAACGCATCACACCGTAGGCTTGAACCTGCCGTTCGCTGCCAGCGCGGGTACCCGCAAACCCATATATTTCGGCACCGCCCGTGCCTACGACAAATGAGCGCAGGCCACTGCCTGCTACCACCGCACCCGCCGCGGTCATCGGCGCAAAGCGTTCGTAGTGGTGCTCATGGCCTTGCAGTACTACATCGGCTTTGGCCAGATCGAGCATGTCCCATAGCTGTGACATTGTGGCGTTGTCACCACCGGCCGCCGAGGTGAAGCGGGTATGGTGCCAGGCCGCTGCAACACAGGGGCTGGCAGTGGCAAGCTCTTTCTTCAGCCACTGGCCTTGCGGCGAGGCGGCAGACGCGTCAATATTGCTGTTCAGCGCAAATACCGTCCAGCCGTTTTGGTCTAGCCGGTAGTAGCCGCTGCGGTCCGGCCCGGCACCCGCAGGTGAGGCCTTGGGGCCAAAATAATCAAAATAATTATTGTCCCCGCCTTTTTCGTAATCGTGGTTGCCCGGAATGGCAAAGGTTCTGTCGATGAAGCGACCCCAAGTGGGCCGGTAGCAAGTGGTGTAGCCAATAGTAAGGCCCGCAAAATAAGCGTTGTCGCCCAATGTAAGTACATTGGAGTTTGCGCCACCGATCGCAAGCTGCCGGTCAACCAACTCGGCGGTTTTATGGGCATTAGAGTCGGCTGAGGAGCGCAGTGGGTTGCACTGTGCAATATCGCCCGCAGTGATCAGCTCCCATGGCGTGGTGGGGTTGACCTGCAACACAGTGGGCGTCGTATTGTTACCGCCACCGCCGCAGGCTACTACTGTTACTGCGATGGCAACTGCACTGAGTGCGTAAGCCACTGCGCGCCGTGCGCTGTGCGCCGTCATCTTGCCCATACTTTGCTCCCCTTAAAATAGCACCTTGCCCTTAGCGCTTAGTGCCAAAAGCTGTCAACATTTGCTCGGTTTGTTTTTGCATCTGCTCCTGCATTTGCGCAAACATCGCTTGCGATTGCTCCACATAAGCGCCCATCATGCCGGGCACGCCAGGCAAGCCGTGTAATCCCATGCCCAGACCCGCTGTAGGCACAGACGCCGCACCCAGCGCTTTGCCTTGCTCAGCCATTTTAGTTTGCATGTCGGTAAATGCCTGCACGTTTTTTTCCAGGTAGCTGCCCATAAACCCCTGCATCGCATGGCCATAAAAGCGGATGATATTGGCCAGCGCCGCCTCGCTGAACATGGGCAAACCACCGGACTCTTCTTCCAAAATGATTTGCAACAAAATGCTGCGCGTCAAGTCTTCATTGGTCTTGGCATCGCGCACCACCATCGGGTGACCGTTCAGCACCAATTGCTTCACTTCAGCCAAAGTGATGTACGTGGAGCTGTCGGTATCGTAGAGGCGGCGGTTCGGGTATTTTTTTACCACGCGCACACTCGGATTAGCTGGGGTGTTGCTGCTTTTGGGGGCTTTGGTCGGCAAAACTGTTCTCCTGCGGGGGGATTTGGTGCACTGCAATAGATTTTAGTGATGCAATGCCAACCCAAGCCACAATGTTTACCCTGAAACGTACAAAATTTGGCAAAGCAAATACGTACTGAGCCCAAGTAAATCACTTGGGGGGAATAAACCAAACTGGGGGGATTGGTAGGCGCAATTGGACTCGAACCAACGACCCCCACCATGTCAAGGTGGTGCTCTAACCAGCTGAGCTATGCGCCTATGAGTCGATGGGCTAAGTATACCACGGGCAACTTTGCACCCTTTTGCGTAGCGCGGGCGACACACCGTAGATTTAGCATTTTTGACCTCTAGCCCTCTAAAATATTGCGAGAGCAGCTATTGAATATATAGTAATCTGCAGGTCTAAAATGAACCTTAGACTCTGGATATGCCGAGCCCCGGACACTTTGGTGACGGCACCAAGATTGCACCCGTTGCAATCTAGCGCCGCCGGGCCCATTGCACACCCGCCACCTGCCCTACGGCGGCCAGCACTTTGCCCAAGCGGCTGGCATCTGTCACTTCTACCGTCAAAGTCATCCACACCGTGCCTTGGGTGGACTGGGACTGCACGCTTTGCACATGGGCTTTTTCTTTGCTGAAGACTTCGGCAATGTCGCGCAGCAGGCCGCTGCGGTCTGTGGCCTGCACGGTCACGTCTACCGCGTAGGTGGGCAGGCCGCCAGTGGCACCGGCTTTAGGTTGGCCCCAAGCCACCTCGATCACGCGGCCTGCGTCTTTGGCCTGTAGCTGGCGCAGGTTGGGGCAGTCCAAGCGGTGGATACTGACGCCCTTGCCTCGGGTGACAAAGCCGCCTATGGCGTCGGGCGGGGCGGGCTTGCAGCACTTGGCCAGCTGGGTGAGCAGGGAGTCTACGCCCACTACCAGCACGCCGCTTTTGCTGCCTTGGGCTTTGAACTTTTCGGCTTGGCGGGCTTTTTTAAGCAGTAGTTGCTCGTCGGCGTCCACCTCCGGCTCGGCTGGGCGGAAGAGCTGCTCGATGGTGCGCAGGGAGAACTCGTCTTTGCCCACCACTTCAAACAAATCGTCAGCGGTTTTAAAGCCCAGCTGCACCGCCAGGTCGCTGAGCTTGAGCGCCGTTTTGCCTTCGCGCTGCAGCAGTTTTTCTACCGCCTCACGGCCTTTGGCTATCGTCTCTTCCACAGCGATGGCGTTGAACCAAGCCCGCACCTTGGACCGGGCGCGTGGGCTGGCCAAATAGCCCAGCTCGGTATTGAGCCAGTCGCGTGAGGGGCCGCCCTCTTTGGCGGTACTGACCTCCACGGTTTGGCCGTTTTTAAGCGGCGTGTTCAGCGTGACCATGGCCCCGTCTACCTTGGCGCCCCGGCAGCGGTGGCCCAAGTTGGTATGCACGGCGTAAGCAAAGTCTATGGGTGTAGCGCCGCTGGGCAAATCAACAATCGCCGCCTCGGGCGTGAGCACGTAAATGCGGTCGTCCAACACGCCGTCTGAGGCACTGGCTTGCTGCGCCCTGTTCCCTGTCGCCGGGTCTGCGCCCACCAAGTCGCGCTCCCAGGCCAGCAATTGGCGCAGCACGGCGATTTTGGCGTCGTAGATGCCGGTAGCGCTGACGCCTGCGTAGCCCTTGGTACCGGCCTCTTTGTAAGCCCAGTGCGCGGCCACACCGGTCTCGGCATGCTCGTGCATGGCTAGGGTGCGGATTTGAATCTCGATGGGCTGGCCCGGCGCGCCCTCGCCTGCACCGGTGAGCACCACGGTGTGCAGGCTCTGGTAGCCATTGACTTTGGGCTTGGCGATGTAGTCGTCAAACTCGCCGTGCATAGGCGCAAAATGGGCATGCACATACGACAGCGCAGCGTAGCAGTCCGTTACTGTAGACACAATGACCCGCATGGCGCGCACGTCCAGCACCTGCTCAAAGCTTAAGTTTTTGCCACGCATTTTTTTGACAATGCTGTAGATGTGCTTGGGCCGTGCGTGCACGCTGCTGGGTACGCCAGCGGCCAGCAAATCGCGCTCAAGGTCGGTGCGCATCTGGGCCATGGCGGCCTCGCGCTCAATGCGTTTGGCGTCCAACTGTTTGGCAATGATTTTGTAGGCGTCGGGTTCTAAAAACCGAAAGGCCAGGTCTTCCATTTCCCACTTGATTTGCCAGATGCCCAAGCGGTTGGCCAGCGGCGCAAACACCTGCAGAGACTCGGCGGCCACGGCGGTGGGCACGGGCAACTTGGTGGCGGCGTAGTGGCGCAGGGTTTGCAAGCGGGAAGCCAGGCGCAGCATGACCACCCGCAGGTCGCGGCTAAAGGCCAGCAGCATTTTGCGCACGTTCTCGGTCTGGCTGGCTGCGCCGGGGCTGATACCGGCTCTGCCGCCCCCGCCTGCAGCTGCGGCGCGCGACAGGCGCTGCACGCGCACCAGCTTGGTGGTCTCGATGGCCAGGGTGGCATAGCTCTCGCCAAAGGCTTTTTCTATCACCTCTTGCGGCTTGTTCAGGTGCTCGCAGGCGTAGACGAGGTAGCAGGCGGCCTGCATGGCCTCGGAGCCGCCGATGCCATGCAAAATTGCGGCCACCGCGTCGGCATGGGCCAGAGTATTCTCGCCAGTGTCAAGGGTTTCGTGGGCGATCAATGGCTCGGCAAACGCGCGGGCGCGTTGCAAGGCGTGCTCGATGGCCCGCGCCTGGGGTGAGAAGCCTGCTGCGGCAACTTCCAGTGCGGCGCTTGGGCTGGGGTTGGCTAAAGATTCTGCTGGGGCGTGCTTCATTGCAAGTGGCTTAACGCTGCCCAAACAAAAACTCTGTGACAGCGGCCACTTGGTCCGCAGCCACCAGTGTAGGCGCATGCCCTACGCCTGCAAACTCCACCAGCTTGGCTTTGGGCCCGCGCGCTTGCATGGCGCGTGCGGTCTCGGGGCTGATCAAGTCAGACTCGGCTCCGCGTAGCAACAAGGTGTCGGTGGTGATCGCGTCATACAGCTGCCACAGCATGGCTTCGC
The DNA here is from genome assembly GCA_043777795.1 of Polaromonas sp. GTDB lineage: Bacteria > Pseudomonadota > Gammaproteobacteria > Burkholderiales > Burkholderiaceae_C > JAAFIP01. The sequence continues at coordinate 2,812 of JAYWHJ010000088.1, read as the reverse complement.
TCTGCGCGGCCAGCTCGGGGGTAGTGGCTTTGACGGGGATGGCAATGGCGGGATCGTAGTGCAGCTTGAACTGGCCGCCGCTGGCGTCGGTTACCGGGCGCAGCATGGGTTTGGATAGGGCCAGCCACTGCGCTGGGGTGTGCGGGCCAAAGCTGGTGGAGATGGCCCACAGCTTGTCAGCGCCTTCTTGCTCGGTTTCAAAGCGCGGGTCTGCGCCAATGTAGCTGCTAATGCGCTGTATCGCTGCCCACTGCACCATGGGGCCCACATCGTTGAGCACCAGCTTGCGCAAATTGGCACCCGGCTGCGGCGCTAAGGCGATACCAATCAAACCACCCATGCTAGTGCCTACCCAGTCGATGGTCTGCGCACCGCCTGCACGCAGGCTGGCCAGCAGCATGCCCATGTCAGCGGCGTAGCTGGGCACTTGGTACATACGTGGGTCTTTCAGCCAGTCGCTGTGGCCACGGCCGGCAATGTCTACACTGACTACGCGGCAGCGCAGGCTGTCCTCGCCCACCAAAGCTTGGGCCAAGGCGTCAAAGTCGCGGCTTTGACGTCCGAGGCCGTGCACGCATACCACCACATGGGCGTGGGTAGGGCTGCCCCAGCTCCAATAGGCCATGCGGTGGCCGCCGGAAGAATCTGGGCAGGTTAGGTAGTTCAACGTAGGTTCGGTCATAGGGGGCATACGAATGGCAGTGGATAATTGCCACAATGTTAAACGCAACCCACAAGGAATCCCCATGCTCACCGGAAAAACTGCACTCGTCACAGGTTCAACCAGCGGTATTGGCCTGGGCATAGCCAAGGCGCTGGCTGCGCAGGGTGCCAACATTGTCATCAACGGCTTTGGTGACTACGCTGGGCCGCAAAAAGAAATCGAGGCGCTGGGCGTGCAAGCGCTCTACCACGGTGCGGATATGAGCAAGGCTGCAGAGATCGAGGCCATGATGCAAGCCGCTGCTGCGCGCTTTGGCATGGTCGATATTTTGGTCAACAACGCGGGTATTCAGCATGTGGCCGCCGTGCAAGACTTTCCCACCGAGCGCTGGGACGCAATCATCGCCATCAACCTGACCAGCGCCTTCCACACAAGCCGCCTGGCACTGCCTGCCATGCAAAAAGCAGACAGCGGCAAAGGCTGGGGCCGCATTATCAATATTGCCTCTACCCACGGCCTGGTCGGTTCGGCACTCAAGTCTGCCTACGTGGCGGCCAAGCACGGCATCGTGGGCCTCACTAAAGTCACCGCGCTGGAGAACGCTACCAACGGCGTTACCTGCAACGCTATCTGCCCGGGCTGGGTGCTCACGCCGCTCGTGCAAAAACAGGTAGATGCCAAAGCCGCCGCGCTGAACATCAGCAACGACGAAGCCGCCAAGCTGCTGCTGGGCGAGAAGCAACCCTCCATGCAGTTCACCACCCCCGAGGAGCTGGGCGAGCTGGCCGTGTACCTGTGCGGCAAAGGTGCACGCAACGTGCGCGGCGTGGCTTGGCAGGTGGACGGTGGCTGGACCGCGCAATAAAGCGCTCCTGCGCCTGTGTGGTGACCTACTTTCACATCGCAATCGCGCTCTAGCGCAATAAAATATTGCGAGAGCAGCTATACTTTTAGGACGATGCAAACCCCTGCCCTGCGCCTGCCCTGGCTCGAACTTGGCGATCCGTTCCCGCCTGTCGAGACCGCCTGGGGCTCTGCCAGCGAAGCGGCTGGCCTGCTGGCTGCGGGGGGGGCACTGGATGTCGCCACGCTGCAAACCGCTTATTCGCAAGGCATATTCCCTTGGTACAGCGAAGACCAGCCGGTGCTGTGGTGGTCGCCCGATCCACGCATGGTGCTGCAGGTGACCCACTTTAAGCTGCACCGTAGTCTGCGCAAAACCTTGGCAAAATTTAGCTACACACCAGGCTGCGAGCTGCGCATTGACCACGATTTTGCAGCGGTGATAGCTGCCTGTGCCAGCGCGCGCCGCGAGGGGCAGGCGGGCACCTGGATTGTGCAAGACATGCAAGACGCCTACTGCGCCCTGCACGCCGCAGGCCACGCCCACAGCGTGGAGACATGGATCGATGGCAAGCTGGCAGGTGGTCTGTACTGCACCAACGTGGGCGGCGCAGTGTTTGGCGAGTCGATGTTCAGCCGGGTCAACGATGCCTCCAAAATAGCACTGAGCGGCCTGGTAGCGCTGTGCCGGGCGCACGGCGTGAAGCAAATCGATTGCCAGCAAAACACCTCCCATCTGGCCAGCCTGGGCGCGGCCGAGATGCCGCGTGAGGCCTTTTGCGCCGCCGTGGCACTGGCCGTGCAACGCCCTGCCCCCACGTGGCGGTTTGAGCCTCTATACTGGCAGCATCTGCTGCAAGACCCCATGCACACTCCATCGGAAAACCCCTCGGAAAACTAGGCGTGACGCTGCTCAAAGACCTGCCCCTGCAAACCCTGCAGTTTTATGCCACTGCGGCTTACCCGTGCAGCTACCTGCCCGGCAAAACCGCCCGCAGCCAGGTCGCCACACCCAGCCATTTGATACACAACGACGCCTATTCCGAACTGGTGGCAACGGGTTTTAGGCGCAGCGGCATGTTCACCTACCGGCCCTATTGCGACGGCTGCCGAGCCTGCGTGCCGCTGCGGGTGGACGTAGCGCAGTTTGCCCCTAAACGCAGCCAGCGCCGCGCCCACACTGCCCACAAAGACCTGCAAGTGCGGGTGCTGAAACTGGGCTTTGTGCCCGAGCACTACCAGCTGTACCTGCGCTACCAAAACGGCCGCCACGCGGGCGGCGGCATGGACCACGACAGCATTGAC
>JAYWHJ010000087.1:0-11774 GCA_043777795.1 Polaromonas sp. | reverse complement strand
TGTTGATCAACAAGTGGTGATGCCCACTTTTGCCGCCCAGCGGCTTTTTGATAGGTGCCAGTCCCCAGCCGCCCGCCAGTCCAAACTTGAGTAAAAAGGGCGTTTCTATCTTGCCGTCGCTTGGCAAATTGGTAAAGTAAGCCTCAGGGTCCACTTTGATCATGGTCGCTTGCCAAGGATGCAAGGCAGACGGCAAGGGCATTTCTTTTTGTGCGATGGCCTGCGAGCTGCCCAAGCCTAAGGCGCAAAGCATCACTGCGGTAGTAAAAAAGCGTTTCATTTTTCGGCAATTTACGTAATAAAGCTACAGGTGGTGCAGCGTTCAGCGGCGTATTCTAGTGAATTTTAGTTACAGATGATAGTGCTGCCACCTCAATTTAGGGACTTGTCCGATGCCAGCAGGGCTGTGCTAGGTGCCTTGACGGCATCGTCAACGGGAGCCATCGGGTCGTCAAACCAAACGGCGATCCGCATCTTCCTGAGCGACTTGGGGGCCGCGGGCAAGGCATAGCGCACGCCCCTGGCTGTGAGCAGGTCGGGCCCCATGGTGACCCTGAGCGCGAGCTTCAGGTCGTTTGCCGAGCGGGCGATGGGGCCGAGCGAGCGCAGGTCGGCTTCCGTCGATGGCGTGCGGGCCAATTGATGCCCGCCAAACCCGCTGCCATAGCGGCTGCTCCGCCACCGGACGAACCTAGCGCGCTCCGTGCAGCGTCCTATGGGTTGTTGGTGGTGCCATAGACCGCGTTGTAGGTTTGGAGATCGCCATTGTTGAGTGGCACACTGGTCTTGCCAATCACCATAGCGCCCGCCGCTTTGAGCCGCTCACGATGGTCTGACAAACGCAGCACATGGAACAGCGTATTCAAAGGCGTATTGACCACGCCTTGCGGCCGTCGCACCATACCAAAGCGCAACATGGTGTCGTAAATGGCTGAGAAGCCATACACATAGGCCTGCACGCCAACCAAATACGCCCAACTCTCTCGCCAATCCGCTTTTCTACATCCGTATCACGCGACAGCGGTTCAGTTTTTGGTCACTGCTGTGGTTTCAAGTCAATGGTTTTCGCAATAGCGCGGTACAACGTCACTTCGCGCATGTAGTGTTCCTGTGCCTGCTTGGCCGTCATCAGGTCAAACCGCTCGGAGCCAGATGCAGCAATTTGGCCCTTGACGTAGCTGGTCTCCAAAGCGGCAACAGCGGACTTGTTCAGCACGTCCACAATGTCATCAGGCACCTTGTTGCTGACGTGCAGCCCAGCCCACGCCATGAACACAAAGTCTTGGAAACCGTTGATGTTTTTAATCAAAGGCGCGTTCGGAAATTTGGGACTGGGTTTGGCGCCAGTAATAGCAACTATTTTCATATTGCCTTTTTCAACAAAGCCAGGGAACGGGCCCGCGACAGGAACAAACGCAAAATCGACATTTTGTCCAATGAGGTCGGTAATGCACTGTGGAAAACCGTTGTAGGGAACATGGAGTGTTTTGGTACCTGCAACCGCATTGAATTTTTCATTGATGAGGTGATACTGGGAGCCAATGCCTGATGTGCAATACGACAGTGACTTGTCCGTGCTCTTTTTGGCCAACTCGATCAGCTCAGCCACTGTCGTTACGGGCAAGTCCTTTCGTACGACTAGCATGATATCGGCCTGCCCTATCATGGCCACCGTTCTAAAGTCTTCTGCTTTGTATTTGGCATTGATATTGACGATCGGCGTGAGAATCAGTTCATTCATGCTGCTGAGCACCAAGGTGTAGCCATCAGCGGGTGCATTGAGGGCCTTCATTGCGCCGAGTGCTCCCGCAACTCCCGTCACGTTATCCACCAGCATGGGTTGCTTGAGCGTGGTGGTCATCTCTTTGGTCATAAACCTTGCAACAAAATCGGACGCCCCTCCTGCGGCGTAAGGTACTACCATAGTGACGGGCTTGTTGGGGAACGATTGAGACCATGCAGTCTGGGCGGCCAGTATCACCGCACCCAATGCTGCTGCTTTAAAAATACGATTGAATGTCATAAAGTTCTCCAGTGGTTGATTAAACATCTACGCTTGCAAAAAAATAGGGGGGGAAGTGGTAACGCTAGTGCAGTCATTTGTGTGGATCTAATCGGCCAATACCATGGCTGCACCTTTTTCGCCAATCATAATAGACGCTGCATTGGTGTTGGTGGACACAATGGTGGGCATGACCGAAGCGTCAATCACTCGCAGACGCTCCACCCCGTTTACCCGCAGGCGTGCGTCTACTACTGCGCGCGCATCGCCCCCCATACGGCAGGTGCCTACGGGGTGGAAAACTGTCCCCCCCTTCTGGCGAGCAAACTCTTCCAATTCTGAAGCGGACCGAATTTGAGCGCCGGGCATGTATTCGTCGTCCGTGATGAGATCTCGGAAAGAGGGTTGTTGGTAGATATTCCGCAAAATGGACAGGCCCGACACCAGAACCTTAGCATCGTGCGGATCGGTCAGATAATTTGACTGAATACTTGGCGGCGCCAAAGGATCTGCGCTTCTGATATGCACCTTGCCGCGTGAAAGTGGACGGCATTGCGAGACTGAAGCAGAGAAACCCGAAAACTTATGCAGAGGGTCACCGGGTTTGTCAACGGACAAAGGCATCACGTTCATCAACAGATCGGCACGACCGTCTTTAGCATAAGCGCTGCAGACCATTCCGCCCACCTGTCCCGCGCCCACAGTCAACGGGCCGCGTTGCTGGAAAAGCCACTGCGCCCCCATTTTGGCCAACGCCAGTGGATTGCGAACCTGATCGTTCAAGGACACTTTTTTCTTGAGCTTGACGATGACCCGCGCTTGATAATGGTCTTGTAAGTTTTCCCCGACTTCGCAGGAGTCAGAATGCACCGCAATACCGTGCGACTTCAACAACTGCGGCGGACCCACACCGGACAACTGCAGCAACTGAGGCGACTGCAGAGCCCCAGCAGCCAAGAGCACTTCAGATTGCGCACGCACTACGCGACGCACCCCCCGCTCAATGAACTCAACACCGACAGCTCGCCCGCGCTCGATCACCACCCGCGTGACCTGCACCTGGGTTAGCAGGCTTAAATTTTTTCTAGCTATTACGGGGGACAAAAAGGCTTTACCCGCATCGCAGCGCCAGTGCCCCCTCAAGGTGAGTTGGTAGGCGCCTAAGCCCGCGCTGCGCGCACCATTGAAATCAGGGCTGCGCGCAAAGCCCGCTTCAACACCCGCTTGCAACCACGCCTGGCAGTAAGGGTGATCGTTGCGAAGGTTGGACACATTGAGTTCGCCACTATTGCCGTGGTACTCGCAAGCGCCACCGTCGTACCTTTCAGACTTCTTAAAGTAGGGCAGTACCTCGGGGTAGCTCCAGCCTGTGGCCCCGCTGGCAGCCCAATCATTGAAGTCTTCGTGCTGACCGCGAATATAAAGTAAGCCGTTGATCGCGCTGGACCCGCCCACCACCCGACCACGGGGCCAAACGATGGCGCGGTTGCCGGTGCTGGCCTGCTTTTCCAAGTCAAACTGCCGGGAAAAGCGCGGATCGTAAATGGTTCTGAAATAACCTACTGGCAGATGCAACCAGAAATTTTTGCTGTGCCCGCCCGCCTCTAAAACTAAAACCCGGCAAGCCGGATCAGCGCTAAGCCGGTTGGCAAGCACACAGCCAGCAGAACCCGCACCCACTACGATGTAGTCGAAAGTGAAAGAGTCTCCTTTGACCGTCATAGCATGTGGTGGTTATGACTGGGATGGTATTCGCTAAACATTAGCGTTTGCAGCATGTAATTGAATATGTCATACTATTAACCATACCACCCTATAACAAGACATGTCAACTTTTTTTAATGACACCCCGATGCCGCGGTATTTTCAATTGGCCGATTTGTTTCGCCAACGTATCGCACGGGGTGATTGGCCAAAAAAGCACCGCTTGCCGACGCTCGAAGCACTGTCTGCCGAATTTTCAGTGGCACGCGTCACGGTGCGCCAAGCCATAGATGTTCTGGCGCGTGAAGGTCTGGTGTCGCCACAGCAAGGACGCGGCACTTTTGTCAGCGGTGTTCCGCGCAAAGAGCGCTTCATCAGTGTGGTCACCACACTCGACGAACTGGTTCGCAACTACGAAGATACCCAACCGACCATCGTCAACATGGAGGAAGGTGTCAACCCGCCGCCCCTGAGCGCCGAGGAGGGCACTCCAGCAGCGCTGTACACCTACATGCGCCGCGTACATGTACGAGATGGGCGCTCCTATTGTGTGATCGGCCTGTACCTTGACGAGCGGATTTTCCGCCAAGCGCCTGAAAAGTTCCGTACGAAGGCCGTCATTCCGATCTTGAGCAGCATGCTTGATGTGCAGATTAAGGCGGCACATCAGGTGCTGACGATCGGCACTGCAGATATGGAAGTTGCACAAATGCTCGAAATTCCCGTAGGGGCGCCGGTAGCCGAGGTACGCCGCATCTTCAAAGATCGGCAGGGCGTCGTGATTTACCTGGCCAATGTGATCTACCGCGGTGATGCCATTCGGATCGAGATGGATCTGAAACCATGATAGCCTTGCCACAAGCGGCCCTGTGCATCGCCAAAGTTGATGTCTTTGCGTTTCGTGCGCCGATTGCAACGCCTGTTCGTACCTCATTTGGCGAAATGCACGACCGTCCAGCGGTCTTTGTCCGTGTGACCGACGAAGACGGTGCCGTGGGTTGGGGCGAGGTCTGGTGCAATTTTCCATCCTGTGGTGCCGAACACCGCGCACGCCTGCTTGTGACAGTGATGCGTCCGTTGCTTTTAGGCCGCAGCTTCACTGGCCCTGCCGACACTTTTACGTATTTGAGCCAGCGCACTGCCGTGCTGGCCATTCAATCAGGCGAACCTGGTCCCATCGCACAAACCATAGCGGGTATCGATTTGGCTTTGTGGGACTTGTGCGCAAGGCGCGCTGGCCAGCCGCTATGGCGTTATCTCGGCGGAACTTCGGGCCATGTGAAGGTGTATGCGAGCGGCATCAATCCTGAGCAGCCCCAAGACACCATTGCAGCCTGCCAATTGGAGGGCTACACAGCCTTCAAATTGAAAATTGGTTTTGGACAGGACAAAGACCTTTCCAATCTGACAAACATCCGCCGCAAGTTTGGACAAGACATGCCACTAATGGCCGATGCCAACCAGGCCTGGACTGTGCAAGAGGCCTGCAGCATGGCACCCCGCCTCACTGAATTTGGACTGGCTTGGCTGGAGGAGCCTCTGCGTGCAGACCGCCCACAGCGCGAATGGGATCTCCTTGCGGCAGCTTGTACAACACCGCTGGCCGCTGGCGAAAACACGATTGGCTATGCCAACTTCTTGACGATGATTGAAGATGCGCCAATAAAGGTGATTCAGCCCGATATTGCCAAATGGGGCGGCATCTCTGGCTGCTGGCCTGTCATTGAAGCGATCCAAGCTAAAGGCAAGCGGTATTGCCCACACTACCTTGGTGCTGGCGTGGGTCTACTGGCCTCCGCACACTTGTTGGCAGCCGTGGGCGGCGGTGGGCTTTTGGAGATTGATTCCAATCCAAATCCTTTGCGCAGTGCGCTATCAGGACCACTGGGCAGCATTCGCGATGGCGTTGCCCATCTGAACGAGCAGCCAGGCCTGGGTGTGCCTATCGACATAGATAGACTCATTGCCATGCATTTGGTACCGCACTGACCGTGCAATTTCTTTTCCCAGCATCCAAGGCCATAACACCTTGGGCGTAAAGCCCACATTTTGAAAGCGTTCCCAATGTCACAAGAAACAGCCGACACCCAAGCAGTCACTTATACCGATGTGCTCATCATTGGCGCTGGCATTTCGGGTATCGGTGCAGCCTACCATCTGCAGCAGCAGTGCCCCGACAAGACCTACCAAATCCTGGACGCCCAGCCCGCCATTGGTGGCACCTGGACAACGCACATCTATCCCGGCATACGCTCGGACAGTGACTTTTTCACCTTTGGCTACCGCTTCAAGGCCTGGACGGGCGCACCGATTGCCACCGCCGCACAAATCCTGAGCTATCTGCGCGAGGTCATTGATGACAACGGCATCCAGCGCCACATTCGCCATCAGCACACCGTGTTGTCAGCCGACTGGCACAGTGCACAACAGCGTTGGACCTTGCAGGTGCGCGATGGCACCACGAACCAAGTAAAGAGCTACAGCTGCAACTTTCTCTGGATGTGCCAGGGCTACTACCGGCATGGCAAGGGCTACACGCCAGAGTGGCCAGGCATGGCAGACTTTGCAGGCCAGGTGGTGCACCCCCAGACCTGGCCTGCAGACCTGGCCTACAAGGGCAAGCGGGTCGTTGTGATTGGTTCAGGCGCCACGGCTGCAACGCTGGTGCCAGCCATTGCGCCCGACTGCGAACACGTCACCATGCTACAGCGCTCTCCCACCTATTTCCGCACAGCCGCGAATGCCAATGAGCTGGCTGATACCTTGCGGGCGCTTGAGATACCGCAAGAATGGATCCACGAGATCGTGCGGCGCAAAGTGCTGTTCGACCAATCGGCCTTTACCAAGCGGGCCATGCAGGAGCCCGATGCGGTCAAGCGCGAGTTGGTCGAGAACGTGCGCAGCTATCTGGGTGCCGACTTCGATGTCGAAAAGCACTTCTCGCCACATTACAGGCCCTGGCAGCAACGTCTGGCGTTCATTCCGGATGCAGACCTGTTCCGCGCGGTAGCCGCTGGCAAAGCCTCGGTTATGACAGATGCGATCGACTGTTTTACCGCCAATGGCATCAAGCTCAAGTCGGGCGTTGAACTGCCAGCCGACATCATCGTCACAGCCACCGGTTTTCACCTCAGTTCACCTGGCGAGATTCCATTTACCCTGGATGGCAAGCCCGTGGACTTCCATCAAACCGTCATCTACCGCGGAACCATGTTCAGCGGTGTACCCAATATGGCCTGGATGTTTGGCTACCTGCGGGCCAGCTGGACGTTGCGAGTGGATTTGTTGGGCGATTACATCTGCCGCATGCTGAATGACATGGGCCAACAAGGTTCGGGCGTTGTCACGCCCACATTGCGATCCGGCGACTCAAACATGCCGTTGAAACCCTGGGTCGAACCGGAGAACTTCAACGCAGGGTACATGGTGCGCAGCCTGCAGAAAATGCCGCAACAAATTGGCATACAGCCCTGGAAGCTGGAAACCGACTATTTTGTTGAGCGCGAGTTGTTGCCGCGTGCTGATTTGCATGACGGTACGCTGCAGTTCACCCCAAAACTTTAACGAAAGAAGGCTTCAGATGAGTCAACGCTTCACCAACAAAGTAGTTGCGATCACAGGTGCCACATCTGGCATCGGTCTTCGAGCACTCGAGCTCTTTATTGAGGAGGGTGCTCGCGTCGTGGCGATCGACAGAGAATTGAATGCAGGGCTTGAGCTTCAAACTCGATTTCCAAACGTCGTTCATTTCGCCAAGTGCGATGTCTTGCACCTAACCGAATTAAAAGCGGCCATTGACAGCGCGGAAGAAAAATTCGGCGGCTTGGATGTTTTGTTTAACAACGCAGGCAGTGCAGGCACACGGCAAACCGTCAATGACTTTGACGCGCAGGGCTGGGACGATACGCACGCATTACTGGTGCGGGCTGTAGCTGCTGGCACAGCATATGCTTTGCCGCATATGAAAAAGCGCGGCGGCGGTGCCATCATCAACACGGCCTCTGTTTCTGGGCTGATGGCTGGCTATGGCCCCTTGTCCTACGCTGTGGCTAAAGCAGCCGTGATTCACTATAGTAAAGTTGCTGCTGCTCAATTGTCAGTTCATGGTGTTCGCATCAACAGCGTCGCCCCTGGATTTGTTGCAACACGCATTTTTGGCACCAGTCTTGGACTTGACCGGGAGCAAGCCCAAAACATTGCCAATCGAGCATCGACAAATACCGCTGTTCCCAATCCGCTGAACATCGCCGGTCAGCCGCAAGACATTGCCGGGGCGGTACTGTTTTTAGCTAGCTCCGAAGCTCGGTACATCACAGGCATTAACTTAACCATTGACGGCGGTTCAACCGTAGGCCCAAGGCACAGCTGGGATGCCACCACTCCCTCGCCGATCGAAGAAACGCTAGGACTATCGCCAGCGATGGCTGAAACCCTCAATAAAGCTTTGAGACCCGTATGAGTGAAGTAGCTATTTCTAACAATGGACAAATGCAGGCTCTCATACTGCATGCCTACCCTTGGTGGGAAATGCAGCGGGTGCGAGAGATCAGCCTGCGTTCACAAACACCCGGTCGCCACGCCAACAACGCGTGGCGGCATTCACCAGGCCTGATCGACCACACCTACCGTGGCGTCACCACCCCCAATTGCGACACACTGTACTCCGGGGCCTGGCTCGATTTGGCCGATGGCCCTATTTTGATCGACGCACCCGCCACTGATTTACCATATTGGTCCATCGCGGTAATGGACCTGAACACAGACAACATCGCCATCATGGGCAGTAGCTACGCCAGCAGTGGGTCATTGCTGGTATGCGGGCCAAATTACCAAGGCGCGATTCCCGACGCTATGCCGTATGTGCGAAGTGCCTCCAACGTAGTTTGGTTGCTGGCCCGCTACTTGATCGGTAGTGACGAACTGGTGGCGCAGGCCGAAGCCATGCGGCGTGGTGTGCGCTTGCTAAAGCTGCCACGCAACGCAAACCCATCGGAAAATGCGGCCAGCCCGCTGCGAGTGGCGCTGATCCCCGCAGTGCGCAAAGACGCCGCGAACTTTTGGCAAATCATACGTAACACCTTGGATGAGGACAGTGCCTTGCACCGTGGCATCGATGCGCCCACTTCGGTAGATTGGGATGCCGCCTGGCCCGCTGGCGTGTCCGACTGGAGCGGCCTTGATGCGCAATTGCAGCAGCGTTTTGCGGAAGCCTTCGCTCAAGTGGTACAACGCATTACGGCGAACAATTCCGGGAATATGCAAACCCACGGCCAGTGGCGATATCCCGGTGCAGATATTGGGAATTTTGGCCTTAATGCCATCTACAGGGCGGAAGTCGCACTATGGGGCCTGGGCGCGATGCCGATCGACGAGGTGATCTATGTCAGCACGTTTACCGACGACAAGGGTGCACTCTTGCAAGGCACCCACACCTACCGGTGGCGCATTGCGCCACAGGGCATTCCGGCCAAGGCATTTTGGTCGCTCACCATGTACGAAGTCGATCCTTTTGGCGGCATGTACTTCACCGCCAACCCACTCAAACGCTATGCGGTCGGCGATCGCACCACTGGGCTCATCAAAAATCCCGATGGCAGTATCGATATCTGGATCACCCACCAGCCACCGCCTGAGCCGGACAGGCAGGCCAATTGGTTGCCCGCTCCTGTGGGCTCTTTCCGTTTGATGATTCGGGCCTACGCGCCAACTGAAGCATTTCAGTCCGCACAAGTTGCGCCACCTGCTGTCGAAATTTGGATGGATTGAGGGTCTGGGACCCCCAGTGGCCTGGCGATGATCGTGCCCGAAACCCTCATGCTCACGGAAAATTAGTAGGTAAATAGGCCTCTGGCGCAATAAAATATTGCGGGAGCAGCTACGAATAATATAGCAATGCGAATCACTGAAGTTGCCGATTTACCCGGTATGATTTCGCTATGGGCGACACCACCAACAACATAAGCAACGACACAAAAACACCAGGCCACAGCGCCACCGCAGCCCAAGTGGCCAGCTTCATCAGCCGCTGGCAGGGCGTGCAGCTCACCAGTGCCAGCGAGCTGTCCAGCTCCCAAACCTTCATCCTCGACCTGTGCCAACTGCTCGGCGTGCCCACGCCGTTGCCGTCGCAAGAGCAAGACTACATGTTCGAGCGCCCCATCACCTTTGCCCATGGCGACGGCAGCACCAGTGCGGGCCGCATAGACTGCTACCATAGAGCCGCCTTCGTCTGGGAATCCAAAAAACTGCGCAACACCCCCGTAGCAGGCAAGCGCTTTGACATTGCCCTGCTGGCCGCCCGCGCCCAGGCCGAGAACTACGCCCGCGCCCTGCCCGCTGCCGAAGTAAAGCAGGGCCGCCCGCCCTTTTTGGTAGTAGCCGACATTGGCCATGTGCTGGAGATCTATGCCGACTTCACCCAAAGCGGCGCCACCTACACCCCCTTCCCCGACCCACGCCACCACCGCATCAAGCTGGCTGACCTGCACGACGATGCCATCCGCACCCGTTTAGCGCAAATATGGCTAAACCCGCTGGCCCTAGACCCCGGCCGCGCCAGCGCCCGCGTCACGCGCGAGGTGTCTGAGCAGCTGGCCAGCCTGGCCAAGTCGCTAGAGCAGTCGGGCCACCGCGCCGACCATGTGGCCGCCTTTTTAACCCGCTGCCTGTTCAGCATGTTTGCCGAAGACGTGGAACTCCTGCCCAAAGGCAGCTTTGCCGGACTGCTGGAGACCCATGGCAAAGAGCCCGCCACCCTGCAACGCATGCTGCAAGCCCTGTGGGCCGACATGGACAGCGGCGGCTTTAGCGCCGCGCTGGCCACCCAGGTGCTCAAGTTCAACGGCAAGCTGTTCAAGCAGCCCACGGCAGACGGCTATTCGCTGCTGCTCAACGCAGACCAAGTCAAGCGCCTCACCAAAGCTGCCAAGAGCAACTGGCGCGAGGTAGAGCCCGCCATCTTTGGCACCCTGCTAGAGCGCGCCCTGCACGTAGACGAGCGCCACGCCCTGGGCGCGCACTACACCCCCCGCGCCTACGTAGAGCGCCTGGTGCTGCCCACCGTGGTAGAGCCCCTGCGCCAGCAGTGGCAGCTGGCGCAGGCGGCCGCCCTGGTGCTGGCCAGCGAGGCGGCAGAGCTCACCGGCAAAGCCGCCGACGCCAAAATGCACGAGGCCCGCGAGCAGATCAAACAGTTCTTGCACCAGCTATGCACTCTGCGCGTGCTAGACCCGGCCTGCGGCAGCGGCAACTTTTTGTATGTGACGCTAGAGCACCTCAAGCGCCTGGAGGGCGAGGTGATCAACCAGCTAGAGGCCTTGGGCGAACAGCAATCCACCCTGGGCCTGGAAGGCGAAACCGTCAGCCCCCGCCAGCTGCTGGGCATCGAGCTGAACGAGCGCGCCGCCGCGCTGGCCGAGCTGGTGCTGTGGATAGGCTACCTGCAATGGCACATTCGCACCCGTGGCAACAAAGCCGTGGCCGAGCCGGTGGTGCATGACTTTGGCAATATTGAAAACCGCGATGCCGTGCTGGCCTGGGACGAGATGGACCTGGCATATGGCGCAGACGGTGCGCTGCTGACGCGCTGGGATGGCAAAACGTTTAAGACGCATCCGGCTACGGGTGAGCAGGTGCCCGATGAAACCGCCGTGGTGCCGCAGTGGGCCTACATTCGCCCGCAGCAGGCGGCCTGGCCGCTGGCTGACTTTATTGTGGGCAACCCACCCTTCATTGGGGCCAGTACCATGCGTGCTGCCTTGGGCGATGGCTATGTGCAGGCGCTGCGCAGTGTGTGGCCCGAGGTGCCCGAGAGTGCGGATTTTGTGATGCACTGGTGGAGCCGGGCTGCGGCTTTGGTTTCTTGTGGTTCTGCGTTGCGCTTTGGTTTGATTACTACGAACAGTTTGCGGCAGACTTTTAATCGGCGTGTTGTTCAGTTGGCTTTGGATGGGAAGGCAGTGTTTTCTGCTTCCCGTGTTTTGAGTTCTGGGCGCGTGGGTTCTTTGGACGGTCGTTCGGCGGAGGGTCGCGCTTCGGGCGCAGCCAGCGGCGGGGCGGGATTTGCCGG
>JAYWHJ010000086.1:0-11792 GCA_043777795.1 Polaromonas sp. | reverse complement strand
CGTAGACGGCATGCCGTTTTTGGCCGACAGCTATGACGAGTCGATGAAGCTGTACAAAATCACCAAGCCCGTCATGGACAAAAAACTAGGCGAGCAAGGCATGAGCATGCTGTACAGCGTGCCTTGGCCACCGCAGGGCATTTATGTGAAAAAGCCGATTGCCTCCGCCGCTGATTTGAAGGGCGTGAAGTGGCGCGCCTACAGCCCTGCTACCTCGCGCATTGCCGAGCTGGTGGGTGCACAACCCGTCACGGTGCAGGCGGCTGAGCTTTCGCAGGCTATGGCTACCGGCGTGGTGGAGTCGTACATGTCTTCGGGCTCTACCGGCGTGAACACCAAAACCTATGAGCACATCAAGTACTGGTATGACACACAAGCCTGGCTGCCCAAAAACGCCGTGCTGGTGAACAAAGCTGCACTGGACGCACTGGACGCGCCCACCAAGCAAGCCCTGCTTAAAGCTGCTGGAGATGCCGAGACACGCGGCTGGGCAGCGTCGCGCAAAGAGAACACCGACTCGATCGACATATTGAAGAAAAACGGCGTCAATATCTTGGCGCCTTCGCCACAGCTTAAGGCCGACATGAAAAAAGTGGGCGACACTTTGCTCAAAGAGTGGCTGGAAAAGTCTGGTGCCGAAGGCAAGGCCATAGTTGATGCATTTTTAAAGCCTTAAACCTATATCCCGTCGTAGCGCTTGCAGATTTCTGTAGGGCGCTACAACAGTTCAGGCAGGCACCGAGCGAGCAGGGTTTGCTCCCCCCGGACCAACCCATATAGAAAAATATTATGCGTAAATTTTTAGACGCTTTGTACGACAGCGCCGCCGCTTTGGCGGCGCTTTTTATGGTGGGCTTGCTCGTCATGGTGCTGCTCTCGGTGCTGGGGCGGCAGTTTAACTTCCATGTGCGCGGCACCGATGCTTATGCGGGCTACCTGATGGCAGGGGCAGGCTTTTTATCGCTGGCGCATACCCTCAAGCGGGGCGAGCATATCCGCGTTACCTTGTTGTTATCCAAACTCACAGGCAATGCCAAGCGGGGCATGGAAGTGTGGTCGTTGGCCGCGGCCAGTGCGCTGGCGGGTTTATTTGCCTGGTACAGCGTCAAGCTGGCGGTGAACTCCTACCAGTTCAACGACATGTCCACCAGCAACGACGCTACGCCTTTGTGGATTCCACAAATCGCGATGGCGCTGGGCGCGCTGATTTTGTTCATCGCGTTCATTGACGACTTAGTGATGGAAACGCGCGGCAAGCGCGTGCAGCGGAGCTCTCACGAGCCCCTGCGTAACGAATAAATCCTCAAACTAGCAGAAAAATACCATGAGCGATATTGCGATCACCAGCCTGCTGGTTCTCAGTTTGTTTTTAATTCTAGGCAGCGGCGTGTGGATTGGCCTCACACTTTCTGGCGTAGCGTGGATCGGCATGCAGCTGTTCTCAGCTCGCCCGGCTGGCGACGCGATGGCGGTGACCATCTGGGGTGCATCCAGCAGCTGGACGCTGACTGCGCTGCCACTTTTTATCTGGATGGGCGAAATATTGTTTCGCACCCGGCTCTCGCAAGACATGTTCAAAGGCCTAGCACCGTGGGTGCAAAGCCTGCCGGGCCGCTTGCTGCACACCAATGTAGTGGGCTGCACCATATTTGCCGCAGTGTCCGGCTCGTCTGCCGCCACCTGCGCCACCATTGGCAAAATGAACTTGCCAGAGCTCAAGCGGCGCGGCTACCCGGACGATATCGTCATTGGCACGCTGGCTGGCGCGGGCACGCTAGGCCTACTCATTCCGCCGTCCATCATCATGATCGTGTATGGCGTGACGGCTGACGTATCCATTTCCAAGCTGTTCATTGCAGGTGTGCTGCCGGGCATCATGCTGGCGTGTTTGTTCTCAGGCTACATCATGTTTTGGGCGCTGCGCAACCCGCATTTGGTGCCACCCGCCGATGCGCCGATGACTTTCATGGAAAAATTAAACCAGTCGCGCAGCCTTATCCCCGTGGTGCTGCTCATCGTTGCGGTGCTGGGCTCCATCTATGTCGGCATTGCTACCGCTACTGAAGCCGCTGCCGTAGGCGTGGTCGGTTCCTTGGCGCTGTCTACCGTGCAAGGCTCTATGAACTGGGCTACTTTCAAAGACGCATTGATGGGCGCTACCCGCCTGTACTGCATGATTGCGCTCATCCTGGCGGGCGCAGCCTTCCTGACGCTGAGCATGGGCTACATCGGCCTACCGCGCCACCTGGCCGAGTGGATCGCCAGCCTGGGCCTCACACCGTTTTGGCTGATTGCCATGCTTACCGTGTTCTATATTATTTTGGGCTGCTTTCTGGACGGCATCAGTATGGTGGTGCTGACCATGGGCGTGATCATGCCCACGGTGAACAAGGCAGGCATTGACCCCATTTGGTTTGGCATCTTCATCGTACTGGTGGTGGAGATGGCGCAGATCACGCCGCCTGTTGGCTTTAACCTGTTTGTCATGCAGGGAATGACGGGCAGGCAGTTGCCCTACATCGCGCGCGTTACCTTGCCCATGTTTGGGCTGATGGTGGTGGCTGTGCTCATCGTCTACTTTTTCCCCGGCATTGTTACCTGGCTGCCTACGAAGATGATGATGTAGTCGCAGGCTCAGCACTCGGGGTTTGCGTTTTGGCCCAGTCAAATAGGCGCGCCGCATCTTTGAGCCAAACGGTTTTGAGCCCAGTAGCCGCTTCAATGGCCGCAATGTAGGGCGGCATGTTAGTGCACTCCAGCACCACGGTCTGAACATCGGGCGCACGCGCTTTCAACGCCACTGCTGCGGCGACGACATCGCGCTGCGCTTGGTCCAAATCCATCTGCGTGTGGTTGCCCAAAATACGCGTCACAAATTCGCTGCCCGGTGCCACGCCCTGCACCACCACGTCCTGCAAACGGTCTTTAGGGACACCCGCACAGCGCAAATACTCCTTGCCCAGATGTCCCGCGCTGATCGTCAGCACACCCACTCTTTGCTGGGCTTGCAACAGCTTGGGCAGCAACATCAAACTGGAGGTGACCACCGGCAGCTTGGTCACCAGCTGCAACTCTTTTTGCAGTAGCACCAAAAACCCGCAACTCGTCGTGATAGCCCGCGCCCCGCGCCGGTCCAGGTTGCGCACTACCCCTTGAAAAGCGGGCACGATACGCCCCTTGCGCAAACTGGCCGCAGACAACACCACTTTGTCAGGCCACACGCTGCGCACGATCTCCTGGTGCACCGGCACATCAAACGTACCCGCATAGCCGATGTCCCCCATGGGTCTGGGAAACTGCGTGTCGAGCATCACGATGCCCAAAAAACCTTGAGTGCTTGCCATGGCGTGATTGTCCCAGCTTTACGTGGCTGCCGAGCTTGCAGGATGTTTTGCCTTTGTTTTGTACAAGATCTGGGCGGCGGTGTACTCACGGGAATTTGGTTAGTTTTGTGCGGGAGCAGGTCGGCGATCCATCGTGTGGCACCAAACCGTCCCACTACGCAGCTCTGGCGCTTGGTGTGCACAGCCCCAAGAGAACTTGCACCCGCTACACTCTGAGCATGTTGTCAGTACTAGCCATCTGTATCGGAGCCAGCCTAGGAGCCCTCGCACGCTGGGGCTTGGGGCTTTGGCTCAGCGCAGGCGCACTGCCCTGGGGCACGCTGGCCGCCAACTTGATCGGTGGCTATTTGATCGGCGTATGCGTAGCCGTCTTCCAGTCCATGCCCCAGATCGACCCGGTATGGCGCTTGGCTTTGGTCACAGGGTTTTTAGGGGCACTCACGACCTTCAGCAGTTTCAGCGCCGAGGTGGTGGGCATGCTGCAGCAGTCGCGCTACGCGTTGGCGCTCGGCACAGCGGCTCTGCACTTGGGCGGCTCTTTGCTGCTAACCGTGCTAGGCATCAAGACAGCTATGGTATTCATAGCTTCTTCCGCATAATTTTATGGGCCTACAGCCCGTTTTTTCTTAAAACCAGCGGCACCGGCAGATCATTTGGCAAACAGCTGCCCAATGTCTTTGAACGCCTTGAACTCCAGCGCATTACCGCAAGGGTCATGAAAAAACATGGTGGCTTGTTCGCCAACTTCGCCTTTGAAGCGGATATAAGGCTCGATGACAAATTTGGTTTTAACGGCTTGCAGTTTAGCCGCCAGCGTTTCCCACTGCGCCATGGTGAGCACGAGGCCAAAGTGCCGCACCGGCACGCCATGCCCATCTACAGCGCTGGTACCCGCAGGTTTGACCTCGCTGGGAGCCAAGTGCGCCACAATTTGGTGACCATAAAAATCAAAGTCGATCCACTCAGGCGAACTGCGACCCTCTGGACAGCCGAGTAGGCCACCATAGAAAGCTCGGGCTTGGGCGAGATCAGAAACGGGGAAGGCGAGGTGAAATGGTTGCATCCAAATATTTTACAGCGGAATATCCACTATATATTCCATAGCTGCTCCCGACATATTCTATTGACCTAGCAGCTTATTAGGTGCAAAAACTAGCCCCCACCACGCTGCATATACAGATCAAAGCGTTTCATAAACGTGTAGCGCTGCGCGTCGTTCATGCCGATGAACTGAAAGTGCACATGCAGGCGCGGCATCACCATGAGAGCGATGCGCCGTGGCTCGCCTGCGCGCCAGGAGACGGCCAGCGTAGCGCCAGGCACTGCGGGTAGGCTGGCGTACACTGCATCACCTTGCTGCGCCCACACCGCCTCGCCTAGAGCAGCAGGTAGCCACATCAGCCATTCGGCTACGGTGCAACCCATTTCACGGTCAAATAGTTCCAGGTACGAGGATTGCACTTTTTATATGCCAAATAGCGCTGCAGATCAATAAAATTGCGCGGGAGCAGCTATTAAATTAAGAGTCCGAAGTCATTACACAAAAGCTAACCGCCCGCAATGGGCGGCCAAATAGCCAGCACATCACCTTCAGCAAGAACATGGGTGTCGCGCTTTTCAGGGTAAATGTAGGTGCCGTTGACCAGTACCAAATGGACCAGCTTAGGCGGCATGCCAAAGGGTTCAATGATTTGCATAATACTGGCGTCGCTGGCCACGTCCAACAGCGTGATGTTGCTGCTGCGGTCGGCCGCGGGCAAATAATCGGTGAGCGAAGCAAAAAGTTTAAGCGTGATTTTCATGCAACTCAATTATCTATCCACATTGCAAATGCACAGTGCTAAACACACTGCGCAGTGCAAACCAAAAAAACCGAAAAGACTTAATATGCCCAGCCACATGCACCTGAGCATAACAAAGATCAGTTGCCGCGCCGCCCAACATCAGCCGCGCCAGTCCATTGGCCCTGCCCTTGCGCAGTAGCCAAGTATGCGGTCATGAGCTGGGTAGGATCAGCTTGCAGCCTGGCTTTCCACTCGCCAAGCTTGACTTTACCCTCCACCAAGCCCCGCATCGCGCCAACATGATCGATCCACCCCACGCTGTTGCACCCCACCATGACGTCTTTGTCAAACTGTAGGCTGAGGTGGCGTCCCGCCGCTTTATCCGTCAGTTCCACATGCTCACCACCTTTTACCCCTTGCCAATTGCCAAAGCTGGTGGAGATCATTCCCAAGGTGTCCAACACGTTGATTTGCGTCACGCCCTTGAGCACCGCAGGCTTGCCCACCATATTCATGGCCGCCACCAAGGCCTGATCGGCTGCATTGGGCTGAATGGCGCTCACAATGGTGGTGTTGCTGATTTTGTCAAAGGCCTCAGCACAGTCCCCTGCAGCGTAGATGCCCGGTACATTGGTTTGCATGTGCTCGTCGGTAAGGACGCCTTGCAGGCACGTGATGCCGGAGTTTTCTAAAAATGCAATGGCCGGCTTGACACCCGTGGCACTGATGACCAGATCCACCTGGACGTGCCGACCGTTGGACAGACGCACACCAATCGGCGAGCCAGCTTCTATCGCCTCGACTTTGGTGCCGGTCAAAACTTCTACGCCTTTTGTTTCGCACCAGTCCTTGATCATGCCTCCTGCGGTAGGCCCCATCATGCGTGGCACCATACGGTCGCCCATTTCGACCACGGTGAGCTTTACGCCACGTACAGCCAGTGCCTCCAAAATAATGCAACCAATAAACCCCGCGCCCATTTGCAAAACCCGCGCATTTGGTTGCGCCAGCGCCAAGATTTTTCGTGCATCAGCCATTGTCCAGCAGTTATGCACACCTGCGACATCCATGCCAGGTATCGGCGGCTTGACCGGGCGTGAGCCCGTCGCAATCAAGAGTTTGTCGAAGTTGAGCGTTTTGCCACTGCCCAGTGTCAGCGTCTTGGCTTTGGCATCCACCAGCTTGACCGTGTCTTGCTGCAATGTGATTTTTTTATCAGTGAAATGCGTAGCGCTTCTGCGCAAGTGCGTGCCTTGCTCGCCCACATTGCCAATCAACAGGTAAGGAATGGCCATACGTGAATAGGGCGTTTCTTTTTCATCACCGATGATGGTGATGTCGTCTTGCGGTGCGTGCTTGCGAATCGTCTCTGCGGCGATCACGCCTGCGGGGCCTGCGCCGATGATGATATGGTGCATGGTGGTGTCTCCAAAAAAATGAAAAGCGGCCACGCAGGACCGCTTTTATGTCAACGATCAGTTGAAAAAATCAAAGACCCAAGCGCTCACGGGTTTTTGCAGTAGGGCGGCCTTCTGGGTCCCAGCCGCGCACTTCGTAGTACTTAGGCAGCATCTTGGCCAGCTCGCTCACTTTGCCTTTGGTGGGGCCACTGGTAGCAGCTTCGGTCAGCAGGCGCTTGGGCAAGCTGTCATCCTTGTGGGTAAAGCCAGCGGCATTGTTGAACTCGCGCTCCATGTTCCAGATGCGCTCGCCAATTTTCTCCAGCTCTTCGGTGGTGAACTTCTCGTCGCAGGCGGCTTGCATTTGCGGTGCCAGGTCGGCCAGGCCCCAGGCGAAGGTGGTAAACACGCACAGACCCGAGGAATCAAATGCTGCAGTAGCGTCCTGGAAAGCTTTGACCAACTCAGGCTTGCCTTCGTGCTCCAACGGATCGGTCTTGACCGGGATGCCCAGCACTTCAGAGGCGATGGTGTAGCCGCGCAAGTGGCAGCCGCCCCGGTTGGAGGTAGCGTAAGCCAAGCCAATGCCTTGGATGCCCCGGCCGTCATAGGCGGGGAACTCTTGGCCTTTGGAACTCATGGACAAATCAGGGTGGCCATACTTGGCGGTGAGGCGCTTGGAGCCTTGGCCAATTTCTTTACCAAAACCCCGGCCGTTGATGGTTTCTTCTGCAAAGAAAGCCAGCGCTCTGGCCGAGCCAAACGGGGCCTCAATGCCCAGTTGCTCTTTGGTCAGCACGCCCATTTCATACAACTCCATCACCGCGCCTACGGTCACACCAAAGCTGATTGGGTCGATGCCTTCTTCATTGCACAGCACGTTGGCATATTGCAAAGCGTCCAAGTCGTTCACGCCGTTGGCTGCGCCCAGTGCCCAAGCGGCCTCGTACTCCAGGCCGCCGGATGCGCCCCAGTATTGCGGCTTGTTTTGCACGGTGAAGTGGTCTTTGTCAATGGTTTGAATGCGCCCGCAGGCAATGGTGCAACCAAAGCAGGCTTGGTTGGTCACCAACGGCTTTTTGCCATCAGTAGGGCGCGGAGTAGCCATGGCCTCGGCGCTGATGTCTTTGGCACCTTCAAACTGGTTGTTACGGTGGTTGCGGGTGGGCAGCGCACCCACTTCGTTAATGACGTTCATCAGCACTTGCGTTCCGTAGGTGGGCAGGCCCTGGCCAGTTACAGCATTGTCAGCCAAGATTTTTTTCTTCTCGAAGGTGACCTTCATGAACGCTTTAGGGTCGCGAATATTGCCCACGCCCTTGGTGCCGCGCACTGCTATCGCTTTAAGCATTTTGCTGCCCATTACAGCGCCTACGCCGCTGCGACCGGCGGCGCGGTGCAGGTCGTTGACCACGGCGGCAAACAGCACATGGTTCTCACCGGCTTTACCTACGCTGCACACGCGGGTCAGCGGGTCTTGCAGGCTCTTTTTGAGGGTGCCTTCGGTCTCGAACACGCTCTTGCCCCACAGGTGGGCGGCATCGCGAATTTCAGCCACATCGTCGCTGATGTACAGGTACACCGGTTTGGCTGATTTGCCTTCAATCGCAATCATGTCCCAACCAGCCATTTTCAGCTCGGCACCCCAATAGCCGCCCGAGTTGGAGCAGGCAATGGCACCTGTCAACGGGCTCTTTGTAGACACGGTGTAGCGCCCGCCAGTTGAGGCCATGGTGCCGGTGAGAGGGCCGGTGGTGAAGTAAATTCGGTTCTCAGGTGACAGCGGATCGACCTTCGGATCGATCTCGGTGGTGAGGTATTTTGCCGCCAGGCCACGCGAGCCGATGTAGGCCTGTGCCCATTGCATATTGAGCGGCTCTGACTTGCAAACGCCGGTGGTCAGGTTAACGCGGAGGATTTTTCCAGCCCATGACATGATGTGATCTCCAGTTGGTGGGGCAGCTTGGCGGTATGGCTAGAGGCTGCCCAAAAAATATGACGATGAATGATTAGGAAGCAGAAGGCTGGTTGCCCAGCTTGTCGGCCCAGGATTTCATCTTGTCGATACCGGTCCAGTTGGCATCGACATAGGTAATGGCTTGGGTAGGGCAGGCCTCTACGCAGGCGGGGTCTCCGCCGCACAGGTCGCACTTTTGCACTTTGCCAGTTTCCTGCACATAGTTCACCGTGCCAAATGGGCAGGCGATGGTGCAGACCTTGCAGCCGACGCAGGTGGAATCGTTCACCACTTTGGCGCCGGTGGCTTTGTCCACCGTGATGGCTTCCACCGGGCAGGCATGCAGGCACCAAGCCTCGTCGCACTGGGTGCAGGTGTAGGGCACTTTTTTGCCAGTGTGGTGAAAGTCAAACACTTTAATGCGTGATTTGCTGGTGGCGTACGTGCCGTAGTTTTCAAAACTACAGGCCATTTCGCACTGTAGGCACCCGGTGCATTTGTCGGGGTTGATGTGCAAGACTTTCTGCATAAGGATCTCCAGTGAGTTGAGGCTTTAGCAAGACGGTCTTGCCAAAGCGTGGCTTATCAAATTTGTACCCAGTGCATTGTTCAACGTGGCCGGCGCATACAAGATTAGGGACAACCCTAGGTGATCAATTTGTTGCCGCTAAATTCTCAAAATGCTACACAATCATTCGATGACCGCACTGCAACCCCAACACCGGCTTGAGCGTATTGCACAGGCACGCCGCGCTGTGATGCATGGCGAGCACAACACCGCGACGCAGTATGTACAACCCTGGATTACGCAGTCGTGGCAACGCTGTTTGGAAGCTGGACACAGGCCTGATGCGCAGATTAGCTTTGACCCTGTAGGCGCTGCATTGCAGCAGCGCAATCTGGAGGCCAACCGCACCTTGCGACTTGCTGCGCGCACCACCTTGGAGCAACTAAGCATTGCCATTGCGCAAACCCGTTACTTCGCGATTTTGACCAACGCGCATGGCGAAGTGGTAGACACTGGTGGCGCGATCGACCACAGCGATCCACGGGCCGATTTGATCACCCGCCTGGGGGTTGATTTGTCTGAGATGGCGGTAGGTACAACCGCCATTGGCGCTACGCTGGCTGAGCAGCGCAGCACCTGGTTGCACCGTGGCGAGCACTTTTTTCAAGACACGCAGTGGTACTCCTGCGCGGGCGCGCCGATCTTTGGCCCCGACGGGCAGTGCGCCGGCATGGTGGACGTGACCGGCATTGAAGTGCCTGAGCGGCCCGAGCTGATGAACTTGGTGACCAGCTCCGCTCGCGCCATAGAGAACGCTCTGGTGCTGGGCCGCCCGCACGCCTTGGTGCTGCATTTGCAGTGGCCTGGCCAGCACAGTGGCAAAGACAATGAGGGCTTAATGTGTGTCGATGCAGATGGCTTGATAGATGCGATGAACCCGATGGCGCGCCAGATGCTGGGGCTACAGCTGCCCACCCCCCAGCGCTTGTACATGGACGAAGTGTTTGCCATCTCGGCGGGCCATTTGTTTGATGCGCAGCACAACGCCGCTTGGATAGCGGTGCCCTTATGGTCAGGGCTGCATTTGCAAGTGCGCACCAGTCGGGCTGGCAGGTTGGCACCTAAATCGCAAGCTATACACAGTGCCGCCCGCCCAACCCTGGCGCAGCCGCTGAAAGAGCACGAAACCGATTTGATCAAGCACACTGTCAGGCAGCTTAAAGGCAATGTGGCCGCCGCGGCGGAGCAGCTGGGCATTAGCCGCTCGACCATTTACCGCAAGCTGGGCAAGCCTAAGCATTAATGCGCAGGCGCACCGTGCCCGCTGCGCCCGCGCTGTTAGAGCTGCAGCTGCAACTACTTGCTGGCGTTCGGAAAAAACACCTGCTCCCCGCCAATCTTGTACATCGCAATGCTGGACTGCCCGGCGGGCGACACCACCCACTGCACAAATTTTTGGGCCAGCGCGGCTTTGACATGGGGATGCTTGGCCGGGTTGATCGCCATCACGCCGTATTGGTTAAAAAGCTTATGGTCTCGTTCAACCAAAATCATCAAATCGGCCCGGTTTTTAAAGTTCAGCCAAGTACCGCGGTCGGCCAACACGTAGGCCCCAGTTGACGCAGCGATGTTCAGCGCCGGGCCCATGCCGCAGCCGCACTCTTTGTAACCTGTACCTTTTTTGTCGGCCCTGCCGCTGGTAGCCCAAAAACGCAGTTCTGCCATATGCGTGCCTGACTTGTCGCCGCGCGAGATAAACGGCGCATTGGCTGCGCTGAGCTTGCTGAATGCCTCGGTAATGTCTTTGCCGGAGGCGCGGGCGGGGTCTGCCTTGGGGCCAATCAGTACAAAGTCGTTGTACATCACCGCCAGCCGTTGGGTACTAAAGCCTTCAGCCACCAATTTTTCCTCAGCCGCCGCATCGTGCACAAACAGCACATCGGCGTCACCCCGTCGCCCCATATCAATGGCTTGACCAGTGCCCAAGGCCACCACTTTCACGTCAATGCCTGTGGCACGCTTGAAGGCGGGTAGTAAATAGCCAAACAGACCCGATTGCTCCGTTGACGTGGTGGACGCCATGACGATACTTTGCGCATGGGCACGGTTTGCAGGCATTCCAATAGCTATTGAAAATATAGCTGTTCCCGCAATTAAATAATGCGCCAAACGGCTAAATAGCATCAAGAAAAGACCTTTTTGCAGCACATTCATACCATTTCTCCTTCCACAAAGCGCTGGGCGGCCTCGGGCAGCGGTGTGTTGAAGAAATCATCCGTGTTTCTGTCCGCCACCACGTGCCCTGCGTCCAGGCACACCACCCGGGTCGCCAGGCGTTTGACCTGGCCCAGGTTGTGGCTGGCAAACAGTAATGTGATGCCGCGCTGGGCGCACTGCTGCATCAGCGCCTCCACCTCGCGCTTGGCCTGCGGTGCCAGACTGGCGGTGGGCTCGTCCAGCAGCAGCGCATCGGGCTGCGCCGCCAGCGCGCGGGCAAAGGCCAGGCGCTGCTGCTGCCCGCCTGAGAGAGTGCGCGCCTGGCGAGTAGCCAGGCCGTCCAGCCCCACGTCAGTCAAAGCTTGGTGGGCTTGCTCTTTGGCCTGCGTCCACGCGCTGCCCCGCAGCCAAGCGGCCAACGCCACATTGGTCAACACAGTGGTACGCAAAACAAAGGGCCGCTGGAACACAAAGGCCTGCCGGGCCGTGGCATCGCGCTGCACCACACCTTCGCTCGGAGCAAGCAAGCCCTGCGCCAAGCGCAATAGTGTGCTTTTGCCACTGCCATTACCGCCCACCAAG
>JAYWHJ010000085.1:0-4153 GCA_043777795.1 Polaromonas sp. | reverse complement strand
CAGCCGCCGCAGCCTGCTGGGCAATGCCTTGGTATTCGCCGCTGCCTACGCTGGCAGCCCTTGGCTGATGGCCGCTGAGCCACAGCCGCAAGATGAAGTGTGGCTTGACGCTACCCGCAGCCGCGAGGTGCCTGCGCTGGTGCGCTGGCCTATGGGCAAGCCGCTGGGCGTGGTGGTCTTTTCGCACGGCCTAGGCGGCAGGCGCACTGGTGCGGATGTCTGGGGCGGTGCGTGGATGCAAGCAGGCTTTGTTGTGGTGCATCTGCAGCACGCGGGCAGCGACAACGTGTCGCTCAAAGGCGGTTTTAGCGCACTGCGTAAAGCGATGGCTCCTGAGCAACTGGTAGCGCGGGTCGCGGATATGAAGTTTGCGGTGGATGAGATCATGCGCAGACATGCCGACAGTGCCAGTGCTTGGGCGCAAGTACCAGTGCAAAAATTGGCTGTGGCCGGTCACTCGTTTGGAGCCCGCACCGTGCAGGCATTGGCAGGCCAGGCCTTCCCCAAAGCCGGTAGCTGGAGCGGGGCCGACAAACGCATCAAAGCGTTCATCGCGCTGAGCCCAGGCTTGGGCAAAGACGTGACACCGACCCAAGCGCTCGCAGATGCCAAAGGCATGGTGCGGCCGATGTGCATAGTGTCGGGTAGCTTGGACGGTGAGGTGCTGAATAACGGCGAAACCCCAGCTTCACGCCGTATGGTGTACGACAGTTTG
Organism: Polaromonas sp.; assembly: GCA_043777795.1. Lineage (GTDB taxonomy): Bacteria > Pseudomonadota > Gammaproteobacteria > Burkholderiales > Burkholderiaceae_C > JAAFIP01. The sequence continues at coordinate 3,438 of JAYWHJ010000085.1, read as the reverse complement.
CCCGCTGGCGCCAAAGCCCTGCTGTGGCTAGACGGTGCCGACCATCTGACTTTTGCAGGCATTGAAAAACAGGTGCCCAGCAACTTCTTGCTGCGCAGAGAAAAAAGCACGATGGAGGCAGAGGGAAGCCATCACCGGCATGTGGCCGCTGTCACCACGGCGTGGCTGAAAGAGCAGTTGCTGGCGCAGCCGATGGGCACGCCCACCGGCCTGGGCGGCACGGATGTGTGGCTGCGAGGCTAAACCTTTAAAGAAAATAGGCCTGCCGCGCAATGAATCACTGCGGGAGAAGCTATTAAATAAATAGCGCTGGGATAGACCTCACTGCACACTGTGCTGGCCATTCGCCAGCCCATATGGGCTGGTAGGGGGTAGTTGGGTCAGCCGTCAAAAGCCACAGCATTGCCGCGCTGCAAGGGCTCGTTGCGCGCGTGCTGGCGCGTCGGTTGTTTGACCTTGCGTGCACTGCGCAGCAGGGCGCGGGCGGCTCTGCCCATCGCTCCATCCAGCGCGGCGCGCCAGTCGTGGGCCATGGCGGTGACCACCACCGTACCCGCATGCTGGGTTTTCAGCTCCAGCTGGCAACGCTTGTCGATACCACCGCGCGGGCCGTTCACGTCTGACAGGTGCAGGGTGGCGCGGGGCACCAGCCAGTTCAACCGGCGCATCACAAAGCGCAGGCGATTGACGGCGATCTCGCGCATCTGCACAGCTTCGGGGTCACGGGATTCAAAAATGATCTGCATGGGGTAGCTCCTTAAAAAACAACCGTTCTGGTGAAAGAGAGACCCAACGATAAGCCCCGATCGGATGTTGGAAAAGCAGAAAACAACGAGTCTTCAGTTCGTAAAAACCTGCTGGTTACGACACCAGGGGCATATTCCCCGCACCGCAGATGGTGCACAACGAGCCGTTGCCATCACCGCAAGTACACAACGTTTGCATTTACTGCGAAGAGTGCCATTGTGGCGGCGGCAGTGCTGAACAGCCCGCGCGCGGTGCAAGTGTCGTTGTACGTGGTGCGCAACTTCTTTGGTCTGCGCGTGGCAGCCCTGCTGCACCATGACCTTACCAAGCAGCTGGCCCACTAGCAAGACAACACCGAGTCACTCGCCGCACAGCCTGCATGCATGACCCAGACTACGCCAAGACCTGCTGGTTCCACCGGCCTGTTAAGTGGCTAAAACTTCTGCGGGCGAATGACCTGCACGTCGGTAAAAAACAAACTCATGCCGTAGTTAGCCGCATACTGCGCCATCACATGTTCAGCAATAGCTTGGGCTACTGCGTCGTCGCAAATGATTTTGATTTCAATCATGCGGTCGGCTTCCCACGCGCCTTCGTGTGTGGCTTGCTGCGAGCCACCGCGCACGTCGTACACCGTGTAGCCCTGCGCGCCGAGGCGTTTGGCGTCTTGGATCAGGCGTTTTTCTAGCGCGGCTTCGGTGATGACGACCAAGAGTTTTTTGGGATGGGTTTGCATAGATGTCTCCGGCGGCGCATTAGCCCCAAGCCTGCGCCAGCTTGAGGTACAGCGGTATGCCGACAATCACGTTGAAGGGGAATGTGATGCCCAGCGCGGCAGTAATGGACAGGGCCGCGTTGGCTTGCGGCACGGCGATGCGCATGGCGGTGGGCGCCGCAATGTAGCTCGCACTGGCCGCCAGCGTGGCCATGATGGCAACACCGCCGGTACTCAGGCCCAGTAGCTTGCCGCCCAGCGCGCCCAGCAGGGCCAGTAGCAGCGGCGCGATGATGGCAAACGCGATCAGCCCCACACCGTAGCGTTTGAGCTCGCCCAGCCGCGCGCCTGCCACCAAGCCGAGCTCTAGTAAAAACAACGCCAGCACGCCCTTGAATAGCACAGTAAACAGTGGCGCTATTGGCGCAGTGCCTGCTTCGCCCATGGTGGTGCCTATCACCAAACCGCCGACCAGTAGTAGCACCGACTTGCCCAAAAACACGTCGTGGGCGAGGGCGCTCCAGGGGCTGGCCGCAGGTAGGGCAGCGGTCGCTAACGCTGGCTTGGCGTGCATACCCAGCTTGGTTGGCAAAGGGCCCGGCGTGCTGCCAGCAGCAGCGGCTTGCCCTGCCGCAGACCAGCGCGCCAGCGCGATACCCGCCACAATCCCGGGCGCCTCCAGCAGCGCCACCCATAGCGCCGCATGCGCCTCAAACGCCACCTGCTGCTGCACCAAATAGGCACTGGCCACCGCAAACGTCACCACGCTCACAGATCCGTAGTGCGCAGCTACAGAGGCTGCGTCAAAACCATTCAAGCCCACCAGCTTGCGCAGCACAGGAAACAGCAAGCAAGGTATCGCCAAGCCCATGGCCAAGCACCACAGTACCTGCGGCAGCACCGCTTGCAAGCTCTGCTTGGACAACTCTACGCCGCCCTTTAGCCCAATCGCCAACAGCAGGTAGATTGACAAGGTTTCGTACAGCGCGCCAGGCAACGCCAAGTCACTTTTAACCAAACGGGCCACCAGGCCCAGTACAAAGAATAAAACTACGATGTCCAACATGTGCCCTATCATGCCAGACAAGCTGCTTGCGTCAAAGCAGCAGAGGTTTGGCAGTTGGAAGGAGTGCCAAAATTTCTGTGAGAACTTTTTTCGAGCTAAAAATGCCGCCACCGCAATAAAGCATAGCGTAAATAGCTATTAAATGTGTAGTGTATTGTGCTCTTTCACGGCTCACAAGCTGGTGAATATCAACAGATAACAGCCTTGTACCCTGACGTTAACGCATTAGGAATAGTGCGGTGTACTTGCTATCTTCGAGCTAAATTCACCAATGCCTTGTATGAGTGTGCCCCTGCACATTTAATTCTCAAATCCACTGCTATGCCATCCGCACCTCATCATTCACTATTGCGTTCCAAAAAATTTCAAGAGTGCAGGGTGGTATCCATACTGATGTGCGTTCTGCCCCTCGTGCTGGTGGCCCGTGGCCGGTCGGCTCCGGCAGGGCCGGGTGGGCTTGTTGGCTGTGGCGGTGGATTGAGTCGCTAAACTGCTGCAAATTGTGGGAGTAGCCACAGCCACCTTCCAATTTTGACGCAATCGAGTTATCGAAGCTAATTTCGTCAACCAAAAAAGGAGTGTGTGCGACGGCTGGAATTGATATTGCCTTAGATGAGGGCTTGCTGAGCGGCTTGCTCAGCGCAGACGGCATAGGCGTGGCCAAACTCATGAGGAGCATGTTGAACCAAGTACTGACCGCACAGGCCGATGCTGCAGCAGCGCGGTGGCTTTCATGAGCCACCAAGGCAGAGGTAGCCACAGCGCTGCGCCTTTGCCGGCTGCGTGGCGGTAGCGCTGCGGCATAGTTTTGTAGTGCATCACCTGGGGTCCGGCCAGTTCGATGGTGCGGCGCGCTACGCCCAAGGTGTCGGCTATCGCGTCGGCAGGCAGGGGCTTTCTCGTCAGGTAC
>JAYWHJ010000084.1:0-4156 GCA_043777795.1 Polaromonas sp. | reverse complement strand
AGCTATTTTTTCCATAGCGTCCAGCGCTTTTGCCCAAGCAGCGGCTGCACCCAAAGTCAAAATCGCCACCTCGATGGGCGACATCGTTGTAGAGCTCTATCCCGACAAAGCGCCCAAAACCGTAGAAAATTTTTTGCAATATGTCAAAGACAAGCACTATGACGGCACGGTGTTTCACCGCGTCATCAGCACCTTCATGGTACAGGGCGGTGGTTTTGATGCCAAATATGAGCAAAAGAAAACCCGACCCACCATCCCGCACGAAGGCAGGGAAGCGCTGGCAAAAGGTCTGAAAAACACCGTGGGCACCCTGGCCATGGCCCGCACCAACGACCCGCAGTCGGCCAGCAGCCAGTTTTTTATCAACGTGGTGGACAACGCCTTTTTAGACCCCACCTTGATCCCCGATGGTGACCCCGTGCTGAACTTTGTCTACCAAGGCAAAACCTACCCCAGCACGCCGCGCGCCAATTTGCTCGGCGCTGCCCAGCTCTGGGGCTACACCGTGTTCGGCAAAGTCGTCCAGGGCATGGACGTGGTCGAAAAGATCAAAGCCGTACCCACAGGCGCTGGCGGCCCCTTCCCTACTGACGTGCCTAAAACCCAGGTCAGCATCATTTCCGCAACTCTTTTAAAGTAAGTTATCACCATGGCAAACCCCCAAGTAGAACTGTATATCGCCGGTCACGGCACCATCACGCTGGAACTGGACGCTGACAAAGCCCCCAAGTCGGTGGCCAACTTTTTGGCCTATGTCAATTCTGGACATTACAACAACACCGTGTTCCACCGCATCATCGACGGCTTCATGGTGCAAGGCGGCGGCTTTGAGCCAGGCATGACCCAAAAACCAGTGAACGCCGCCATCGACAACGAAGCCAATAACGGCCTGAAAAACGACAAGTACACCGTAGCCATGGCCCGCACGCAGGAACCGCACTCGGCCACCGCGCAGTTCTTTATCAACGTGGGCGACAACGCTTTCCTCAACCACACCGCACCTAGCCGCCAAGGCTGGGGCTACGCCGTGTTTGGCAAAGTCATCAAGGGCACCGAGGTGGTGGACGCGATGCGCGCAGTCAAAACCACGCGCAAAGGCTTTCATGACGATGTGCCCGCAGACGACGTGGTCATGACCAAAGCGGTAGCCCTCTAAGCCCGCCATGCTGGCGCTGCCCAGCTTTCACCCCATGCTTGCGCCCGCAGCGTGGCGCAGCATTGACTTCATCTCTGACCTGCACTTGCAAGATAGCGAGCCCGCCAACTTTTTGGCTTGGCGACGCTATATGCAGAACACGACAGCGGATGCGGTGTTTATTCTGGGCGATTTATTTGAGGTGTGGGTGGGCGACGATGTTGTTCGCACCCAGACCAATGGCAACACCTTGGCCAGCCACGAGGGCTTGGCGTTTGAAGAGCAGTGCCGCCTTGTGCTGCACCAGTGCGCACAAAAAACGGCACTGTACTTTATTGTTGGCAACCGTGACTTTTTAGTTGGCGATGCGTTTTTACAGGCCAGCGGCATGCAGGCCCTGCCCGATCCCACTGTGCTGACTTTTGGCAAGCAAAAGTACCTGCTCAGCCATGGTGACGCGCTGTGCCTGGCTGACACCGAGTACCAAATCTTTCGCAGCCAAGTGCGCAGCACGCCATGGCAGGTAGATTTTTTAGCCCGTCCGTTAGCAGAACGTTTGCAGATCGCCCGCAGCTTGCGTGCACAAAGCGAGGCGCGCAAGCTGCAAGGGCACCCATGGGTAGACCTAGACGCCGCCGAAACTGCGTGCTGGATGCAAGCCAGCGGTGCCCACCACATGGTGCATGGCCACACCCACGAAGGCGTAGACCATGCACTGGCTGGCGCACATCACTCAGACGCACAAGCAGACGCGCCAGCAGACACCGGCCCAAGCATGCGCCATGTGCTATGCGACTGGCATGCCGACGCCACCCCACCGCGTGCCCAGGTGCTGCGCATCACTTACGCGCCCGGGGCCACCCCCAGCGTGCAACGCTTGCCAGCGTAAATGCACTCCTGGTTGACCCGCACGCTGGCAGTGCTGCGCGCCGCCAGCCTCGCGCGCACCGCGCAGCGCCGTGCCATCAGCGATGCTCTGTGGCAAAGCACCCTCAGTCAGCTGCCTTTTTTGCAGGCACTCAGCGTGGCCGATATACAGCGCCTGCGCCACTTAGCCAGTCTGTTTTTAGACCGTAAAGAGTTCAGCGGAGCCCAAGGCTGGGTAGTCACCGACGCGCAAGCCGTGATGGTAGCCGCCCAAGCCTGTCTGCCCATTTTGCACATCGCCGCGCCCGACCGGCCCGACCTGGCACTGCGCTGGTACGACGATTTTGTAGGCATCGTGCTGCATGCAGGCGAGGTACGCGCCCGGCGGGTAGAAACCGACGAAGCAGGCGTGGTACACAGTTGGCAAGAAGACCTCACTGGCGAGACACTGCACGGCGGCCCCCTGATGCTGGCCTGGAGCGATGTAGCCGCCGCAGGCAGCAGCGCCAGCGAGGCCTACAACGTCGTCATCCACGAATTTGTCCACGTGATGGACTTGCAAGACGGCACGCCGGACGGCTGCCCACCCATGGCCATTGAGGCACGCCGTGCATGGATGGTCGTGATGCAAGCGCAATACGAAGCATTTTGCGACCAGGTACAGCAGTGGGAACGTTTCGGAAGTTTGGCCGGAGGCCCGCAGGGCGCAAGCACTGCCCAACAAGCACCTCTAATCGACAGCTACGGTACCGAGAGCATCGACGAGTTTTTTGCCGTCGCAGCCGAAGCCTACTTTGTACGCCGCTCAGACTTCAGCGCCACTTACCCGCAACTCTTGACGCTGTTCGACGGATTTTTTGGCGTCGGCTGACGCGAAAAAGGTTCCGATGGCGGAGCTGATCACTACATTATTAGTAGCTGCTCCCGCATTATTCTATTGCGCTGGAGGCCTATTTTCACTCTAAAACAATCTGGAAAAGAGTGCTATGGCCATCAACAAAAAATTCTCGACACTTACTTCAGCAAATGCGTGCGGTAGTAAATCAGCTCTTCAATCGACTCATGCACATCCGCCATCGCGGTGTGCTTTTGCTTCTTTTTAAAGCCTTTGTACACTTCGGGCGACCAGCGTTTGGCAAGCTCTTTGAGGGTGCTCACGTCCAAATTGCGGTAGTGGAAAAACGCCTCCAGCTTGGGCATGTAGCGGTCTAGAAACTTGCGGTCTTGGCCGATGGTGTTGCCACACAGGGGCGATTTGCCTGCGGGCAGGTAGTGCTTCAAAAACTCCACGATCTGCGCCTCGGCCTGCGCGGTGCGGATTTTGCTGGCGCGCACTTTGGCGGTCAGGCCGCTGTTGCCGTGGGTGGTGCGGTTCCATTTGTCCATTTTGGCCAGCTGGATCTCGCTTTGGTAAATCGCAATCTCGGGGCCTTCAATGCGGATACTCAAGTCGGCGTTGGTCACCACCACAGCGATCTCGATCAGGCGGTTTTCTTTCGGGTCCAGGCCAGTCATCTCGCAGTCTAGCCACACGAGGTTTTGGTCGGATTTCTTGAGCGCCACAGAGTGGGTGGCTGCGGATACATGGGTGTGCGGTTGGGTCATAGCTTGCATTTTCACCTATCGGCCACCATCTTCTTCTCAAGAGCCTAAAATCAACGTTATGACTGCATTCACATTTACTCTCGCTTTTGCCATTGCACTGATCACCGGCTTCTTGCTCAAGGTGTGGCTGGCAAGCCGCCAAGTGCGCCATGTGGCGCAGCACCGCGCCAACGTGCCAACGGCCTTTGCCGACCGCATCACCCTGGCCGCGCACCAAAAGGCGGCTGACTACACTATTGCCAAATCGCGCCTGGGCTTGCTGGAGCTGGCCTTTGGTACCGCCGTCCTGCTGGGCTGGACGCTGCTGGGTGGGCTGGACTGGCTCAACCAAGCGCTCGTCACACGCATGGGCCCGGGCATGTGGCAACAACTCGCGCTGTTGGGCAGCTTTGTGCTGATTGGCGGCTTGATCGACCTGCCCTTCACGCTGTACCAAACCTTTGTGGTGGAGGAGCGCTTTGGCTTTAACAAAATGACGCTCAAGCTCTGGCTGGCGGATTTGGTAAAGTCGTCCCTGATTGGGGCGCTAATCGGCCTGCCCATAGCTGC
>JAYWHJ010000083.1:0-11804 GCA_043777795.1 Polaromonas sp. | reverse complement strand
TCGAATGCAGTGTGGTCGGTAGCTCACTGTAAGAGAGTCGGCAGCTAAGTACTGTGCGTCAACGCACAGACAGGCCGGTGTTAGCACTTCAAGCTGCGAATGCATCCCTACTTTGCATTTTTGAGCGTTTGAATGAGTTCGAACGGTGCTAAGTGGCGAAGCGTCAATGAAACAATAAATTTGGGAATTTATATGAATAGAATTTTGAAAACTGTGGTTGCTGTCGTTGCAATTGCATTCAGCGCGCAAGCGTCCGCGCAAGTCATATTTTATGAAAACGAAGGTTACACGGGTCGAAGCTTCAACGCAGAGCGGAGAGTCGATAATTTTCAGGAGTACGGCTTCAATGACCGAGCCTCATCGGTAGTCGTGCTGCGCGATCTTTGGGAGGTTTGTGAAGATGCACGGTATGGCGGCAGGTGCGTCGTGCTGCGCCCAGGACGCTATCCGTCGCTATCTGCCATGGGCTTGAATAACAGAGTGTCATCGGTACGCACCGTCAATCGCAACAGTGGTATCAGGAATGACCGCTACGCCGCACCGGCGGAGCCCGTTTACGATAACCAACGACGAAAAAACGAGCGATTGTATGAGGCCAACGTCACCTCTGTGCGAGCCGTGGTAGGGCCGCCTGAGCGCAGATGCTGGATTGAGCGTGAGCAAGCTATTCAAGAACGCCCAGACAGCAATATTCCAGGGGCCATTGTGGGCGCACTCATCGGTGGCGTCTTAGGCCATCAAATTGGCGGCGGGCATGGGCAAGATATCGCCACAGCGGGTGGCGCCATAGCTGGCGGTGTAGTGGGCTCCAATGTGGGAGGCCGCAACAGTAATACCACTAGCCGCAATGTGGAGCGGTGTACCACCGGGCCCAGCCGAGCGCTTCCACAGTATTGGGACGTGACTTACACCTTTCGAGGTGTCCAGCACAGCATTCAAACGGCTGTGCCGCCAGGGGCAACTGTCACGGTCAATCGGCGCGGCGAGCCACGGGCTTAGTGCGCTGTCTAAGTTGCAAGTTTGTCGGGCAACAGCCGGTCGTACTCTTTCTTAACCACGGCGTAGCACTCGCAACTGCGTAATTCCAGACCTTGGCGGTCTAGCACTGCGATGCGTCCCCGGGCATAGCTGATCAAGCCCATTTTTTGCAGCTTCAATGCGCCTTCAGTGACGCCTTCACGCCTTACGCCCAGCATGTTGGCAATCAGCTCTTGGGTCATTACCAGCTCACTGCCTTGCAAGCGATCCAGACTGAGTAACAGCCAGCGGCACAATTGCTGGTCTAACGAATGGTGGCGATTGCACACGGCGGTCTGGGTCATTTGCGTAATCAATGCCTGGGTGTAGCGAAGCAACAAATGCAGGACGGGGCCAGCTCGGTCAAACTCCATTTTCATCACCCGTGCGTCCAGTCGGTAGCCCGCGCCTGCGCTTTGCACGACCGCGCGACTGGGCGTGGAGCCGCCGCCCATGAACAGGGATATGCCGACAATGCCTTCATTGCCCACCACGGCCAATTCAGCCGATGCGCCACTTTGCGTCACGTACAGCATAGAGACGATAGAGGTTGTAGGAAAGTACACATGCTGCATGGTGGTGCCTGACTCGTAGAGCACTTGACCCAAGGGCATATCCACAAGCTGCAACGTGGGGCGCCATCGGAGCCATTCTGCTTCAGGCAATGCCGCAAGCAGGTGGTTCTTTTTAGGGTCAAGTTGCTTTATGTTGTCGACGACTTCCATTCAAACTCTCCTTGCCAAGATTTTGATGATCAAAATCGTACCGTGATGGCGTTATGGCGTTATGGCGTTGTGGCTAAGTATAGGAAGTTATGCCTACCAGTATGTTCGCTACAGAACATAGCAGCACCATAAAAATATGAATGTGAAACCTCTATATCGACGCATCTACATTGCAAACTGTGTATGCCAGCGAACAGACCGAATTGGCCTAGGCTTATAGGATAGGCACCCCGGACGTAAAAATGCTTACACGCTAAGCATTTGCCAGCACGTCAATCTGACTTCTCCGCACTTTAACTTTCAAAAGAGGTGATTTTATGAAAACGATTAAACGCAATCTCAGTGGCTATGTTCTCGTCACTGCGCTACTCGGTTTAGGTGCTTGCGCAAGCATGTCCGAGCAGGAAAAAGGTACCGCAATAGGCGCGGGCGTTGGTGCGGTAGGTGGCGCGGTGCTTGGCGGCGGAACTTTAGGCACCCTAGGGGGCGCCGCAGTGGGTGGGGTGATTGGGCATGAAGTTACCAAGCCGAAAAAATGACTTCGTCAGCGAACTGGCTTGCGGAAATCATCCGTAAAAAGCTGATTGCGGATGGGTGTACTTTCAATAGAGCGTAGCAACGCGAGCTACTACGGCGACCTTGGACTATACCGCTTGTCCATCACTGCTTTAGTAGCCTGCTTGGCATCCATTACCTGGTGGGGCTAGGCACCTGGCAGCAGGTACACATCGTGATTCAGCGCGCCCAGCCCATGGACAACTTACACTCTTTGCTGAATCAACTGGATGCCCAGTCACCGCTTGCGCAGCGCCATCTTTGGCTAATTGGCCTCTTGGATTGGTTGCGAGGCGACGGTGCTTCGCCCCAAGCATCTGCACAGCGCGTTCGAACGCTACTTGACGCGCTAGAAAAATCCCCGCCGATTCGCCATAGATTCGTAGCTTGGTGGACGCTTCTTGCAGGCACGGTAGACATCACCACCCTACTGGCCGACTTTGGCTTTGCACCTCGCACAGCGTTTTTGAGTGAGCTCGGGCAACGTATCCGGCGAAAACTATTGCCCATGACCCCGGAAACTACCGATGCGGCAGAGCTGTTTGAGCTGGCGTTAGACAAAGATACAGACGCCGCATGGCTCACCGCGCTGGATGACGGCACGTTGCGACGCCTTGGGGCGTTGCTGTATTTGCCGTCGTACGAGCCTGAGTTAAGCCTTTGGCAACACGAAGTCCTGGATGCGATTACCTACTGCGCAAGCCAAGTGCGTGCGATTGGATTTTCGCCGGAAATGCGTTTGCGTATGGATGCACCAGCTTTACAAACCCGGCCGTTTCATGCGCTGGCGGGGGATGCTGAGGGTTTTCGTGCTGCCTACATTGCAAGGCCGGGTGATGCGTTTCAAGTGGCGGCCAGCGCGCAACAATTGCGCGAGCGACTTGAGGCTTGTCGCCAAGCCACTACCGGGGTGTACAGCCATTTGGAAGCACATGGGATCTCTGTGGGCCTGGTATTTTGCTTGCGGCAAATGCGCAAACGCATCGTACGCATTCGTGAGTTGATGGATTGCCTGCTATCTTCCTCGCCTCAGGCCAGCACCCAACGCTTGATAGCGCGCTTGGCGACGCTGTCCAGAGAGGAGCGCAGTGTGCGCGCACTGGTCACAGCTAACTCTTCATTGCTCGCAGCCAAGGTGGCCGAGCGTAGCGCGGAAACTGGGGAGCACTACATCACGCGTGACCCTGCCGAGTACCGTACTATGCTGCGAAAAGCCGCAGGGGGTGGTGCGTTCATGTCACTCACTACGCTAGTAAAGTTTGCTCTAATGGGCTTGAGCTTATCGGTATTTTGGTCGGGTCTATTTGCCAGTCTCAATTACGCCTTAAGTTTTGTGGCGATACAGCTTCTGCATTGGACCGTAGCGACCAAGCAGCCAGCCATGACCGCGCCAGCCATGGCGGCCAAGCTACAAGACGTAGAGTCCTCGGCCGCAATGAACTTGTTTGTGGATGAGGTCACCCACTTGATGCGTTCTCAGGTCGCTGCGGTGATTGGTAATCTCGCCTTGGTTGTCCCGTGCGTTTGGACCATCAGTGCGGTGATGCAGTCTGTCAGTGGGCAGCCCATGCTTACTCAAAAGGAAGCACACCATGTGTTGGACTCGCTGACCTTACTTGGTCCGACAGTGTTGTATGCAGCTTTCACAGGTATGTTGCTTTTCGCTTCCAGCATTGTTGCGGGGTGGGTGGAAAATTGGTTTGTGCTGCATCGGCTCGATTCGGCGCTGCGCTACAACCCGCGCATTACAGCGGCGATTGGCGCAGAACGTGCCCATCGTTGGGCAGGCTTTTGGCGCACAAACATCTCTGGATTTGCGTCCAATATTTCATTGGGCTTTATGCTGGGCCTCATACCCGCATTTGCGATCTTCTTTGGGATTGCCTTAGAGGTTCGCCACGTTACCTTGTCTACCGGACAGGTAGCCGCCGCTGTCGCAGCGCTGGGTGAAAGTGCATTCAAACTGCCCACATTGTGGTGGTGCGTGGCTGCGATCCCCATGGTTGGTTTTCTCAACTTGGCTGTCAGTTTCTACTGTGCATTTCGGGTTGCTTTGGCGGCCAACAGTGTCAGTGTGGTAGATCGCAGGCGCATCCGCAACGCGATATGGACACGTTCTAAAGCTGCCCCATGGTCTTTTCTGTGGCCGTCGAGTCACAAGGCTGCACATACTGAGTCCAATGGGTAGCTTGCGCAGTCCTATGACCTTGGCTTACGAAATGCACTGAAACACAGCTTGCGTGCCTCTTCCAGCAGCAGCACGGACGACGCTACACCACCGGCAACACCCCAATCGGTCCACGTCATGCCAGTGGTGCCGAATATTTGTGAAGCGGCGGGCCAATGCACTGCTAGAGCCTGGAGCAGCAGTGTGCCCAGAAGTGCCGTCCACAGCATTCGATTCTTGAAAAACTGAGCGTTGAATGCAGTGCCTTTTTCGCTGCGTGCATTGAACACATTGAAGAACTGGAACAGCACAAAAGTGGTGAAGCCCATGGTCAAAGCGCGATCCTGTGGGCCAACCTGCAGTTCGTAGTAGAGCACCCCCAAGGTTCCTACCATCATCGTGACACCGAAAGCGACTATGCGTACCAATCGGGCCCACGGCAGCACGGGCTCGTAGCGAGGCCGTGGCGGGTCGTTCATGATGCCAGGGCGCGCGGAGTCTAACGCGAGCGAGACGGCGGGCGGGCCGTCCATGATGATGGCTACCCATAGAATTTGCAGCGCTGTGAACGGTTCAGGCAAACTCAAAAATGGAGCCAAAAAAACGGTCAAGATTGCGCCAATCGTTGTCGACAGCTGGAAACAAACAAACTTCAAGATGTTGTCATACAGCGCACGGCCTTGCTTGACAGCTACCACGATGGTCGCAAAGTTGTCGTCTGTCAGCACCATGGTGGCCGCCTCCTTCGCTACTGCGGTGCCGCTGATACCCATCGCCACACCAATGTCGGCCTGCTTGAGTGCCGGGGCGTCGTTGACGCCGTCGCCGGTCATAGCTACGACATGCCCTTTGGATTGCAGCGCACGCACAATTTTGACTTTATGGGCTGGAGATACCCTTGCAAACACAGTGATATCGTCGATGACTTTAGCCAGTTGCGTTGTATCCATGCGGTCAATATCCGCTCCAGATAGTACTTTGCTGTGCAGACCCAGTTCTGCGGCAATTGCTGAGGCAGTGGTTTGGTGATCACCTGTGATCATTTTTACGGCAATACCTGCCTGCTGACATTCGGCGATAGCCTGGGTAGCCTCCAGGCGCGGGGGGTCTTGTAAACCAATCAACCCCACGAAGCTCAGTTTATTGATCCAACCGAGAGGTTCGCCGTTCACGTGAAAGTCGCTTAAGGGCAGGGTACGCACTGCCACCAGCAAGCCACGCAGTCCGCCTTGGCCCAACGCTTCGTAGGCTGCATGTAGTTGTTGTCTGCGAACCTCAGTCAGCGGCTGATCTTTATTCGCCATCCGTTCGTGCGCGCAAAGCGCAAGCAGCACATCGGGCGCGCCTTTAACGAATACTTTCATGTGGTCACCATCTTGATGGAAGGTGGCCATGAACTTGTGCTTCGAATCAAAGGGTAGCTCAGCTAGGCGGGGAAACGCGCGGTCAACGTCTTCCTTGAACACGCCACTCTTTGCTGCCAGCACGTGCAGCGCCGCTTCCATGGGGTCACCAATGACCTTGCCATCTTGCACATGGCTGTCGTTGCAGGCCACAATCGGTACCATTAATTGTGCGGTATCGACATCGGCAGTGTTATCTTCTAGTGGCGTAATGTCGCCTTTTAGTGCGTAGCCCTCACCAGACACCTCGAACTGCTGTCTAGCGCACATGAAAGTACGCGCAGTCATTTGATTCAGGGTTAAAGTGCCGGTCTTGTCCGAGCAGATCACTGTGGTACAACCTAATGTTTCCACACTGGATAGTCGCTTGACGATGGCATGCTGGCGTGCCATCTGGTGCATTCCCATAGCCAGCGTAACGGTGACCACCACGGGCAGGCCCTCAGGCATCGCCGCTACCGACAATGCAATGGCATCCAGGATGATTTCGGTGAGCTTGACGCCGCGCAGGTATTGCAAGAGTGAGAGCAATGCCACCATGGAGAGTGCGATGATGCCCAGCCTCTTGGCAAGATCGTTTAGCTGAATTTGCAAGGGGGTTGGGACTTCGACTGTGGTGGCCAGCTCCTGGGATAGTTGCCCCATTTCGGTCTTCGTGCCAGTTTCGGTCACCACCAGTTCGGCGCGGCCACGTGTAAGTAAGGTGTTCATATAGGCCATGTTGAAGCGAACACCCAGTGGCGCATCCATCCCCGCTACCACGTCGGATTGTTTGCCGACTGGTATTGACTCACCAGTCAGTGCAGACTCGTCAATCTCGGCACCCACTGCGACGATCAGGCGGCCATCTGCTGCTACGTTGTCGCCTGCTTCTAGCAGGAGTATGTCGCCAGCCACCACGTTAATTGCATTGATTTCTTGGGGACTGCCATCGCGCCGCACGCGCGCGGTGGCTGGCAGCATCGACTTCAATGCCTCCAAGCTGCGCTCAGCACGGTACTCCTGGTAAAACCCCACCAGTGCGTTGATCACCACCACGGCCAAAATGACCCCTGCATCTTTATAGCTACCCACTGCCGCAGCCAGCAGCGCGGCACCGATCAAGATGAGGATCATGAGCCCTTTGAGCTGCGCTAACAGCACTAACCACGCCGAGCGAGATGGCTGCTCTACTAGCTTGTTAGGGCCGTCGCGCGTAAGGCGCTCCTGCGCCTGTGCGCTGGTGAGTCCAATTTCCGGGTTGACTGAAAGATGGGCGGTTACCGCGTCGGGTGCTGAGGTGTGGGCTTGCATACGAATCTGGTGGTTCGTCACCCCATTTATTTACTAAGTGCTCAGATTCGTGGATGACTTCTATCGAGTGTATGTATGGACTTTCCAGCTTTCCGTGCGCAAGCGCACAGACGCCAGCGCATTGCGAGCGCATGCTGCTTGGTTGAGGTCACCCTATCCATTAAGCCATTGCCAAAGGAACCCCGCCATGCAAGCCCTCGTTTACAAAGGCCCCGGTCAAAAAAGCGTTGAAGACTGTCCGAAACCCACCATCCAGCAAGCAACAGATGCAGTAATAAAAATTACCAAGACCACAATATGTGGTACCGATCTGCACATCCTTAAAGGAGATGTACCGACCTGTAAACCAGGCACGATTCTTGGGCACGAGGGTGTAGGTATTGTGGACGAGGTTGGTCCTGGCGTGGTGACTTTCAAGGTGGGCGATAGGGTGCTAATTTCTTGCATCACAGCGTGTGGTCGCTGTGACTACTGCCGCAAAGGTATGTACTCGCATTGCACAACAGGGGGTTGGATACTGGGGAACTCTATTAACGGAACGCAAGCCGAGTATGTGCGCATTCCCCATGCGGACATCAGTCTTTACTTGATACCACAGTGAGCAGATGAAGAAGTCTTGGTGATGTTGAGCGATATTTTGCCGACCGGGCTTGAGTGCGGTGTGCTTAACGGCAAAGTGCAGCCGGGCTGCAGTGTCGCCATTGTGGGGTCTGGGCCTATTGGTTTGGCCGCTTTGCTTACCGCGCAGCTTTACTCGCCCGCAGAAATCATTGTGATTGACTTGGATGACAACCGCTTATCAGTCAGCAAGCGTTTTGGTGCAACCACTACGCTCAATAGCAAAAACTGTAACGTGGCTGAGCAGGTGATGAAGCTAACCGGTGGGCGCGGTGTAGACACTGCCATTGAGGCGGTAGGCATACCAGCTACTTTTGAGCTATGCCAAGATATCGTGGCACCTGGAGGCACCATTGCCAATGTGGGTGTGCACGGCGTAAAAGCTGATTTGCACTTGGAGCGATTGTGGTCGCACAACGTCACCATCACCACACGCTTGGTCGATACGGTGTCCACTCCCATGCTGCTCAAGTCAGTCCAGGCAAAACGAATCGATGCCAAACAGCTCATCACGCACCACTTCAAACTCGGCGACATACTGCAGGCGTACGACACTTTTGAGAAAGCAGCGGATACCAAGGCCTTGAAAGTGATTATTGACGCTGAGATGGTCAATCCCCATTAATCAATACTTGGTCAAAGTAATTGTCCTACATATCGGCAGGCATGGTCTGACAGACGCAAGCAAAGGCTTGGCTTACTCTCTGGTATGCAACGAGCGCTCTTACCGTGTCTCGCCCTTGCAGCTGGGAGTTACAGCTTTCATCTACATTTTTTTGAGCTGCTTGTCAGCTCTGCAAACGGAGCACCTCATGAAAACACCATATAGCGCAATTCCGTCCTGGAGCACCGCCGCGAACAATCAGGGCGCAGGCAATTTCCCAATAGATGCATCGGAACTGGGTGAGCACATTCAACACTGTAAGAAGCCTTATGGCCGCTGGTTCGGCCTGGTTTGCGCTGCGGATGCAATGCATGGGTTTGCTATGTCGCGTTTCGTCACTACACTGGTGGTGGTTGCCGCACTGATTGTTGTCAGCTCCGTGGTGACTTAAGCTATGGCGCAACCTGAGTTGCGACGCCTTCTTCCTGACGCATCACAGGCGCTGTGCAACATACTGGACAGTAACCAGGGCGCAGCCGAGCCACCTGTTCGGTCTGAGATATTTGGACCGCAGCGATTTGCACAGCACGGCCATAGTTTGGCGCTGACCCACAGTGCGGCCGTGACAGGCTCTCTGGCCACCACGTTTTTTCCACGACTGAAAAATAACATTGTTGTGCTTAGTCAAGCGCATGGCTACATCAGCGAGCAAGCCACTACGGGGTATGACATCAGTCCAGCAGCGGAATGGCTTCTCGACAACTTTCATTTGATCGAAGCCCAGCTGAAAGAGATTTACGAAGGATTGCCGCTCAGCTATTTCCGTCAATTGCCTGTACTGCTCGACGAGCCACTTGCCGGACTGCCACGCGTATACGGCGTAGCGTGGGCTTTTGTTGCCCATACGGACGGTGCGTTTGACGAAGATCTACTGTCCCATTTCCTAATCGCATATCAAGAAACGACCGAGCTCAACCTCAGCGAGATATGGGCACTGCCTACGACTCTGCGTGTGGTGTTGATAGAAAATCTAAGGCGTCTGGCGCAAAGGGTGGCTACAAACAAAGCAGCCCGAGAGGTAGCCAATTTGTGTTGCGACCAACTTGGCACATTCAGTGTGAAAGCATTGGAAGAGTTGCTCAGTTTACTTACCTCCAAAGGCGTGGGGCGCATGTTCTTGGCCCAAATGGCGCAACGCCTGCTGGACACGCAAGCAACCCATCTCAATCCGTACCGCGACTGGGTCAAAGCAGAGTTGCCAGATCTGGCAGCCTTCCAGTTGCAGCTGCCTGCAGACCAAGCCGCTGACAATTTAAGTATGCGCAACGCCATTACGTCATTGCGCGCCATAGGCGATGCCGACTGGCCCGACATCGTAGCCCGCACCAGCCCTATGATGCGGCTGATGCTGACTTCAGCGGTGTTCGAGGCTGAAGATGCTACAACGCGGGATCAAAGCTTGCACGGGATAGAGCTCCTGGCCAAACGCAGTGGCAAGACCGAGCTTGCAGTAGCAAGGGTACTAATTGGCCAAATTCAAGAAGCATCAAAAAATGATGGACCCACGCAATTGGCCAGTTACTGGTTGCGGGGCGCGGGTTACCTTATTTTAGCGGGCGCGTTAGGTATCGAAAATGGCGTGGCCTTTCAATGGCGCAAATACTTAATGCGTCTAGCCGTGCCTGCCTATCTGGGTTTTTTGGCATTGGGTACCATCGGCATCGTCACTTGGTTATTGCAAAAATATGGGGTTGGACAAACTGGTGTGCATCCGCTCCCGTGGTTGACTGCGCTTGGGCTAGTCGCCATCGTGTTTCCAGCGTCCGAAGCCGTGCTGGCGGTCATGAATCGGCTTATCAGCGAGTCTGCCAGGCCGCGTCATCTGCCAAGATTGGCTCTTACTGACGGCATACCGGCAGACCATCGCGTGATAGTGGTCATTCCAGCGATGTTGTCAAGCGCCGCGACGGTAGAGGGTTTGGCGCATCGGATGCTGCTGCATTACCTTGCCAATCCTGAACGCCATGCGCAGTTTGCGATGCTTACCGATTGGTCCGATGCAGACAGCGAGACCTTGCCAACCGACAGTGATTTGCTGCGTGTCGCAATCGAACAGGTCAATCAGCTCAATTTGCGTTACCCGCAGTTGCAAGGCGATGCGCCTAGGTTCATCGTGCTGCACCGCAAACGGAGCTACAGCCAAACCGAGCTGCGTTGGATTGGGTGGGAGCGAAAACGCGGAAAGCTGGAGCTGTTGGTGGCAACGATCGCTGAGGACACTACCGGTCATTTTCTCGTTTTGGGTCACGCATCGCGTCTTGTCAGCAACTTAAAGTACATAGTTACCTTAGACAGCGACACCCAATTGCCACCTGGAAGGTTGCGAGACTTGGTCGGCATTGCCGCGCATCCAGACAATCAACCCAAGCTAGACAGCCGTGGCTGCAGCGTGGTCAGTGGATACGGCATTTTGCAGCCTCGCGTGGCAACCCCGTTACCTGCCCCCAACGAGTTCACGTTGTACCACTGGTTGTTTGCCGGACAGTGTGGTGTCGACCCTTACAGCGCCGCCACTTCCGAGGTTTACCAAGACTTGTTTTGCGAGGGTACTTTCACTGGTAAGGGGCTGCTGAACGTGCAGGCGATGCATGCCGTACTGTCCAAGCGCCTGCCAGATGGGCAAGTGTTGAGCCATGATCTGTTGGAAGGGTCTTTGGCACGCTGCGCTGCAGTGACAGACATCACTGTAATTGAAGATGCGCCGTTTCATGCAGATGTGGCTGCATCTCGGGTTCACCGGTGGACGCGCGGCGACTGGCAGTTGCTGCCTTTCCTGTTGAGGCCCAGGCGCTATCCGATGCGTGTGATCAACCGGTGGAAGATGTTTGATAATCTGCGACGCTCACTGGTGGCGCCCATGTCGCTAGTTTTGTTGGTACTGGCGTTGTCTGGTAATTTTCTGTCTTTTTGGGCGGCGCTAGGCGTGGTAGTTGCAGCATTTTCCGCTGGCCCCTTAATGGGTGCTGTGGCGGGGCTCTCGCCTAGTCGGGATGATCTGGCAAAGAGGCATTTTTATCGCCTTGCGTCCATCGATCTCTTGCGTGCCGTGCTAAGCAGTTTGTGGCATGTGGTGCAGCTAGTGCAGCAAACGCTGTTGGCCATGGATGCCATCTGGCGTGCGCTGTATCGGACAGCCATCAGCAGGCAGCATTTACTGCAATGGACTACGGCGGCTGCGGCACAAGCGGCAGCAAAGACGAGGCTCTCAGAACTTATACGCCAACATTGGAAAGAACCACTGCTATCGTTGTTGATTTGGGTGGTATTGCTGGCCATCGGCACGCCACTGCTGGCATCAGCCACCGTATTTTGCTTGCTATGGGCAGGGTCACCCGTATGGACATGGTGGGTAAGTCGAAGAC
>JAYWHJ010000082.1:0-4209 GCA_043777795.1 Polaromonas sp. | reverse complement strand
GTCCACCAGCAGCATGCCTTGGCTGGCATTGGCAAACAAATCGAACATCGAGCGCGCGGCCAGCTCCAATATGCTCTGGGCATCGCGCGGCAGGGAGTCTATTTTGTCCATACCGCGATGTTACCGCGCACGCTCGTTTAGCTATTTGCTAACTTCCATCCGCTACAACTTCAGTAGCTTGTTCCGCTATATTCTATTGGCTTTCAGCCCTATTAACATCTCAAAAATCGTTCAAAAATGCTGCCTTTAGCACGGCGGGCGGCAAGTTTTGGTTGTTGTGGGTCCCTAGCGTCTCCAAATACCTATTTTCAAGCTGTTTTATACATAGTAATCGGTCTGCAGATCAATAAAATATAGCGGAAGCAGCTACATAAATAGTAGCGCATGCTTTGATTGAAACACAAACTTCAACATCTTTGCGGAACGTCACTTAACTTTCCACCCAAGCATTTCATAAGTCCTTGATTTGTATGAAGTGGGGCAGGGCCCGCTGCATCGCACTTTCCACTGGCGCGTCACTGAACATTCGTTTTTGCGGTTTTTGCGTCACTAAACATTCACTTTTTCCGAAATGCTTCCAATGAAAAAACAAAGTTCACGGGATGAACGACGCTGCGCCAATTTGTGACATGTTGCGACAGGCTAAGCCCTAAGGGGTTTTGCCCGACAGCAGTCAGGGCTTGTGGATTTTCAAAGGACCGGAATGGGCCAGAAGAGGTCATTGGCGAGTGACCGGTATCAGGCAATCAATATGGCGGCCTGATACCAATTCCAAAAGTTATAAATTTCCGTTCTGGGATTGCTCATCTAAACCCGCTGAGCCCGCTGGCATTAACGCAGCTTCAAACTGGAAGTTGAGTTATGTCTAGAGAGGCGGGTGACGTCAAAACGTGCCAAGACGCTTAAAAATCAAATCGATGAGGCGAGCGCTGCACGTACAGCCTCGATCCTCTTTCTGATCACTCCCAGATCGCTTTCTCCAATGCGGGATGCCGAACGCACTTGCATCACCTGGGCAACAGGGTCATACCAGCGCACGCAGGTGAGCATCACCTCCAGCAGATAGTGCAGCCGTTTGAGGACCTTGTTCAGGGTGCTATTAATTAGGCTTTGGCGGAAATCGAGCATGGCTCAGATGGTCGTGTGCGCTTATCGCAGCAGAACCGATACGCCTTCGTTGGTGCGCGTTTCCACGTCCAAAGCTTGATACCAAACGTCTTCCATCGCATCGGTGTTTACAAAATCCGGGCTACTGGCGCTTGAGCGGCGCGGCAGAAAGCGGATGGTTTTTTTCTCCCAGCCTTGATCGGAGGCTAAAAACGCACGCATATCGGCATCAAGCTGGCTAGGGTTCTTCTCGTAGTAGCTCCGGCTGACGACCGCAATGCGCATTGGCACCGTTGGCGCTTTCCGATCGCTGGAGTCTGGGATCAAGCCAAGAGCGACGATACGCGAGAGAATGGCGTTGAGATCTTCACCCAAACCCAAACCCGGTAGCAGCAAGGCGAGGGTGCGGCCGTCCAGTCTGGCGAGGTAGTCATCCTCGTTGGTGACGGTGCGCAAAATTCTGACGCTGCGCTTGAGCAAGCGCTCGCTGGGCTTTTTTTCTTGCAAGGACATGTAAACCAAGCTGACATCGGTGCCCTTTTGTTTGGCCTCGTCCCAGGCCTGCCGAAGGTCTGTCTTAAAACTCTTGCCATTTAAAAATCCAGTCAGCGGATCCGTGCTGGCCAATGTGAGCAAGCGTACCTTGGCACCTTGCCGATTGCGCGCAAACCACAACATAGCAATGCCCATAACGATCACCTCAAGGCACTGGACATAAATTCCCGCCCATAGCGTGATGCTTTGGCCTTGAGTCCAACCGATGGCCTCTAGCAGACGGTAGGTGAGGGTAATAATGACTGGTGCAAAAACAACAAGCCATACCTTGCTCAGCGCTTTGTTTTGAATGCAACCCCAAACGCCGATGATCAAGATCAATGCAAGACATGCACCGAGCAACACCAAACAAGCCAAAGTGAACTCAGTCCAATATCCGTCTTGCAAGATGTAGCCCAACGCGACCAAGGCACTCAAGATGCCCAAGCTCAAAGCCATCCGGTGCAGCCATACGTCTTGATCGGGCCGCAAAAAAACCTGTCGGCAAAACTGCAGCTTGCTGGCCATCGCCAGCAAGGCCCACAAAGTGATCGCGCTGAGCGGCCAGTCACCGCCCACAGGCCACAAGACGAAATGCGAGAAACCAGTGATGCTGGTGCAGGAGAGCCAAGCGCAGCCGGCGTAGGCCGCATACCAAGCATAGGTGCTGTCTCGGTGAAGCCAAGCCAGAGCGGCTGTCATGGCGCAGACCAGCGCAATCGCACCCAAAACCATGCCGAGCAGCCAAGTTCGCAGATAGGATTGGGAGAGCGCTTCGGTGACGGGCAAGGCGTTGACCGCGAAAGACTGTGGCACGCGATGCGGAACCCGCAGCATCACAAAGCGCATGGCCTCCGGCTGATCGGCCAAAATGCTTGCGGACGGCAAATTGAAGAGCAGACTTGGGCTGCGAATGGCTCCCTCAAAGGGTGGATGCAGCAGGCCACGTTGTTGGGTCTGCCATTGCCAGCCTGCCTGGGTCAGCACAGGAGACAAGAGCGCGATGTCGCCCAAAAAAGGCTTGCTGATCTCAAGCACGTTGCCCAGAGCCGCCGCCTGCCCTGACACGGCCACCGGGCGCAGGTAAATCTTAGCCCAAAGGCTATTAGACCAACTGGGGTCTTCTAGGGCTAAGCTCTGCTGTGCTTTGAAGGCACCGCCCTGGCCATCGAGTACTTGCTGGAGCGTGAGCTTGGAATCGACACCGGCCAGGGTTTCAATGCGATCAATCGCCACTGCCCAGGTGGAGCTGCTGGCTGCAGGGGTTTGCGCCCAGGCCGCCATGCAGCCAAGTGCCCCGATCACGATCGCCAAGCACAGATGGGCGATGTTTGCTAAAGCGCTTGCCACCCGAGAGCTACGCCCGCAGTGGATGCGATGGGGTGGAAAGGATGCAAACATGGTCAAAATGAGACAATAGCATCGTGAGCTATCGATGGATACTCCTACCCATTTTCAGCCGCTGGGCGAGGCCACGGCACGTGAAAAAGTCACGCGCACCGCATTCGAAAACAACAAGCTTGAAAAGCGCTTGTACCGCCAGGTGGGGCGGACGATTGTGGAATAAAACATGATTGAGCAGGGCAATCGCGTCAGAGATAGCCAATGTCCGCTTGTGATCGCCCAGTTTTGACCCTTGCAGTTCCGCTTTGTCGTCGCAAGCGGACCGTCGGCTGGATGACTCGACCCAATCTACGGGGTTGATGGACTTCTTGGAAGATTAACTGGTCCGGATCACGGGGAGCAGGTCATTGGAGACCTTTCTTCAGATGTAACCTGCTGACACACCGTAGAATTCTGGCGCAAAGTGAAAAGATCAGCGGCGTTCCGCATCCCCTACAAAATCAGCCCCAAACTTGCCAGCGCACTTGCAATCTCTGGAAAAACCCTTATCATATTGGCACTCACCGAAGTAGAGTGCTAACAACACCCGCCAGCCGCGCTCAGAGCACGGCACTTCATGTAAGTTAATGAGCACTAACTCACGGTTAAGTACTCTGAATTTCTCAAACCCTTGCTTAGATATCTTGAAGGAGATGCAATGAAACTACGTCCTCTAGCCGATCGCGTGATCGTCAAACGCGTTGACAGCGAAACCAAAACCGCCTCTGGCATCGTCATTCCGGACGCAGCAGCAGAAAAGCCAGACCAAGGCGAAGTCTTGGCCGTAGGCCCAGGTCGCAAGAACGACAAAGGCGACATCGTTGCCATGAACGTCAAAGTCGGCGACCGTGTGTTGTTCGGTAAATACAGCGGCCAAACCGTCAAGGTGGCTGGTGACGAACTGCTCGTCATGAAAGAAGAAGACCTCTTCGCCGTAGTTGAAAAATAATCACCTTGCAGGACAGTCCAAACGAAGCGAAGCGCCTGTTTGCTCTGTCCTCAATTGATTCATATTCACTACTAATTAAATAGCTGCTCCCGCAATATTCTATTGGGCTAGTAGCTGTTTTCATTCATAAATTTATATTTAGGAGCCTAACATGGCAGCAAAAGACGTAATTTTTGGCGGCGAAGCCCGCGCCCGCATGGTCGAGGGTGTCAACATCCTGGCCAACGCAGTGAAAG
>JAYWHJ010000081.1:0-31028 GCA_043777795.1 Polaromonas sp. | reverse complement strand
AAGATCAGGTCGATGGCGCACTTAGCGCAGCGGCATCAAGGAGGAGTCGTCTGCCCTAGGCAGACGCGGGGGACAGCCGCGGAGCTAAGTGCGTCACCGACCTGATCCCGTACAAATGCAAAACCAGCCAAACTCGCTAAACGAGGTCTATCCATTGTCGTGATTGACCGGGAATATGATCCATAGCGCTATTTATATAGTAGCTTCTACCGCAATATTTTAAAGGGCTGCAGCCTCATTTCCATCGAAAAATGGGGTGAAAATCAGAGATCCAGGATGGATTTTTGGATTTCTAAAGGCCTTGGAGCATAAAAAACGCTCGAAAATGGTCTATTTTCAGATACATAACAGGCTGCAGCCAATTAAAAATTGCGGTAGCAGCTATCATAATAATAGTGAATATCAGCGCTGCGCAGCTAGCAATCGCATATCCGCCTCATAGCTTTTTAACGCAATAACAGCTTTGGCACGCTGCTCCGCACTGGTACTGGCGTGGACGGCGGCAAACGAATCACAACTTTCTTTGACCATTTTTTCGCCGTACGCGCGGTACACCGGGTCGGGCGACTTGGTGCTGCGCTCCAAGTAGGCGCGCAGTGCGGCTTGCACTTGCTGGGTCGGGGGTTTTTCGCTAGACAGTTTGGTCAACACATCAACAGCATCTTTTTGCCTCCGTTGGCGCTCTTTCAAACCCAGCACCGCATTAAAGCTGGATTTTTGAATCGCACGCTGGATAGCCGCGACCTGGAGCTCGTCCAGCTTGCCGTAAATCATCTCGCTGCGCTGCACAGCCTGCTTGAGTCGCTTGGCATCGCGCTCCTCAGGTTTGCCCGTGATGTAGTCACGCACATACGCATCATTGTTCTTTTGGTACTTGCGTTGCAGATGCTGTAGCTGCTCAGTATCCACACTGGTCGCCAGCTCGGTGACGGCGGGCAGCCCTTTGTCGATGATGGCTTCGTACAAGCCGCGTACCTCGTCAAACACAGCACAGGCTTGCTCCGAACTTACGGCGCCGGGTAACTGGGCTTGGGTTTTTTGCAGCAAGGATGCCACTTTGGGTAACTGATTCGCCCGGTGCCAGGCAAACAGTTTGTTGATTTCATCACGCAGCTTGGGAGTTTGCTGCCCGTTAAAATCAAAGTAACTGTCCAGCCACCAGTAAGTCAGGTCAGGCGCTTGGTTGTAGGCTATTTTTATGGCGCTGCACGCTGGCAAGAGCGCAAGCACAAGCATAATGAGCAAGCAACGGCGGAATTGAATTATGAACATTGACATTGTCATTATGGCTGCGGGCAAAGGCACCCGCATGAAAAGCAAACACCCTAAAGTGTTGCACAAGCTGGCGGGGCGCGCTTTGCTTGCCCATGTAGTTGACACCGCAGCGAAGTTAATGCCGCGCAGTATTATCACTATCACCGGCCATGGCGCTACACAAGTCATAGCTGCTTGCGCAACATTTCAAAGCGGTGCACCCGACTTAGCCATGAAGTTTGTGACACAGGAGCCGCAGCTGGGCACCGGCCACGCCGTGCAGCAAGCCGTCCCAGCGCTGGGCAACGATGGCATCACCCTGGTACTGAACGGCGATGTGCCTTTGATCGAGGCGGCCAGCTTGCAAGCCTTGGTCCAAGCCTGCAATGGCGAGCGACTGGCCTTGCTCACGGTGGAGTGTGGCGACCCCTCTGGCTACGGCCGCATTGTGCGCGCAGGTGACGCGGTGCAAGCCATCGTGGAGCACAAAGATGCTACAACGGAGCAACGCCTTCTGACCGAGTGGTACAGCGGCGTGCTGGCTGCACCGACTCTGCGGCTTAAACATTGGCTAGGCCAACTGCAAAACGACAACTCGCAAAAAGAGTATTACCTGACCGGTATTGTGAAAATGGCGGTGCAAGACGGCACCGGTTGTGTGGCCGTCAAAACCACCGACGGCGTGCAGGTAGCGGGTGTCAACAGTCCTGTACAACTGCAAGAGCTGGAGCGCCAGTACCAAAAGCGACAAGCCACCGCGCTGATGGAGCAAGGCGTGCGCCTGATGGACGCAGCGCGCTTCGATCTGCGCGGCAGCTTACAGTGCGGCCAGGATGTGAGCATCGATGTTGGCTGCGTGTTTGAAGGCAACGTGACTCTGGGCGACGACGTGCAGATTGGGGCCCACTGCCATATTGCCAACGCTACCATTGCGCACGGCGCGGTGATTCACCCCTTCACACATATTGACGGCGAAAAGCTGGGCGTGTCGGTAGGAGCGGGGGCTTTAATCGGCCCCTTTGCACGCCTGCGCCCCGGTGCGCAACTGGGCGATGAGGTGCATATTGGCAATTTTGTCGAAGTAAAAAACTCCACCCTGGCCAAAGGTGCCAAGGCCAACCATTTGGCCTACGTGGGCGATGCTACCGTGGGTGAGCGGGTCAACTATGGCGCGGGCAGCATCACCGCCAACTATGACGGTGCCAACAAGCACCGCACCGTCATTGAAGCTGACGTGCATATTGGCAGCAACTGTGTATTGGTAGCGCCCATCACCATTGGCCAAGGCGGCACGGTAGGTGCTGGCTCCACGATTACCAAGAGCACGGCTGCCGGCACTTTAAGCGTCGCACGAGGCAAGCAGATCAGTTTGGAGGGCTGGACAAGGCCTTCGAAAAAGCCCTGACACTTCAATTGTTCGCCTATTTACATTAGACGATCGTTTGTCAAATAGCCCACTGTTGGTTTTGGGTATTAACGACATAAAACTGCAAAAAAAGGGTTGGCGCCCAATGTTCGGTGTGCGAAACGGCACACCGATTGGCTTTGGCAGTTACCATTAGAAGCACGTAACTGTACATACCACCACTTGCAAAGCGCCCGCTCGGGCGCACCATATGATGTAGTAATCGGTAAAGAAGGTTCACATATGCTTACATCGCCTCCACCCCTTTTTAGTGCTTTACCTAAAATAGTCACCAACAACCGCTGGTTCGCCGGTCTGGACGCGTCGCAGCAATCTACGCTGATCCGCTCATCGCGCGGCATAGTGCTGAGCGATGGCCAACTGGCCATGACGCAAGGCCAATCGGTACGCAAGCGCCGCGATGGCTTGGTGCTGCTGCTAGATGGCTCACTCAAAATATCGTCTACCAGCGCGGCCGGGCGTGAGGCCATCTTGAGCTACGTGCATCCCGGCCAATGGTTTGGCGAGTTGGCCTTGCTCGACGGCCAGTCCCGTGCGCACGATGTGCGCAGTGTGGGAGCGTCAGAAATACTGATTGTCGAGCCAGAGGCATTTAATGAACTGATGAAAGACGCCAGCTTTGCACGCCACATCACCGAACTGCTTGCGGCGCGTACCCGCATGCTGCTGAGTTTGGTAGAAGATTTCTCCATGCGCTCTGCGCGCGCGCGTACAGCTCGCCGCATTGTGCTGCTGGCCTACGACGACGACACCAAAGGCACCCAGGCGCGTAAAGAAATATTTATCTCCCACGATGCCCTGGCATCCATGCTGGGCATGACCCGCCAAACGCTGGCGCATCAGCTGAAATTACTCGCTGCCGTCGGCGCAATCATGCAAGGCTATAGCCGCATTGCCATTACCTCGATGGGGGCCCTGATGGCAGAGGCCTCTGGCACCTAGCCGGTCAGCACAGCAGCCTGTGCTCTGGCTTAGGTCAAAATAGCTGGCAAATGCATCTTGGCTTTGTAGGTTACTTGGTCGTAATCTACTGTTTTTTTCCAAGCAATGGAGGCTTAAGACCTAAATATCTCTCCAGTGAGATAAAACCCTTAAGCATGCCCATTACACCAACCACTGTCATCTCTTTTAGCCCCATATCGTTGGGTGGCGATTGTGCGGCCCAACGCGTTCGAGCCATGCGATTCACCCGCACGCAGCGGGCATTGGGCTGATGCCCGCTTGCATCCGCTCAGCGCTGCGTCAAACTTGAATGTCTGGCTGGGCGCTGTAGAGAGTTATCTTGCCGCTTGTGCCGAGCGCACCGAGCCACCTGTACTACCCTCACCGTTTGCCCAGTATGGTGAAGGGCATGCAGCGCTCGCGCAACTGCTATGGGAAGGGCATAAGAACACCCTCCAACGCGGCATGCATATCATTGGGCCCCATGCGTTGGTGGCGATATTTGGCCCGCTGCCAAAACAGGTGTGGGTGCGCCGTAATTTGCCCAACAATGGCGCGCAAGACCTCACATGGCAAGAGGCACCGGAGGGCGTACTGCCACCCGGCTCCGAGCCGGTCGAGTTTGACACCACCAACCAATACCATCTGCTTTGGTTTTATGGCCAAGCCGTGCCAGAGGCAGTGCACGCGCTGCCTGTCGGCACAGGCGAGCAGTCGTTAAGACTGCGCCGTTTCCCGCCTGTAGACCCCAAAGCACTGGAGCTGCGGCTGATGCACAGCCGCGTGAGCACGCCTGAGATGACGCCGCAGAGCTTGGCCGAGATTTTTTAAAGCGGGAAACCGCAACAATGTACGCGACCAGATCACCGGCGCGCTGATCACGCGCAAGGGATTGCATATCCATTACCAGGAAGGCCCTGAAGCGGCCGTGCGTGCGCTATGGGCACGTCTTCAGAACGGCATTCTCCACCACCGTATCGTGCGGTTGCATGAACACTTGCTGCAAGGGCCGCGCTTGTTCCCAGACTCGGCGATGCTGCGTCGGGGAGCGAGTCAAGTGGTGCTTCAGGCAACGACGCCACAAAAACACCGGCTTCTTCACGCTGCCTGCGGGCCCAGTTTACGGGTAACTCGGTCTATGCAACGCACGGGCTAGGTGGTTTGCTGTTTAGGCAGGCGTGCCAGCAGCACGATGCCGATCAGCACCACCAACACTCCCGCCAGCTGCCATGCGCTCAGAGTTTGGCCCAAAAGCAACCAGGCCAAGACCAGTGCGGCGACGGGCTCGATATTCATGAAGCTGGCGTTACGCGCCATGTCCAGCCGGGGCATGAGCACAAACCAGATCGAAAACGCGCTGCCATACAGCACCACCAAAGCCATCAACGCGGCCCAGCCGATGCCGTCCTTAGGCCAGGACGCCCCGCCGGGCAGCAGCTGCGTGCCGCCCAAGTCCACGGCCAGCATGCAGACAAACACCAGCCCCATGGCCCACAGACTGCGCACGGCCCCTGGTACCTTGGGCAGGCGGTTTTCAGTAACCCACAGCGCGCAGGCCATGACGCTGGCCGCGCAAAAGCCCAATGCGACCCCAGTGCCTACATGGGCGCCCATACGCAGTGCAGACGCACTGAACAGGCCGGTAAGCACATCCAAAGCCAGCCCCAAGCCCAGCAAAATCAAGCCCATGCACAGCAGCGACTTGCCGCTGGGCCTGCGCCCGCCCAGGGCCCAAGTGAGCAGGGCATACAGGGCGGGCATGGTGTTAAACACCAGCAAAGCCAGCGCCACCGGGATGCGCGCCACGGCAGAGTACAGGCACAGGCTTTGCAGCGCGATCAGCCCACCCAACAGCAGCATCCAGCCGATGGGCAGGCTGCGTATACCGGCGGCCAAGCCTTGCCGTAGCACCAGCGCCCACAGCACCAGGGCTGTGAGGCCAGAGCGCATGAGCACCGCCGTGGTAATGCCCACGCCGTGGTCAAAGGCAATGCGCGCAGCCACATGGTTGGCACCAAATAAAACACCCAGAGCCAACAAAATTACCGCCGCAGAACTGCGGGGGAGTGGTGAAGTGGTCATTTTTACACTACGTTATTTATAGCTGCTCCCGCAATATTTTATTTGGCTAGCGGCGTATTTAATTACTAAAAAGCAATCTGCGGAGCAAATTTGGTGCGCAAAATGCTGAAAAATGCTTTCACGTTGCGCACTTGAGCGTCTTGGGTAAACACCCTTTGTACCAGTGCATGGTAGTCGCCCATGTCGCGCACTTGCACAATCAGTACAAAGTCCGGCCCGGGGCTCACGCGGTAACACTGCTGCACGGCGCTCTCGGGTGCCATACGCGCTTCAAAGGCTTGCAAAGCCTCGGCATTTTGCTGTGTGAGTGTGACCTCCACGATAGCAGTGAGGCCGTGGCCCACCATGGCCTTGAGCTTGTCCGGGCTGAGGATGGCGATATGCCGCTCAATCACCCCCAGATCCGTCAGCCGCTTGACCCGGCGCAAGCATGTGGGCGGCGAGACGTGCACCTGCGCGGCCAAAGCTTGGTTGCTTTGGGAAGCGTCGGTTTGCAGGGCACCCAAGATGCGCAAATCTATGGCGTCGAAATCCAAAATAGTGTTTTTTAATTCCATTTATCAGCACCAAATGAAATAATTTTCTACAAAATATCTTGCATGGAATTAAGTTTCATTTATATAGCAATTTAGATAGTTAATTTTTTATTTACAAGATTACCATGCGTTTCACCTAATTCAAAGGAGTTCATCATGTGTGGCATTGTCGGCGCAGTATCGAATCGCAATATCGTTCCCATTTTGGTCCAAGGCTTGCAGCGCCTGGAATACCGTGGCTATGACTCCTGCGGGGTCGCCGTCCATGCAGGTGGCATTAAGCGCGCCCGCACCACCAGCCGTGTGGCTGAGCTGGACGCGCAAATACAAGCCGACAAAGCCGCCGGCTCCGCCTTTGAAGGCCAAACCGGCATCGCGCACACCCGGTGGGCCACCCACGGCGCGCCTGCGGTGCACAACGCTCACCCGCACTTTAGCCATGGCACTGGCGATGCGGGCGACAAACCGGATGGCGGGGGGAACGCGGCGGTCAAGCCGCCTCGAGTAGCCTTGGTACACAACGGTATCATTGAAAACCACGAGCAACTCCGCAAAGACCTGCAAGCCAAGGGCTACGTGTTTGTCAGCCAGACCGATACCGAGGTGATTGCCCATTTGGTCGACTCGCTTTATGACGGCGATGTTTTTGAAGCAGTCAAAGCCGCACTCAAACACCTGCACGGCGCCTACGCCCTGGGCGTGTTCCACAAAGACGAGCCGCACCGCGTGATTGGCGCGCGCGCAGGCTCCCCCTTGATTTTGGGCGTCGGTGCCAAGGCCACCGGCAGCGCACAAGCCAACGAGAACTTTTTGGCCAGCGACGCAATGGCCCTAGCCGGCGTGACAGACCAAATTGTCTACCTGGCCGAGGGCGATGTAGTCGATATGCAATTGGGCAAATACTGGATCGAAGACGCAGCCGGCCAGCGTGTCGAGCGCGAAGTGAAAACCGTGCAAGCCCACAGCGGCGCTGCCGAGCTGGGCCCGTACCGCCATTACATGCAAAAAGAAATTTTTGAGCAGCCGCGCGCTATTGGCGACACGCTGGAAGGCGTGGTGGGCATCACGCCCGAGCTGTTCGACGTACCCAACGCCAAACCGGGTGAAGGCGCGTTCCACACCTTCAAAGCCATTGACAACGTGCTGATCCTCGCCTGCGGCACCAGCTTCTACAGCGGCAGCGTGGCCAAGTACTGGCTGGAATCCATCGCCAAAATCCCTTGCCAAGTCGAGATTGCCAGTGAATACCGCTACCGCGATTCGGTGCCTAACCCCAAGACATTGGTCGTCACCATCACCCAGTCGGGCGAGACTGCCGACACCCTGGCAGCCCTAAAGCACGCCCGCAGCCTGGGCATGGAGCACACGCTCACCATCTGCAACGTAGCCACCAGCGCCATGGTGCGCGAATGCAAGCACGCATACCTCACCCGCGCGGGAGTGGAGATTGGCGTAGCCTCTACCAAGGCTTTCACCACTCAGCTGGCCGGCTTGTTCTTGCTCACATTGGTATTGGCACAAACCAAAGGCCGCTTGAGTGAAAAGCAAGAGCAAGACTACCTGGCCGAGATGCGCCACCTGCCCGTCGCGCTGCGAAGCGTGCTGGCGCTAGAGCCGCAAATCATTGCCTGGGCAGAGCAATTTACCAAATACGAAAACGCCCTGTTTTTGGGCCGTGGCCTGCACTTCCCCATCGCATTAGAGGGCGCGCTCAAGCTCAAAGAGATCACCTACATCCACGCCGAGGCCTATGCCGCAGGCGAGCTCAAACACGGCCCCCTGGCCCTGGTCACCAGCGAGATGCCGGTCGTCACCGTAGCCCCTAACGACGCGCTGCTGGAAAAGCTCAAAAGCAATATGCAGGAAGTACGCGCTCGCGGCGGCGTACTGTATGTGCTGGCCGACGCTGATTCGAAAATAGAAAACGCCGAAGGCATCCACGTCATCCGCATGCCCGAACACTACGGTGCGCTGTCCCCCATCTTGCATGTGGTGCCGCTACAACTGCTCAGCTACCACACGGCGTGTGCGCGGGGGACAGATGTGGATAAGCCGCGTAATTTGGCCAAAAGTGTGACTGTCGAATGACAGGCACGGTGGGCGGAGCGCACTGATCTTATTAATAAAGACGGTCATTCTGTAATAAAGACGGTCATTTCAATCTATTCCGATCAATTATTCCGTGCTATTCGAATATTCCGAACAGTTAAATATGTAACCAAGCCTTTTCGAACCCAGCGAACCAACGCGTCCGTATGGAACGGCGCCCGGCGCGGTCAGAAATTGGCGAACGTCAAATGTCCGCTAAGGGCCAGGAACAGTCAAAGGCGGATGACTGCTTAGGAACGTCTCAATTCATTGCCCTTGGCGGCCAAGAGAACCAATGTCACTGGCTTCTTGAGGAAAAAGAGGCGGATCTGCTGGTTTGCGATCTGCTGGTTCCGATTCGAGTAGTGGTTCTGAAAGGTGATCTGAAATCGCGGGACATGCCCAAGCCACGACGATCCCACTTGGCGCTAAATCCTCGTGAGCATCACCAAACTGTTGCCTCCAGATTTAACTGGACTCCACAATTGACTGTCTTTGTTTCGTCATGGTTCATGGATACCATAGTTCTAGATTTTCACTTTTTCTAGGGTTCCAGATATGTCGAATAGAAACCGCACCTTCAAATGGAGCAGCCTGACGGGCGCGACCATGCTGGCATTGTCCTTGACGGCATGCGGCGGAGGCAGCAGTTCAGTGGATCCTTGTGCAAACTCTGCCTGTGTCACCAACTTCTCTGATGCCGTCTATCAGAATGGATTGACGCTCGCTGGGGGCGCGATGGATTTGTCCAGTGGCACCGACGTAGAGCGCCGCCTAGGGTACTTCTCTGACATTTTCTACGACCCTGCCCGCAAACAGTGGTGGGGCTTGTCAGACCGTGGGCCAGGCGGTGGTGTGCTGCAATATGACACCCGGGTGCAACGGTTTGAAGTGGATATCAGTGCAAGCGGCGCAATCAGCAACTTCCGCGTGGTGCAGACGGTCAAGTTTATGCAGGGCACGCAGCCCTTCAATGGCTTTGCGCCCAATCCAACCAGCGCCTTGGGCCGAGCCTTTGACCCCGAGGGCATTGTCATCAACCCCCGCAACGGTAACCTGCTGGTGTCTGACGAGTACGGCCCTTCACTATATGAGTTTGACCGCACCGGCCAGTTCGTCCGCGCCTTCACCACCCCTGCTGGCCTGATTCCACGCAACGCCACCACCAGCGTGGCGAATTTCGCCGCCGACACCGGCAACACTGCTGGTAAACGCACCAACCGCGGCTTTGAGGGCTTGGCCATCAGTGCGGACGGAGCGTTCGCCTACGCCATGCTGCAAAGCGCCATGCTGAACGAAGGCGGTGGCAACGGCATCTACAACCGCATCGTCAAGTTTGACACGACGACGGGCGCGGCCGTGGCGCAGTACGCTTACGCGATGGACCGGGCCGATCAGGGTCAAGGCATTTCCGCGCTGGTGGCGTTGGGCCAAGACAAATTTTTGGTGCTGGAGCGCAACAACCGCGGCATCGGTGCGGGGGCAACGCTGGCCACGGCCGACAAAGTGGTCTACCAAATTGACCTGGCCGGTGCAGTGGACGTCACCAATGTCACCCTGCCTGCGACCGGTGCATTTGCCGGCGCGGTGAAAAAAGGAGCCAAAGTGCTGGACCTGGCTGCCAACACCCTGACGGCGCTGGGCAACAAGTCGCCCGAAAAATGGGAAGGGCTGGCTATCGGCCCGCAACTGGCCAACGGCAACTACATGGTGCTGGCAGGCACCGACAACGACTACAGCGTGACCCAAAACGCCACCGGTATACAGTTTGACGTGCACTTCCGGTTCACTGATGCCGACCCGTTCGCGACATCGATCCAATGCCCCATTGGCAGCACCAGCGGGTGCTTCTTTACTGCCGGTAATGCGCCCGCCACGCTGACCAGTGCCTATGGTTTGGTACCAGGCGTTTTAGTAGCCTTCACCGCCAAAATAACGGCTTACGTATCGCCCTGAGTAGAGCGAGACTGGCCGTGTCCACTGCATCATCAAGACAAAACAGGCCTGTTGATTTTCATGCGAATTTGACACACAGTTTTCATGCGGCACTGACCCGCGGGCTAGCAGTCTGATGCGCGGCACTCCCAAATGAACGTGGGTGCGTAAGCTCTCAAATCACCGGGTCTGTTTAGAACACAAAAAACCAAGCTAGGTGGGTCAAAACAAAGCGCAAATCAACACCAACAACCGCTTTAGCTGCAATTTAGCCAGTCACCAGCACTGCCAAAAACGACAGTTAATGTCGGCTTTGGTGCAGTCGATTCAGGCCCCTGTAGTTCCGCTTTGTCGTCGAAAGCGGCTCTGGGCGGTGCTGTTGCGATAAGTGCACACGACAATCTGAGCCATGCTCAATTTTTGCCCAGGCCTGATCAACAGCCCCCTGAACAAGATCCTCAAGCGGCTGCACTGTCCGCTGGGGGTGATGCTCACCTGCGTGCGCTGGTATGTCGCTTACCCGCTGAGCTTGCGCGACATTGAGGAACTGATGCAGGAACGCGGTGTATTTGTGGACCATGTCACGGTTCATCGCTGAGCGATCAAGGTGTTACCGGTTTTAGCCACCGTCTTTCGAACGCGCAAGCGCCCGATTGGCCGCAGCTGGAGGCTTGAGGAGACCCACATCATAGTGGCTGGCCAATGGAAATACCTGTACCGGGCCGTTGATCGCGACGGCGGCACGGTCGATTTCCTTCTCACTGCCAAGCGAAATCTCGCTGCGGTGCGTCGGCTTCTCGAGCTGGCTATCAATCTGCACGATGTGCCCGAGAAAATAACCGTCGACAACAGTGGTGCCAACACGGTGGCCATTGAAAGTGTGCAGATACAAGCCTGTGACGGCATCCTGATGCGCCAGTCCAAATACCTGAACAACATGGTTGGGCAGGATCACCTGGCGAGCGACATGATTCGCTTCGACCAGACTCCACTGTTGCAATAGAACCGATGAATTTCGGTCGAGGGGGTTAACTTGACGATACGGTTTGGATCAACTGGAGATGCCGGTAAGAATCCAACCCACGGCCGCAATGTGTGCCAAAGTTATAACCACAGACAAGGCATGCAGCCATTTGAACCGCCGATGTAGGCCTGCGTCCGTCGCGCGATTGATGGCGGGCATGAGCAGTTGCCTCGTGGGAACAGTTGTCAGCGCAACAGCGGCCATTACCGCCGCAAATATAGTGCTACTTTGCAGCCAGAAAAGCGCTGCGGCGGCGGACATGCCGATCACGAATATGTAAAACATCGGAAAGGCACGGCGCAGACACTCTGCAGCCGTCTTCGCTGGAAGGGCGGTAAACAAAAATGCGGCGAAACTGAATGCGTAAAGAGTCATTCCACCAAAAAGCAGAGCCGTGCTCAGAACAGCGAGAGCGAGAGTCATGATTACCGTCCTTTAGTTGAGGGTCTTGTCGGCTGACTGTTCGCCTACTTCAGCTGCGGTCGCACTGATGTCGGTTGGTGGCTCTGACCTCATGCGGCCAGCAGCGCCTGGATGCCGCGCGCTTGCCGAAATAGCTGCCCCTTTGACTGATGACGACCGGGGGAGCAGCAGCCCCTCGTGCAGGGCCACGTACTCAAGCGCCGCTTCAAACCTGACGCGGGACTCAGCGGCAACAGCTTTCAAGTACGCATGAATTTCAGCATCCGCTTCATTGCGATGCTCACACTCTGCGCTGTACGCCTCAAAGTGAGAAAGCTGAATGAGTAGTTCCGCCACGTGCCGTGGGCACTCGCACGCAACAGTGGGTGACATACTCGCAAAATCAGATAGCGCTGCCGTGTCCCACCGGCGCGGTGGTATGGGCTCGATCTCCAGCAACGGCTGCCCGCTTGTAAACTGCGCGGCTTTGGCCCCGCCAGCGGATAAACTAAAGAGCCACTGCGCGAAAACCGCATCGGGCTGGGGCTCGCGCAGCAAAGCGACCCCATCGGTAGCCAGCGTCTCGCAAACGGCGTCAGAAGCGAAGCTATAAAAAACTGCTTTGGGAAGATGCGAAAGGTCGGGCGCTGCCGCATTAACTTCTCCTAGCCAACCCGCGTGCAATTGTGGCTCGTGGAACAGCAGCGCATCGGCGTGCGACTCTTCCAACACGCTTGCAGCGTGCCCGGGGTCGTCAAACGGCCCTAGCAACACCACAGGCCGACCAAGCCGACGAAGCAGTGCTGGCCGCTGCAAACGGGCCCCCAAAGCGGGGCCAATGACAGCAAGGCGCCATGCTCGAGGCGCTGCTGCTACTCGATGTAAGGGGCGGGTTTCGCCGCGAGCGGTTGCGCAGGTTTGCGCATGGGTAGCAGATACATGTTTCAGCTGCTGAATGTCCAGTTGCGCGATGCTGCCGATGGCATGCCCCAAATCTGTAAGTTGTTTGATCAACAACAGCCGCTGTATGTCGGCGTCGGTATAAAGGCGCTGGGTTCGCGCCGCCGCCTCCTGCTGCGTCAGGCGGTATCTTCGCTCCCATACGCGCAGCGTCGCAACTGGCATAGCCAACATTTTCGCAACAGACCCACTACGGTGAATTGCATGACCTGAAGAACTCACTGCGGTCGCGTTTTGCGAAGAAGATGACTCGTTTTTATGCATCTTAGTTGAAATTGACCTTATCATGAATCGCATTTTATACATATTTTATGAACAAGCATCATCTTGAACCCTATACGACTCGCTTTATCGTATACTCGAATAATGTTGTTCGATTCGAATCAAGCTCGGCTATTTCCCAAGGTCTACCCGGCGAGCGATGCAGCGGCGACAAATGCTTTCGCCCAAGAAAGGACCAAATCTGCAACCGCCCCAGCGCTTTCGGCGGCAACACCCGAGGCGGCAGGCATCAAGCCAGTTGGCTGCGAACAAGTCTCGATTGTGCCAAGTAACGCATCGGTTGAAGTTAAAGCACGGCGACCTGACTTGACTGTTTTGTTCGACGGAGCTTGCCCACTTTGCCGCAGGGAGATCAGCGTCTATCGAGGGCTCAACCCGATGCAGGGCTCTGGAGCTGTCAGCTTCTCTGACGTAAGTGACCACACAATTGATCTGCCGCCCGGTACAACAAGGGACCAGCTCTTAGCGCGATTTCATGTGCTTGGCCGCGATGGTGAACTCCTGAGCGGAGCGTTGGCTTTCATTTCGTTATGGGCCGCACTACCCGGCTGGCGCTGGCTTGCAACGATCGGCCGCGTGCCCGGTGCGTCCTGGTTGATGGAATGCACCTACAGGTTGTTTCTCCACTTCCGACCCACCATGCAACGTTGGGCCTCGCGCCTAGAACAGATCCGGCTGCAAAAACCTCTTTGATTCTCATGATCCACACCTCAACATGACCAAGATTGCACTCATCACGGGCGCCAGCGGCGGTATCGGTAGGGCCCTCGCGGCCCAGCTGCACACCCAGGGCTATCGCATCGCCGTTGTTGGCCGCGATGCGAAGCGCCTGTCTGACTTAATGGCCGACGCCCGTATCGAAGCGGACACCACAACGCCCGAGGGTGCCGCCATGGCTGTCGCAAGTTGCGCTGACGCACTAGGCCAGGCACCAACGCTCCTAGCGCATTGTGTGGGCAGTACGCTCATCGCACCCTTACACCGAACTCGAACAGAAGCCTACCGTGAAGTGATTCGCGTCAATTTAGATAGCGCAGTTTTCATGTTGCAGGCTTGGCTCACAGCACTGCGGGGCGAAGCCGGTGCTGCCGTCTTCGCAAGCTCGGTGGTGGCGCGTATCGGCGTTGCAAACCACGAAGCCATTGCAGCAGCAAAGGGGGGCATCGAAGCGATGGTGCGAAGCGCGGCAGCGACATATGCCGCTCAGGGAATTCGGATCAACGCTGTGGCGCCAGGCCTCACCGAAACACCCATGACATCGGGCATGCTGAAGCTTGCCGCGATGCGCGAGGGAGCCGGCAAACAGTACCCGTTGGGTGGCGTACAAACGGCTGATCAAGTTGCAGACACGATGGCGTGGCTGCTTGGCGACGGTTCGGCTCGTGTGACGGGGCAAGTCATTGCTGTAGACGGTGGCTTCACAGCGATACGGCCACTTGTTAAGTAAGTCTCAAAAAAAGGAGTTGCTATGAGCGAAGACCCACGCTGCTGCGGTAGCGGAACCTGCATCATTAACGACGAAGGTCACTGCTGGTGTGGTCAACAGTGGGATGGGCAGAAAATGTGCCACCCGGCGTTGACCTTGCCTACTGATCTGGGACCGGTGGAGGCCGCGGGCCAGACAGGCCTTGCGAAGGATACTGCCCAATGAAGCGCGATGGGATGGACTCTTCACCGATGGCCGCATGCACTCGCCGAAGCTTCGGCTGCTTGGTCGCGGTCGCCCTGCTCGCTCAGGCGCCCGCATACGCAGCAGGCTGGCCAGAACTGGATACCATCGCTGTTCGAAAAGTGATAGGAGGGCAACTCAAGGCGTTTGCAGCGGACAACGCAGAGCTTGCATTCTCATTTGCTTCACCAAGCATCAAAGCGCAATTTGTTGACGCGGATAACTTCATGGCCATGGTACGACGCGGCTATCCGATGATCCTGCGGCATGCCAGCGTCTCGTTCCTTCAAGCGCGCGCCATTGATGTAGACAACAGGTCCGTACGCAGTCGTTGCACTTGATAGATCGGGCAGGTGGCCATTGGCGAGCCACGTATTTGGTCGAGCGGCTATCTGGTGTGAATTGGACGATCGGAGGGTGTGTGGTCGCTCCAGAAAGCGGCAAATCATTTATTTGATGCTCTGCTGCTTCGCAGTGCCAGCTGCCTGAGGCAAGCTGAACTACCTCGGTAACTCGAATATTGACAAGTAATTAACGTCGGTGCTTTGACACCACCTGGCGGTATGGCGCAACGGGTTGTACTGCATTCCCTGGCTGGCCAGCAGCCGCAGACCGGATCGCGCCGCAGCATCCGCAAGCTCTTTGGGACGCACGAACTGGCGCCAGCGGTGGGTGCCGCGCGGGAGAACGCGAAGGACGTACTCAGCGCCAACAATAGCAAATACGAAGCTCTTCAGCGTCCGGTCTATTGTTGATGCGAATAGCAATCCGCCAGGTGCGACACAACGCGCAGCTGTGTTGACGAATACAGGCACGTCGCTCACATGCTCAACCACTTCCAATGCCATGACAACATCGAATTGCTCACCTGGCGCAAGTACATCGCTCGGCTCGCCGAGCCGATAATCGAGCTGTACGCCGGCCTGCTCTGCGTGCAAACGGGCTGCAGCCACGTTACCGGGCGAGGCATCCACACCCACAACTTGCGCGCCAATTTGGGCCAGCGGTTCAGCCAGAAGGCCTCCCCCACAACCTACATCAAGGATGCGTAAGCCACCTAAGCCGCTTGCGCTAGGATAGAGCCCAAAATGATCTTTGATGCGCTCCACGATAAGTTCGCGGCGCAGTGCGTTCACAACGTGCAGTGGCCGCATAGGCCCCTGGTTATCCCACCAAGTTGCACTGAGACGATTAAAGCGTTCGATCTCAGAGGCAATCGCAGTCATGACTTCCGTCCTTAAATACGGCTGCTAACAACAACCGCCGCACGTGACCCGAAGTCGACAAGTTGACACCAAATGCGCAGCAAAATACCCCGCGCGCCATCGCTGCATTCAGCGGCCGCTTCGTCCCGGTGGGAGATTTCATCGCTCTGACAAGAGAGTACGGTTCGATACAGTGCATGGAGCTGCGGAAGCGATGCCAGTCTGGGGAGTTGCTTGCCATAGTGTTCGTCGACGAACCGCTCCACGGCTTCGATCGTGGCATACACGGCTCGCGGGCCGACCAAGCTGGGCAAAGCACCCGTAAGCCAACCAGCTAGACGCCAAGCGGGCAGTAAACGGCTGTAATTCGCGCTTGGCAACCATGCCTCGATCTGGGCCAAATGCTCACGCTCTGTAGCCATATGCCGCTGCGCGAAATTGCGTAATGCAGCGTCGCGAGACACCCGCAATATTCCCAAATAAATGTAGACGGCACCCGTCTCTCCCGCGTGGTCGGTACGTAAGTCGCGTATCACAGCCTGCGGGAGGCTAGTTTTACCGCCGTGCACCGCGTCGGGAGAGCTGATGGTCATTTGCGCAGTGTGAGTCATAAATTTTCCAAGAGCCTTACATGCAGGCTTGCCGTGTCTGTCGAAATCGCACATTAATACGGCTGGCCTCAACCGCAGATGGATGGGGCTATTTGCCGCTTTGCCTGCAGGCTAGCAATCGAGGAAATGGCTCACACATGAGCCGGTTCACCCCGTTCCTCGTGACATAACTTGTCAGCTGGCATTGTCGTACGGATCAGATGGTCAAACGCGCTGAGCGCCGCTTTTGCGCCCTCACTCGCTGCGATCACGATTTGCTTGTAAGGCACAGTCGTACAGTCGCCTGCGCCGAAAATTCCGCTCACATTGGTATGATTTTTTGCGTCGATCAGGATTTCGCCAAATTTGCTGCGCGCAACTGTGGCGCCTAAAAATTCGGTGTTGGGTATGAGGCCGATCTGTACAAACACGCCCTCAAGCGCCACACTGCGTTCTTCATTGGTCGCGCGATCTTTGAAACGCAGACCGTTGACCCGGTCGCCGTTGCCAGTGACTTCCAGCGTTTGCGCGTTGGTGTGTATCGTCACGTTGGACAAGCTTTTGAGCTTATTGACCAACACGGCATCAGCCTTCATCTCGGGCATAAATTCAAACACCGTGACGTGTTTGACCAAGCCAGCCAGATCAATCGCCGCTTCGACGCCGGAATTACCACCCCCGATCACCGCCACATCTTTCCCTTTGAACAAAGGGCCATCGCAATGCGGACAGTAAGCCACGCCTTTGTTTTTGTATTCTTGCTCACCGGGCACGTTGATGTTTCTCCAACGCGCGCCAGTGGCAATGATCAAACTGCGAGTTTTCAGCTCGCCGCCTGCATCGGTTTTGAGCGTAATGTATCCTCCCTCGTCGCTTGCGGCGACCACACTGGCGGCGCGGTGTCCGTTCATGAAGTCAACGTCGTACGTCTTAACGTGCTGTTCCAATGCAGCGGCATACTTGGGGCCATCGGTCTCGGGTACGCCGATGTAGTTCTCAATGGCCATGGTGTCATTGACCTGACCTCCAAAGCGCTCGGCCAGCAACCCGGTGCGGATGCCTTTGCGGGCAGCATAAATAGCAGCGGCTGCGCCGGCGGGACCACCGCCGAGAATCAACACTTCGTAAGGTGCTCGGGCTGAGAGCTTTGCAGCTTCTCGCTTTGCAACGCCGGTATCGAGTTTGGCAACAAGTTCCTCAAGTGAGGCGCGGCCTGAGTGGAACATTTCGCCAGCGAGGTGCACTGCGGGAACCGCCATGATGCCTTTTTCTTCCACCTCTTTTTGATGCAAGCCACCATCGATAATGGTAACGTCAAAGGCAGGGTTGTTGATGGCCATGAGCGACAGCGCCTGCACCACATCCGGGCAGTTATGGCAAGAGAGACTCATAAACACATCAAATTTCTGTGGCTGGTCAAATTGCAGAGCGCGGATTTGATCGATAGTGTCTGCCTCAACCTTGGGCGGATGCCCGCCCGTCCACAGCAGCGCCAGTACAAGGGATGTGAACTCATGGCCAAGCGGTATGGCCGCAAAGCGCAGTTTCATCGATGCGCCGGTTGTGCGTCGCAATGCAAATGACGGCGTGCGCGCGTCTTGACCGTCCGTGCGCAAAGTGATCTTGTCCGATAGCTTGCTGACCGTCTCCAGCAACTCGCGCATTTCATGCGAACCCGAATCGTCTCCTAATGCCGCAACAATCTCAAACGGCTCTTTGACACGCTCAAGGTAGGCGGCGAGTTGCTCTTGAAGGTCTTGATCTAACATGGTTCACTCCTGAATATATAGCACTTTGCGCAATACTTACTTCAACTAACCGGCAGAAATACCGTGAAAGGAAACAAAATAGCCAGGTTTTCCCATACAACGACTATTGCTGCATCACGGCGTATGCGCCGTGATGCAGACTGTTTCAAAAGTCGTAAACCTGGCTGTGGTTGGCCAGCGTGATGATTAAATCTTGCCGACCAGCTCAAGCGAGGGCTTAAGTGTCTTAGCGCCATCGTTCCATTTTGCTGGGCACACTTCGCCAGGATGAGCGGCTGTGTACTGAGCTGCCTTGAGCTTGCGAACGGTTTCTTTCACATCACGGGCGATCTCGTTGGAATGAATTTCCATAGTCTTGATCACCAACTCTGGGCTGATGATGAAGGTGCCGCGAAGTGCTAAGCCCTCCTCGGGGATATGAACGCCGAAGGCATTGGTGAGCTGATGCGTTGGATCGCCAACCAGGGGGAACTTGGCTTTGCCGACAGCAGGAGAGGTCTCGTGCCAGACCTTGTGGGAGAAATGCGTGTCGGTGGTGACAATGTATACCTCCGCGCCCATTTTTTGGAAATGCTCGTAGTTGTCAGCAGCATCTTCAATCTCTGTCGGGCAGTTGAATGTAAAAGCGGCAGGCATAAAAATCAGCACAGACCATTTGCCTTTGAAGCTTTGCTCGGTGACGGTGATGAATTTACCATTGTGAAAAGCTTCGGTTTTGAACGGTGCAACTTGCGTGTTGATAAGGGACATGATGGGTTTCAAAAGTTTGAGATAGTTCAGAGCAAAATTGCCCCTTAGCTGACTGGGGCTTCGCACCTTGCGAAATTTTTCGGCTAGATGACAATGCATTTAATCAATCAGCATGAGACAAATGATACACTCAGACTATTAGGAATTGGGCATTCGGCGATTGCTTGTATCGAAGACGCCGATAGTTAAAAAGCTGCAGCCTTCCTGTCTTACATGTCTTGCCAGCCAATGCGCCAAAGTGTGTCGTCCTGAAGCTCTCGCCATTGAATACGCATCACTGCCTTGGAAAATACCGCCTCCAGTTCAACCCACTCAATCTTGGCATCAGGTGGCTCTGGAGTGATGACTTTTGAAACAAGAAAGTGCTTGTTTTTTGCAATAGGACGCACGGCAGTCCATTTGGTCAGTAGAAGTTTTTTAGGATGAAGTGGATTCATTGGGTTGGGCCAGCGTTGCGTTAGTTTGCACGAATAATTTTGCTACAAATAGCCTTACCCCACACAAGCGTGTTCAGGTGATCGAACGGTGCATTGGCAGCGAAGATAGAAAATGGGGAAAAGCTTAAAGCGGTACCATGATTCCAGAAAAGCCATCCTCATTGAAAAGCGCTGTCGTTCCAAGCAGCCGGTTTGGCCGTCTGGTACGCCTAGGCTCAATGGCCGGCGGCGTAGCCGGAAACATACTGATAGCAGGCGCGCAGCAGCTTGCTAGAGGTAAACGCCCGAAAATAAGCGATTTGTTGCTCACCCCCGCCAATGCGATGAAGATCACGCAGCAGCTGTCCCAAATGCGTGGCGCGGCGATGAAAGTTGGACAGCTTATCTCCATGGATGCAGGTGATCTCGTTCCGCCTGAAATAGCCGCGATTCTCGGACGTTTGCGCTCAAGTGCGCACAATATGCCAGATCGCCAAGTGAAGGCCGTGTTGTCAGCAAACTGGGGAGCGAAATGGCAGCAACGCTTCGAATCGTTTTCGATGCTACCCATCGCAGCTGCCTCGATTGGGCAGGTGCATCGCGCAAAGACCATCGAAGGCTTGGATCTTGCCATCAAAATTCAATACCCTGGGGTGCGCAAAAGCATCAACAGCGACGTGGACAATGTGGCCGCCCTGCTACGGATAGCTGGTCTTTTGCCAAAAGCGCTGGATATCGCGCCATTGCTGAAGGCTGCGAAGCGGCAGTTACATGAGGAGGCCGACTACCAAACAGAAGGAGCTTACCTCCAGCGATTCGGCCAGCTGCTGGCAGAGGATTCAAGGTTTGTAGTACCAGCCCTGCATGCAGACCTCACAAGAAAGAATGTGCTGGCAATGTCGTACGTCTCTGGCGTCGCTGTCGAGTCGATAGAGAACGCACCCCAGTCCAAGCGCGACGCGATGATCGGTGCGCTTTTTGATCTTGTTTACCGCGAGCTTTTTGAATTTGGTCTCATGCAAACTGATCCAAATTTTGCCAACTATAGATACGATCCTCAAACTCAGCAAGTGATCCTTCTTGATTTTGGTGCCACGCGCAGTTTTGATCCTAAGTTTGGACGGGCTTATAAAAATTTGATATCTGCAAGCATGGCGCAAGATCGCGATGCGATGGCGCAAGCTGGCCTTGACATTGGCTATTTCGATTCCCGTACCGAGCCCAGACACGTCTCAGCCGTGCTGGAATTGTTTGAAATGGCCTTAGAGCCAGTGTGCTTTGATGGCGCTTTTGATTTCGGCGAAACGGATATGGCCCAGCGCCTCCGACAGGCTGGAGTGGCATTGAGTTTGGAGGAAGACTTCTGGCACGTCCCGCCCATCGACACTCTGTTTCTGCATAGAAAACTCGGCGGGCTATTTCTGCTGGCTGCCCGCCTCAAAGCACGCGTGAACATACGGCAATTGGTTTTGCCGCATCTTGCGGCGGCCCCAGCAATGACAAGGAAGAATACTCCCGCTGACATCGTCAA
This sequence comes from Polaromonas sp., assembly GCA_043777795.1. Classification (GTDB taxonomy): domain Bacteria; phylum Pseudomonadota; class Gammaproteobacteria; order Burkholderiales; family Burkholderiaceae_C; genus JAAFIP01. The sequence continues at coordinate 10,167 of JAYWHJ010000081.1, read as the reverse complement.
GTTCACTCCCGCTGCTGAAACTAGTCTAGACTCCCCACCCGCTTTGGCAAGCCATCACAAGCCGTGTCTGACTTGACCAGGTATTGAAATCTTTGTGGCGATGCAACCACTGGTTGAAAGACGCCCCTCGTGTTTACGACTTTAGTAGCAAGACACAGTCCTCAATCCCGATACCCAGGCAGCTCCCGATCCAGCACACGCATCATCGCGTCAAAGAACAGGCGCTCTCGCTCCTCACGCGGGTGGCTGTCATGCGGGTTAGGCATCTGCACACGGTCAACCACTTCCTGGCTGAGCACGGCGAGTTGCTGGCCGGTGCCCGTGGCAGCCGCCATGGCGATCAGCTGCATGCGGCAGACGCGCTCCAGGCGGTAAATACGCCGGTAGGCCTGTGCCACGGTGTCACCCACCACCAGCACACCGTGGTTTTTCATGAAGATGTAGTGGTTTTTCCCCAGCACGGCCGCCAGGCGCTCACCTTCGTGCAGCGTGTCGGCCAGGCCGGTGTAGGTGTTGTCGTAGGCGATGTGGCCATACAGAAAGGCTGAGGTCTGGGTGGTCGCGTGCAGCCGGTTGTCTTGCAGCATATTCAGTGCCGTGGCCCAGGTCTGGTGGGTGTGGAACACCACCTTGGCACCCGTGATGCGGTGGATCGGCGCGTGGATGCAGCGGGCCGACAGCTCCACCGGGCCTGCGCCTACAAGCGTCTGGCCCGCCTCGTTGAACACCATCAGGTCGCTGGCTTTGGCCTCGGACCAGTGGATGCCAAAAGGAAGGATCAGGAATTGGTCGTCTTTGCCCGGCATGCTGACAGTGAAGTGGTTGTCGATGCCTTCTTCGAGTTCATGCAAAGCCGCTAGCCTGTGCGCCGCCGCCAGTTGGATCTTGGCCTGGGCGACCGGGTCAAGGCCACGTGAAGCAGTGAGGGCGTGAACGGGCATGGTGAGTCTCCTGAAAGGTCGAAAGGACAGGCTGTCTAAAAAAAATCGTTTGCAGATGTGGTTGGATTATTGCAAATAACCGGGCCGGGGGCACAAGTGCAATGCCCGGCAGGTCTGACGCAACATGGCGTGCCATTGCACGACGCGATCAAGACCCTGCCCTCACTCGCGCTGGCAGTCTATATGTCTAACACCCCGGCGCGCGAGCCATGGCGCGGTCATTCCATCATCTCGTCAGGCGTCAAGGGGCAGTCTAGGGCGTGGGCTCGGTCTTCGACTTGCTGGTATTGCCCGGCTTGATAGAGCTGGCTCGCTATCAGGCTGATGGGGCCACAGCAGGAGGATTTAGACATCAAATCGGCATGTAGCCCACTAAAATTCGTACAAAAAAGCTATTAAAAATATAGCAAATGTAGAACAAAAAAAGATACCCCAATTACTGCTCCAACCCCTCGGGTCACGGGACGGTGCGCAACCAGATGTCAGTCAACGGCAAACGCGACGGCTTCACACTGCAAGACTTGCGCGCATGCGCCAAAAACACCTTGATGAAACACGGGAGTGCCGTAACCATTGTGGAAGGACGGCGCTAGAGAAGGCGGCCGCTTTGGACGACAATGCGCAAGTCCAAGCAAAAAGGTTCGGCGCCGGAAAGCAGCCATTGATCATGGCCTGCGGCGGTCAGCCGGTTCTTACCGTTCGATGCACGGAGATGGGCGAGAGGCCAGTGCGCATAGCTGAAGTTAACCTGCAGCCAACAAAAGCGTCGAAGGCTGGTGGATTCCTTCATAATCAAAACCTGACCCTCTCTTATCGATATGCCGACCTTTCATCATGGATAAATTCTTGCTACAGCAGCGGGTGCTGGAACGGCTCGCCGAAGACCTGCTGCAAGCCGAGCGCGCCATGCGGGCGGCCCATGAAACGGCGACTCACGAAGAAAACATCGCCGAAAACAAATACGACACGTTGGGACTCGAAGCCGCTTACCTGTCCACCGGCCAAGCTCGTCGCGCCGAAGCCATCCGCCAGGCGATGGCCGATTGGCGCCAATTCCGCCCGCGCCCCTACGACGCCAGCAAAGGTATACAGCTCGGCGCGCTGGTCTGCCTGGTCGATTCCGACGACAAGCAGCAGCAGCTCTTTCTCGGCCCGAATGGAGGCAGCATGAAGTTGGCCAGCGGCTCAGAGTTCGTTCAGGTCATCAGCAGCGAAGCCCCTTTGGGCAGGGCCATGCTGGGTAAATGCGAGGGTGATCAGGTGTCGATACAGGTCGCTCTAACCCGACAGCAGTTTGAGGTGCTGCGGGTTTGTTAGGCCGCAACCAAGTTCACGCCGAATTGATCAGAAATTACTCGCCCCGACCCATTTAGGACGCTCTGCACAACTCCTGGCGAGCTGTGCCACATCAATTGACTTCGGTGGCACTGATCGCGAGGCAGATCAGTGTCGACGCACGACCAGCCCTTTGGCGAGGTCACCGCCGCAGAGCGGTCTTTTACGCCTGCCGGCGCGGAAGGAGCCTGTCGTGACTGGGATGACTCGACGACAAAACGGAAGTTCAAGAGTTTTAGCAGACTGCCCTAAAGCTGACATTGACTATCGCTTGCCGATATTGCTGGTGGCCGACTGGAATGTAGCGAAAGCCGACGCTGACCAATGGCGGGTTACGGGCAGTCCAGCGTGTCGCCGGACAGGGGGAGTTCATGAACCTCGCGTTTGCCAAGATTCCTGAAATAGGTTTACCCGAATTGCTTGCTCCAAACCTGACATTCACTCCAACAGCGCGCGATCAGCATTGTGGTGGCGAATTCGAGGATTGCTGCACCCAGTAGTGACGAGGTGCGACCATGCGACCTTACGATTTGGCGATCGGCAAGTAAACGCTGGCGGATCACCACTTCAGGTTGCAAGCGAACGGATTGCGGACAGGTAGTCAGCACCCCTAGCCTCAGCAAAAATGTCCAGTGTCAGCGTGAAAGCTGCCTGCAAAACCAGGCCAACGCCAATACCCGCGGCCAAGTCGTGGCGCTGCAGAAAGGCGATCATTCCAACGCCTATGATCAATAGCACCATTTCGACCGCCTTGTAGATCGAGAAGTTTTTCATCACGGTCTGCATCCGGTTGGTTTCTTCCGCCTTCAACGCCGCAGGGTTCGCGTTCAGCTGAGCGCTCAAGGTGGACAGCTGCACGTCGGTGCGCAGATAGACCGAAGCACCGACCACGATCTGCATCACCGCAATGGCCACCAGTGGGTAGGCCATGGATTTCAGCCGATGACCGCTCATCCATAGCCATACACTGATGCCGATGGCCAGCAGGCCAACAGTGATGAAGATCAAGCTCTCCTGTTTCTCTGCGCTGAAATAACTGTTCATGTGGTTGATCATGATGCGGTCCTTATGCAAGGGGTCTGGTCAAGGTTTTGACCACTTTAGTAGCCATGTTGCGCGGTGTGATGCGCATGCTTTGCGCCATGGCCCAATTCGCGAATCCAGGGATGTAGACCCGCTGCCCGCGTTGCATGGCGCGGTAGCCCAACTTGGCAACTTCTTCTGAGGTGGGCAGTTTCTTGCCCTTGACCAGTGCCGAGTTGCCCAAATCCGCCTTGTCCTGAAAGCCCGAGGCCGTCGGTCCGGGGCACAGCGCCGTCACGGTGATACCGGTGTCTTCCAACTCAGAGGCAATGGCCTCGGAGAAGCTCAGGACAAAAGATTTGGTAGCGTAATACACCGCCATGTAAGGCCCCGGTTGAAAAGCCGCGGTGGATGCCGTGTTCAGAATCTTGCCGCGCGTCGCCAACAAATCTGGCATGAAGAGTTTGGTTAGCACGACAACCGTGTTCATGTTGAGCTGCATCATGGCCAGCTCCGACGCCAGCGCCGAGTCCTTGAACTCACCAAAGGTACCGTACCCGGCGTTGTTGACCAGGGCGCTCAGGACAATGCCGCGCGCTTTGATCTCGGCGTGCAGCTGTGCAGCACCTTCGTTAGTTTCGAGGTCTGCGCCGATGACGGTGACGACCACCTTGAATTGCTTTTGCAAGTCATCGGCCAAGGTCTGCATCTTGGCAACGCTGCGGGCTGCCAGCACGAGGTGGTAGCCGTCTTGCGCAAAGTGATAAGCCAGCGCCTTGCCTATCCCCGATGAGGCGCCAGTGACGAGTGCTGTTTTGTGGGGTGTGAGGACTGTCGCCAAGATAAATCTCCAAAGGGGTTTTTCCGATAAAAGGATTAGAAACCCGGTACATAGGTGCCATGTCAAGGGGTTTGTTGACTTCCAACAAGATTATTTAAACGCCTTGACCTGGCACCGTGGTGCCAGGTTTATGATGTTTTCAAAATCAATGAAAACAAATCCTTTTTCCAGCGCAAACGACGACTGCACACCAGAAAAATATGAAGAATGTCATCCACGTAAACGCGCTTAAGTCGCTGCAGACGACCAGCGCCTTGTGCAAAGCTGCCAACGTCACCCGCGGCCAATTGCGCTTGTATGAGGAGCAGGGGTTGATTGCGCCACAGAGCCGAACTGAAGCCGGTTATCGCCAATATGGCGGCGACATGCTGGACCGTCTCAAGACCATCAAGCATCTGAAGGAGCTAGGCTTCACGCTGGCCGAAATCGCGCTGCTGCTGTCCGATCGCGATCACGGTGAGATCGATGTGCTCGCGATTCAGCGGCTGGCTGGGGAGGTCCTGACCAAAATAGATGAACGAATTGCCGGTCTGCACGTCATTCGAGAGTATGTTGCACCGGTTGCGGCGGGTGACATGAGCGTGCTGCAAGATGAAGACTGCAACTTCGTCATTGAGTTTATGACCGCTTTGTCTGTGAATAAAGCCAGACGACGCGCTTGAACCTGTCAGTGAAAGTCGAGCCTGTACCCAAGTAGTTGAAATAAGCCTGGCAACTTCTCCACGCCATCCGATTTCTAGAGGGTTTTTTCGGCTGGCTTGCCAAGTCCCATTCAGGCGCAGCACCTAAGCTCTCGCCGGGTACCAGAGTGATGCACTCGTCCCAAATCCATGCACTGTATCCACGTCAGAATCGCCGACCCTGGGGCATTCCGGCGACAAAACGCCTGCCTGAAACGCCACCAAGTACCGAGCTCCTTCGGACGGAACCAAACTTGCAACATGCGCACGCACTGTGTCTTGAAACTCACCGGTTCTCAAAAGCAAAGCGTCCAAGGCGTCCATATGTCTGCTCATCCGGTATTCAATTAAAAATTTGTCGTCTGGGGAGTCGAAGCTCAGGCTTCAACTTTTCCAGGCAGTGTCTGGCAACTGACATAGCCAGCTTTGGAATGCGATAAATGATGTATTCATCAATCAAGTTTGCCATGCACCCTGAGAAATTGCCGACTGCACAGCTGTTTGGTTCCGTGTCGTACCAGACCTTGGGCGTTGCAGCTAGTGGAGAATTGACCCGCGTGCCGGAAATCCACTGACCCATGATTTACCGATGTGGATAGGTGCCAACATTGCGGTTGCGGGGAAATGGTATGGCGCAGCTCAGCACCGACAGCTGGGTAAATATCGCGTCGGCACCCACTCTTGCTGATGCGTACACCTACTTCAGCTGCGCCCAGTACCGGGGCATCACCCGCGCCACGACCGTCCAGCCCGTGCCGCCCGGCCGGATCACGCCGGTCTTGCCTTCGGTCAGGTGCGGCGCACCGGCTACCGCGCCAAACGGGTTGCCGTGGCCTATCAGCCAGCGGTTGCTGCCTGCGGCCACGGCGAGGCCAGCAATTGCTTCAGGCCCGGGTAGTCAGCGCAGTCGCTTTCACGCATGACGGCTCTGGGCGTGACCGCGTCGCTTTTCGAAAAGTCGGTGGCCGTGTGCCGAAAATAGACCGCGTAGCTACCACCGCGCAACGCGCCCGCCACGGCATCAATTGCCAGGGCCTACGATGGTTAGAGGGCAGACGACTCCAGTGAAGCTATGGTTTGCGCCAGCGCGGTACTGGCCATCAGCAGGGCGCACGGGCACAGCGCGCTGGTTAATACACAGCGTTTTTGCTGGCGCTGAGCTTGTTGAGGGGTTCGCGAAGGCTTCGGTAAGTTCGCTCGAAAAGCCAAGGAGAAAATGGGGTCAGATCAAAATTCAGGACGACCATCTGATCGGCGCGAATCCACACCTCTAGGAAATTTTGCTCTGACCCCATTTGCAGAGTTTCCTGCACGTCAACTCTTCCCGCGTAGCCTCTCAGGCGCGAGCACCTCACCTCAGCGTAAGGTCCAAAAAGTGTTGCCTCACAAAACAGTAGCACTTCATCACTACAAGACAGTGGGCACAAGGTATCACGCTTAAATTCAACCTGTTCGGACGTAGTGGCGTGTTCGAAGGCCTGCGGTGCAGCAGAGAGAACTTGCAGGGCGCATGATGGAAGTGCAATGCAACCATCATGCTGCTTATTTAGTAGCTTCTCCCGCAATAATTTAAAGCTCTGCAGCCCGATTGAGACCTAGAAAATAGCTCAAGATAGGTGTTTGAGATGGTTTTTGCGGTTTTTTAACGCCTCGGAGCTTGAAAAACGGCTCAAAAACAGCTTTTTTTCATATACCTATTCGGCTGTAGCCTTTTAAAATATTGCGGGAGAAGCTATTAAATATGTAGTGATTGACGATCCCTATTTGGGCTTTTGGCGTGTTCCACAGGAGCGGGCGTGAGTGCGCCTCATCCGTCCGAATCGCGTGACACAAATTTGCTCTGTTTTGTGCCATCTTGGTTCGCCCTTCAATCCGCAGCCAATCACAGTGCACCACACTCACCACTTGCGCGGGTTCGCCAAAAGAACTCGCTGGTTTTTTAAGGAAAGTACCTACAATGAATATGCTTTCCACACACTTGCCTCGAAAGAACCGATGCCACACAATTATTCACGCAAGCTGATGCGCGACGCAGCGCTGCTAAAGCATTGGGACAAGCAAGAAGATGCTTATTTTTCCGAATTTTTGGTGAATAGAGAGCAGGTCAAGCAGGCGCAAATCAAGTTGCAGGGCACGATCGTGCTGCCCAAAGACCCGGCTTACAACACCGACCGCAAACTGTTCAATCCGGTCTTTGACGCCTACCCCAGCATGATCGTGTACTGCGCCGTCGAGAGCGATGTAGCCGTGGCACTGGAACTGTCAAAAACATCGCTCGCACCGCTGGCGCTGCGCTCTGGTGGGCACTGCACGGCGGGTTTCTCTGCTGGATCTGGTGTTTTGGTGGACGTAAGTGCATTGTCGGACGTGGTCATCGACGTGCAAGGTCTGACCGCCACCGTAGGCTGCGGCACCAAGTTTGGCAAACTCAACGCTTGCCTGGAGCCCTATGGCCTGCATGTGCCCGGCGGCGAGTGCGACGATGTGTGCGTGGGCGGCTATGTGCAAGGTGGCGGCTACGGCTTTACCTCGGTCACCTACGGCATGAACTGCGACAACGTACTGGCCCTGCGCGTGATGCTGGCCGATGGCAGCATCGTCACGGCTACGCCCGACGTCAACAGCGACCTGTGGTGGGCCATGCGCGGCGGCACAGGCGGCAATTTTGGGGTGTTGCTCAATGTCACGTACCAATTGCGCAAGATTGGCCAAGTGTTTGGCTGGGCGATCATCTTCCCGCTGCAAACCGAGCAGGACCTGCAAAACGCCACTGGCGCGCTCGTGTGCATGCAAGGCAACTACATGCGCACTGCGGCATCGCCCAATCTGAACATCCAAGTCTCGCTGTGTTACCAGCCCAATATCGCCGGCGGCATCCCCGTGACACCGGCTACTCCGATGCAGCCTTACCTGATGCTGCGCGGCCTGTATGTGGGCGACCAAGCCGCTGGTCAAGCATCGATCAACATGCTGTGTAGCCTGCCTGGCGCGGTGGTGCAGTGGACCAAGATGGACAGCTTCCAAAACCTCAATCAAGACTTGCTCAACGTGCCCTACGGCATGCCGAGCCTGGGCCCTGACCAACCTTGGCCACGCGAAGACAAATCAGCCCGCTATGTGGAGCGCAACTGGAGCGAAGGCGACTGGCGCGGCTTGCTCAACCTTTTTGCGCTGGCGCCCAATAAGTACACCTACTTTTATATGGAGTTCTACGGCGGCGCAATCAATGCGTATCCGGTTGAGAAGAGCTCTTTTATCCACCGCAACACCGTGTTTAACGCGGTGCTTGACGTGTTTTGGCTGGACGAGGCGCAGCGCAAGCCAGCGGTGGATTATTTGGATGCATGGTTGGCTTACATGGAGCCGCGCTCCAACGGGCACATCTACCAAAACTATCCGCGCGTGAACCAGCCCGACTATGCCCACAGATACTGGGGCGAGGCGCAGGCTGGTCTGTATGCGGTGAAATGCAAGTACGACCCGCAGATGCTGTTTCGCTTCAGCCAGGCTGTGCGCCCCCTGATGCCGCCTGGCGTGGGCCCTGGCCCGGTGATCATTTTGCCAACCCCATTGCAACACGCCATTGACCAGCCGATTGCCTACACCACGCGTGCACTGTGCTGCTCGGCTGCTTGAAAACCCGCCGCGACCACAACAATGCCTTCTCTCTTTCGCCCAAAGTAAATCCGCGTGACCGCCAATCCACCTTTTGATGTGACCGCCTGGTTGGCGGCGCTAGGCCTGTCGCAGTATGCTGCTGCGTTTGCCGAGAACCATGTGGACTATGCTGTGCTGTGCAGCCTCACAGCGGAGGACTTGCGCGAGATGGGCTTAGTCTCGATTGGCCATCGGCGCAAAGCTCTAGACGGCATTGCGCGCCTGAACACGCCTACCTCGGCCACGGCAATCGCTGCGGCGCCCGCACAGCCGGTAGAAAAACCTGTGGCGCCGGTACGTGCACCGCCTTTTATGCAGCGCAGGCAAATCAGTGTGCTGTTCTGTGATTTGGTAGGCTCCACCCAACTGTCTGCCCGAATAGACCCGGAAGACCTGCACCACTATCTGCATGCTTTTCGTACCGTGGTAGCGCAAACCATTGCCGAGCACCAAGGCTGGATTTCTCAGTATTTGGGCGACGGGGTGATGGCCTATTTTGGCTATCCGCAGGCGCATGAACACGATACAGAGCGGTGTGTGCGCGCTGCGCTTAGTATCGTGGAACACTGTCGGCATTTGCCGCTGTTTCATGGCCAGTCCACTCAGGTGCGCATTGGCATTGCCACCGGTTTAACGGTGATAGGCAAAGCCTTGGCATCCGACAGCGATGCAGACGAAAACGCGATTGGAGAAACACCTAACTTGGCTGCCCGCGCGCAATCCATGGCCGAACCCAACGGCATCGTGATTGCCACAGCCACCCACCAAATGGTGGGAAATTTGTTTGAATGCCAAGACTTAGGTGCTTTTGATCTGAAGGGCTTTGCCCAACCCATCCATCTGTGGAGCGTGCAAAAGGAGCGCACGCAAAGCAGCCGTTTTGCAGCCATGCGCTCCGGTAACCGACAGGCCGCGCTGATCGGGCGCGAATCCTACTCGCTGCAAATCAAAGAGCACATCAACGAAGCCCGCCAGGGCAATGGCCACATCCTGGTAGTCAAGGCCGAGGGCGGCATGGGCAAGTCACGCCTGATAGACGACGCTCTGACCGAAATGGGCATTCACGCTAACAAGCGCCTGGTGTTCCAGTGCTCGTCCTACAACGCGGTATCGCCGTTGTTTGCGGTACGCTACTTCATAGAGCTGCGAGCCGGTATTGCTGCGGGTGATGCGCCCGAGGCGGCCATGGACAAGCTCAAAAACCTGCTAACGTGCACGGGGCCCGTGACGGAGCAGGAGCTGGCAGCTTTGGCGGATTTAATCCACCTCAAAGCCGCCCCCAAGCAGCCCTTGGAACACCTGAGCTCGCAGCAAGTACGTGCCATGGTCTTCAAAACACTGATTCGCTTGCTAGAGGTGTTGGCCAAAGGCAGTGGTGTGGTGGTGGTGGAAGATTTGCACTGGATCGACCCCTCCACCTCCGAATTGTTCAGCAACTTGGCAGCCTCCATTGCACAGTTGCCGATTTTACTGATAGCTACCGCCAGGCCCAGCGCGCTGCCCGCCTGGGCAAGCGACGTGCATGCCAGTACGATGCAGCTGGAAAAACTGGCTGACTTCCAAACCCGGCGCTTGGTGCAAGCCGTGGCTTTTCCCCAGGTGCTCAGCGTCGCCGTGCAAAACGCTATTGTGGGGCGCTCGGACGGTGTACCTATTTTTGCCGAAGAACTCACGCGCGGCTATATCGAAG
>JAYWHJ010000080.1:0-11999 GCA_043777795.1 Polaromonas sp. | reverse complement strand
TGCCCGCTATCGAGACGCTGCCGCCATAGAACACATGAGATTCATGCGCACAAAGAAAAAAGGGCGCTCGCGCGCCCCTTTTTCAAAATTCAAATCAACTGTGTTTACTTGTACAGCACGCCTGGTAACCACATCCCAATGCCTGGGAAGGTGTAGAGCAGCGCCAAGGCTATCACCTGGATACCCATGAACGGCAACATCCCCAGGAAAATCTGGTTCAGCGTCACATGCGGTGGTGAAACGCCCTTTAAGTAAAACGCTGCCATCGCCACTGGCGGTGACAAGAACGCGGTTTGCAAATTCAATGCTACCAACAGACCGAAGAACAGCGGGTCAATGTTGAAATGCGGCAGCAGGGGAATAAAGATCGGCATGAAAATCACGATGATCTCGGTCCACTCCAGTGGCCAACCCAGTAAAAAGATGATGGCCTGGGCCAGCAACATAAACTGCACGGGAGTCAAGTCCATTGACAGTACCCATTTGTTGATCAGATCCTGCCCGCCCAGCAAGGCAAAGGCCGCTGAGAAGATGCTGGAGCCGACAAACAGCCAGCACACCATGGCGCTGGTCTTGGCCGTGAGGTAGACCGACTCTCGCACCACCGTCACATTCAAGCGCCGGTAAGCAGCTGCCAAAATCAAACCACCCATCGAACCCATGGCCGCTGCCTCGGTAGGCGTTGCCAGGCCGAACACAATGGTACCCAGCACCGCCATGATGAGCATCGCCAGCGGGAAGAAGGAGCCCAGCAGCATCTTGAAGATTTCCAAGCGTGCAAAGGTGAACATGGCGTAGAACAGCGCCAGCGCCGCAGCGCCAATGCCAAAGGTGATCCAGTAGGCCGACGGTGCAGCCAACCGCTCGGCAGCAGCCGCAGGCGCGGCCTTGGCCGCTACCACTGGCGCAGCTACCGCAGCCGCAGGCTGGGCCACCACCGCAGCGCTAGCACCTTCTTTGGGTGGCTCTTGCAGCCCACCTTCTTGCGGTGGCTCTTGCAAACCGCCCGTGTCCGCCTTGCCTTCGTCACTAGAAAATCCGGTGCCCATTTGCACCGCTTCTGTGGACACCACCTCAGCAGGCTTGGTCACCATGCGGTAGGTCATACCCATAGCGGCTGTAAACACAATGGCAGGCAAGAGTGCGATCAACAGCTGCGAGAGCAAGGTACGGCTAGGTACGTCCAGCTTGACATTGCCTTTGATGCCGCCCACCAAACCCTTAACCACGTTGTCGCTGAACGAGGTGGAGATTTTTTCGGCATAAGCGGGCAAGGGCACAACACGGTCTGCTTCAGGCAGCGGTGGTGCCCAATGCGGCTTGAGCTTGGCCACGATGATGATGTAGCCTACATACAGCGTGGCGAGCATGATGCCGGGGAAGAACGCGCCTGCATACAACTTTACCACCGACACCCCGGCAGTGGCACCGTACACAATCAACAGTACTGAAGGGGGAATCAAGATACCCAAGCAACCGCCAGCGGTAATAGCACCCGCCGCCAAGCGGGTGTTGTAGCCGGCCTTCAACATGGCTGGCAGCGCCAACAAGCCCATCAAGGTGACCACGGCACCTACAATGCCGGTGGCCGTAGCAAAAATGGCGCAGGTAATGACGGTGGCCACTGCCAGCGAGCCTGGCACACGGGCCATGGCCAGGTGCAAGCTCTTGAACAATTTTTCGATCAAGTTAGCGCGCTCAACCAAATAGCCCATGAACACGAACAAGGGAATGGAGATCAGCACGTCGTTAGACATGACCGAGTACGCCCGCTGCACCATCAGATCCAGCGTTTGTTGCACCGCCAGGCTGGGGTTTTGGCTGCGAAACGCAAGCCAGGCAAATACCATGCCCATGCCCATCAAGGTAAAGGCCGTGGGGAAGCCCAGCATGATAGCTACGACGATCAAGCCCAGCATCAACAAGCCGATATGACCGTTGGTCATTTGGGACGGAGCAGGCATGAATACAAAAATGCCAATAACGACGGCCATCAGGATACTGAGGCCAAACCAGATTTCTTTTTTCACTTGCGCGTTCCTTCTTTGGCAACCAGCATCTCACCGAGCTTGGCAATATCTTCATCTTTGACATGCACCATGTCTTTGAGCTTGTCTACGTCTACCTCTTCCACGTCATCGGCACGCGCTGGCCAGTCGCCCTCTTTCAGGCAGACGATACAGCGCAGAATCTCCACCACACCCTGGATCAGCAGCATGCCACCGGCCAGGGGGATGATGGTTTTGAACGGGTAAATCGGAGGGCCGTCTGAGGTGATGTTGGAGATTTCTTTAATCGCCCAAGATTCGGCGGCATAAAAGTAACCTGCATAGGCCAGCGCGAACACGCCGGGCACAAAAAATAAAATATAGAGCGCTAAATCCAAGCCTGCTTGCAGGCGGGGCGGGAAAAAGCCATAGAGCACGTCGCCGCGCACATGGCCGTTTTTAGACAGGGTGTAAGCACCGGCCATCATGAACATGGACCCGTACATCATGATCATCAAGTCAAAGGCCCAGGAGTGCGGCTTGTCCAGCACATAACGGGAGAACACCTCGAAGGTGATCAACAGGGTCAAGGCCATGATCAACCAGGAGAAGGCGTGGCCTATCTTGGTACTGATCTTGTCCACAAAGAGAAAAAATTGCTGCATGTTTTGGCTTACTCAAAAAAAATCAACCATCCAGACAGAGCCTGGATGGTTGACTATGGGTAGAAATTAACCCTTTAGCTCTTCTTGGCACCAAAGAAGTGGTTCACAGCCATGCGGCGGTTGATCACCACGTCTTGTTCCCACTTCACAGCGCGCTGCGCAAATGCCTTCTGCGACGCCACGATCTCTTTAAAGAGTGGGTTTTCGGCGGATTTTTTCACCAAAATTTCTTCCCACAGCTTAAGCTGGTCTTGCAAGATAGCGTCTGGCGTCTTGTAGAACTTGACCTTGTCTTTTTCCTGTAGCTCGATGTAGTCCTTGGAGTAGCGGTCAATCGCCTTCCAGGACATGTCAGCCGACGATGCCTCAACCGCACCGGCGATGATGGCTTTCATCTTGCCTGGCAGCGCGTCGTACTTGGGCTTGTTGAACATGATCTCGAAGGTCTCTGCGCTTTGGTGGAAGCTTTGCAGCATGCACACTTTAGACACGTCAGGAAAGCCCAGCAGGCGGTCAGACGAAGCATTGTTGAACTCAGCGCCGTCCAGCAGGCCACGGTCCATCGCGGGCACAATCTCGCCGCCTGGCAATGCGTTGACCGCAGCGCCCATGGCGGTAAACAGGTCAATCGCCAAGCCGTTGGTACGGAACTTCAAGCCTTTGAAATCAGCGGACTTGGTGATGGGCTTTTTAAACCAGCCCAGCGGCTGGGTTGCCATAGGGCCGTACAGGAAAGACTGCACTGCCGTCATGCCGATAGAGGCATACAGCTTGGACAGCAACTCTGCGCCGCCGCCGTACTTGTGCCATGACAGCAGCATGTTGGCATCCATACCGAAGGCTGGGCCAGAGTTCCACAAAGCCAGGGCGTTTTGCTTACCGTAGTGGTAGCCAAGCACGCCGTGGCCGCCGTCCAGCGTGCCTTTGGACACGGCTTCGAGCAGACCAAACGCGGGCACCACAGCACCGGCCGGCAGCACGTCAATCTTCAGGTCGCCGCCGGTCATGTCGTTGACTTTTTTGGCAAAGTCCAGCGCGTACTCATGGAAAATGTCCTTGGAAGGCCAAGTGCTCTGCCAACGCATGGTGATCGGGCCGGCTTGGGCCATCGAGACCATCGGCGCTGCCATGGCGGCTGTGCCGACGGCGGTCGCCGAGGCGGTTTTCAGAAAGCGACGGCGCGCTGGGGCTTTTTCAGGGGCAATCTTTGACATAGAGTCTCCAATAATTAATCAAACAACACACACCCCGCCATTGTTAGGTTTTTAGGCCAAACAGGGGTACGTAAAAACCCTCTTTTAGGTCACTTAGTTGACAAAACAGTACTAACTAAATGTGCGCTTAGCCCAGCGGCTCACAAAAATTTACCCTCAGGCCGCGTCAGCCCTTCGCAAACCAAACCAACCAGCTCAGGCCAAAGCCCGTCCAATCAAAATTTTCTGCACGTCGCTGGTGCCTTCGTAGATCTGGCAGACCCGCACATCCCGGTAAATGCGTTCTACCGGGAAATCGGTGACATAGCCGTAGCCACCATGCACCTGAATCGCGTCGCTGCACACGCGCTCGGCCATCTCACTGGCAAACAGTTGGGCCATGGCGGCTTCTTTGAGGCAGGGTTTACCAGCATCTTTGAGCGCCGCCGCGTGGTGGATCAGCTGGCGCGCCGCCTCGATCTGGGTGGCCATATCGGCCAGTTTGAACTGCACCGCCTGGTGCTGAAAGATAGGCTGGCCAAAGCTCACTCGGTCTTTGCTGTAGCGCAGCGCCGCGTCAAACGCCGCACGCGCCATGCCGATGCACTGCGACGCAATGCCAATGCGCCCGCCTTCCAGGCCGCTGAGCGCTATTTTCAAACCCTGGCCTTCTTCGCCGATCAAGTTCTCAGCCGGTACCCGGCAGTTGTCAAAGCGTATTTGCGCGGTGTCGCTGGCGTGCTGGCCTAGTTTGTCTTCTATGCGCGCCACTTCGTAGCCTGGCGTTTTGGTGTCCACAATGAAAGCGCTGATGCCTTTTTTGCCAGCGGCTTTGTCGGTCACTGCCATGACGATGGCGATGTCGCCGTTTTTGCCGCTGGTGATGAACTGCTTGACCCCGTTCAAAACGTAATGTTCGCCATCGCGGGTAGCGCTGGTCTTCAAACCTGCTGCCTCGCTGCCCACGTGCGGCTCGGTCAGGCAAAACGCGCCCAGCATCTCGCCGCGCGCCAATGGCTTAAGGTATTTTTGCTTTTGCGCTTCGCTCCCCCAGGCCATGAAAATGGAGCACACGGGGCAGTTGTTGACGCTGATGATGGTGGAGGTGGCGCCATCGCCTGCGGCGATTTCTTCCAGTATCAAGGACAGGCTGAGATAGTCCATCCCCGCCCCGCCGTACTGCTCTGGCACAGCCACGCCGTAGCAACCCAAGGCGGCCAAACCGCGCAATGCCTCGCGCGGGAAGTGGTGCGACTTGTCCCACTGTGCAGCGTGCGGCGCGATCTCGGCAGCGACAAATGCGCGCACCGCATCTTGCACGGCGATATGGTCTTGGCTTAACAGCATTTGGGGTTTACTTTCTTTGGGTTGACATTCGAAGTGCTTACTTGCCCTGCGCAATGTCCATAATCATGCGGGAGGCCAGGTACAGGCGGCGCGGTATCGCGTCGATCATCACGTATTCGGCGTTGTTGCTGTGGTAACCAAAGCCGGGCAGGCCCAGTCCTTCCACCACGGGCTTGCCTGAGAGTGCGGCATACGCAGCGTCGGTACCGCCGCCGGTGGCGGGAATCACGGTGAGCTCAAAGCCCGCTTCTTTGTAAATGTCTACCGCTTTTTGGATCAGTCGTTTGCCTTCGGTATTGGCATTGAAGGCGGGGCGGCCCAACTCCACCTTGATGCTGATTTTGGATTCTGGCAGGCGCGGCTTACCCGCCCGCTCGGTGAGCAGCTTGGCCATATTGTCAATATCTGCCGGATCAAGGTAACGCACATTGGCCATGATGTTGGCCTCATCGGGAATGATGTTGGCCACGCCGCCGGCCTGGCCGATGACCCAGTTAAAGCGAAAGTTTTTGTCTTTGTTGTCAATGTCCAAGGTGCGCAGTACAAAGTCTGCGGCCTCCACCATCGCATTGGTGCCAAGCTCGGGCGCAGCGCCTGCGTGGGAGGCTTTGCCTTTGATATTGACCTTCACGTTGGCGACGCCTGAGGCGGCCAGCACGGTGAGTTCTTTGAGCGCGACAGTCGGCTCAAACGACAGCACGGCATCATGCACTTTGGCCAAGTCCTGGATCAAATCAAGCGAGCCGTTGGAGCCGCGCTCCTCGTCGGTATTGAACATCACCGTGACTTTGGCGAAGTCGTTAAAGCCACGGTCTTTCAATACCTTGAGGGTGTGCAGCACCACCGCCACGCCGCCCTTGGCATCTGCAATACCGGGGCCAAAGGCGCGCACGCCGTCAATGCGAAAAGGTGCTTTAGCCAAGGTGCCTTTGACGTACACGGTGTCCATGTGCGCCATGAGCAATATCTTCTTGCTGCCTTTGCCTTGCACAGTGCCCACAATGTTGTCGCCCACCGCATCACCCACGGGCTTGCTGCGCGTGACGCTCGCGCCCACAGCTTTGAGCTGCGCTTCGAGCAAATTGCCCATGGCGGCCATGCCCTCGGCGTTGCCAGAGCCGGTTTCTATGTTGACCAGTTGCTCCAGCGTTTTCACCACCGCAGCCTGCTCGGCGCTGGCGGCATTCCATAACGCGTCATTGCGGGTTTGCGCATCTGCAGGGCTCACTAGGAATGCTACGGTAAACATAGCTGCTCCCGCAATATTCCATTGAACTAGAGGGCGATTTATCATTGAATGTCCCCTATCGTTATAAAAATTTACCACGAACTGTACTGACGGCCATCGTGGTGTAAATACTGGCCTTTATGCTTAGCCGTCAGCCCCGCTATGGTGCCACGCATCGCGGTCACGGACTCGTCTACGCTGAGCGGCGCACCCGGCCCGCCCATATCGGTGCGCACCCAGCCGGGGCATAGGGGCACCATGACTGCCTTGGGGTAGTCGTGCTGCGCAGCGGCTACCGCCATGTTCAGCGCTGCTTTGCTGACGCGGTAAGTCCATGCAAAGCCGCTTTCCACCTCGCCAATACTGCCCATGCCACTGGTGATGAAAATGAACTTGCCGCCTTGCCCATGGTTGGCCGCCTCGACCAAGGGCGCAACTTGCGGGATGGTTTGCATCGCGCCCAGCACATTGGCGTGCATGGTGTGGTCAAACTCATCCTGTGTAGGTGGCGTGGTGGCACCGCCCTGGGTATACACACCCGCTACATACAGCGCGACGTCAAACTTTTCGCCGTCCAGCATCCAGGCCAGACCGCTAACGCTTTGCGTGTCTGCCACATCCAGCCTGAGTGCCTTGGCTCCCAAGGCTTTGATGTTGTGCAAACCGGCCTCATTGCGGGCCGTAGCCGTGACCTGCGCACCTGCTTGGGCATACTGGCGTACAAACTCCAGGCCAATCCCGCGCGAAGCCCCCAAAACCAGTATTTTCATAGCCAAAACACCTTCTAGCTCAATGGAATATTGCGGGAGCAGCTACTAAATAAATAGTGCTGCAATGCTGTCTTACAGCATCTCCAACGCCACTGCCGTACCTTCGCCGCCGCCAATGCACAGCGTGGCCAAGCCCTTTTTCAGTCCGTGCGCTTTCAGCGCATGCATGAGGGTAACCATAATGCGCGCGCCGCTGGCGCCGATGGGATGGCCTAGCGCACAGGCACCGCCGTGCACGTTCACTATCTCGTGCGCCACGTTCAGCTCATGCATCAACGCCATGGGCACCACGGCAAAGGCCTCGTTCACTTCCCACAGGTCTACGTCTTTCACGCTCCAGCCCGCTTTGGCCAATGCCTTTTGCGTAGCGCCTACCGGCGCTGTGGTGAACCAGTTCGGCTCTTGCGCATGCACCGCGTGGCTGACGATGCGGGCCAGCGGCTTGCAGCCCAGCTTGGCAGCGGTGCTGGCGCGCATCATCACCAGAGCGGCAGCACCGTCGTTGATGGACGAGCTGCTGGCGGCAGTGATGGTGCCGTCTTTTTTGAACGCGGGTTTGAGCGTGCCAATCTTGTCGAGCTTGGCTTTGGCCGGGCCCTCGTCAATGCTCACCACCAGATCGCCTGCACGGGTTTTGACCGTCACGGGCGTAATCTCTGCGGCAAACGCACCTGATTTGGTAGCGGCTTGCGCACGCTCCACGCTGGCGATGGCGAACTTGTCCTGCGCTTCGCGGGTAAATTTGTATTTGTCTGCACACTCCTCGCCAAAGGTGCCCATGGAGCGGCCGGCCTCGTACGCATCTTCCAGGCCGTCGAGCATCATGTGGTCAAAAATCCGGTCATGCCCAATGCGAATGCCGCTGCGCCCCTTGAGCAGCAGGTGCGGCGCATTGGTCATGCTCTCCATCCCACCCGCCACGATCACATCGGCACTGCCCGCGCTGAGCATGTCGTACGCAAACATGGCAGCGCGCATGCCGCTGCCGCACATCTTGCTTAAAGTGACCGCACCCGCGCTCTTGGGCAGGCCACCTTTGAAGCCCGCTTGCCGCGCAGGCGCCTGGCCTTGTCCAGCCATCAGGCAGTTGCCAAACAGTACCTCGTTCACCACCTCGGGCGAGATACCTGCGCGCGCGACGGCGGCTTTGATGGCCACGCCGCCCAGATCGTGGGCGGACAAAGATGCAAAGTCGCCCTGAAATGCGCCCATAGGGGTGCGGGCTGCGCTGACGATGACGATGGGATCGTTCATTTCGAATTCCTTGAAAAAATAGCCTGGAAAAATATGAAAAAGCAATTATGCGACTTGAATTAAACTGCCGCGCTCTTCGCCTGCCACGCGGCGAATATAGGTCTGGAAATCGGGGTCTTCGCCGCGCAACAGCAAGGGCAGGGCGTTATGAAAATCGTCCCTACGGCACCATTCGCGCATGTAATCGTCCCAGCTGTTCCAGCGGCGGCGCTCTTCGTCGCTCATTTTATGTTTGTAGGCCACCAGATAGGCGCGCTCAAACAGCGAAATCAGCATATCAAAAATCACCAGCATGCGCTCAACCTGCTCAGGCGTGGCGTTGGGCAGCGCTGCGTTGCTGCGCAGTTGCAGGTCGGGATGGGCCAGCACGACTTTTAAAAAATCGTTATAGGCGTTGGACAGCAGTTGGTAACCTTCCTCGTCTTCGTTCTCCCGCTCTTTGCGCTGTTGCCACAAAAAAATGATAATCGCCACCGGCAGGCCCAGCGCCGTCACGATAAAACTACACAGCTCCCAGGTGTCACGCGAGATCATGGCGGCGTCCTCACACCCGATCGCTCCATGCTTGACAGCTTCTCGCGCCTTATTTCCATGGGCTCACCAATCTTTTCCCTTGTAAAACGCTTCTCGACCTCATAGGGGAACACATCATGCACAACCCCCGCCTGGATACTCTCCTTGTGGCTTTGCCAAAAACCAGCCTCCAGCAAGTCCGCATGGTGCTGCATAAACACCTCGCGCACGGCTGCATTGCCCAATAGAAACGGGCCAAAGGTCTCCGGGAACACATCTTTAGGGCCCACGCTGTACCACACCTCGCCGCTCATTTCGTCTTCTTCGTTGCGTGGTTCTGGGACTTTTCTAAACTTGCAGTCGGTGATGTATTCGATCTCGTCGTAGTCGTAGAACACCACTTTGCCGTGGCGCGTGACGCCAAAATTTTTCCACAACATGTCGCCGGGGAAGATGTTGGCGCGCACCAGGTCTTTGATGGCGTTGCCGTATTCGATGACGGCTTTTTCCATTTGCGCGTGGGGCTTGGCGTTCTCCAGCCCCGCATCAAAGGCCTCTTGCAAATAGATGTTCAGCGGGATCATGCGCCGCTCGATGTACAGGTGCTTGATGATGACCTCCATCTGCCCGTCACCATCGCGGTCCGATATCTCCAGCTGGCTAGGCGCAAACTTTTCTATCTCGGCTATCAACTGGTCGTCAAAGCGACTGCGCGGGAAGGCCACCTCGCTGTACTCCAGCGTATCGGCCATGCGGCCCACGCGGTCGTGTTGCTTGACCAACTGGTACTTGCCTTTGATCTGCTGGCGCGAGGTGTCTTTTTGTGGTGGGTAGTAGTCTTTAATCAGCTTGAACACATAGGGAAAACTGGGCAAGTCAAACACCAACATCACCATGCCCTTGATGCCAGGCGCAATGCGAAACTTGTCGGTGCTATGACGCAGGTGGTACAAAAAATCGCGGTAAAACAGCGTCTTGCCCTGCTTGGCCAGGCCCAGCGCGTTGTAAATCTCGGCGCGAGGTTTGCGCGGCATCATGCTGCGCAAAAACTGCACATAGGCCGAAGGGATCTCCATGTCCACCATAAAGTAGGCGCGCGCAAAGCTGAACAGAGTCAGCACATCGTCTTCGCCAAACAGCGCGGCATCTATCACGAGCTTGCCATCAGGTGTGTGCAAAATTGGCAGCGCAAACGGCACTTCGTTGAACCCGTTGATGATTTTGCCCAGGGCGTATGCGCCCTTGTTGCGGTAGAACAAGGTGGAGAGCACCTGGATCTGAAAATTTGCCCGCAGCTTCACGTCTTGCAGTTGCGCGTCCATTGCCGCCCATACAAGACCTGCGTCGCGCTGCAAATCTTCAAACGGTTTTTGCAGACGAAAATTTTCCACCGCCTGCAATACCGTCTCCTGCATGCTCTCTCGCGTGGGGTAGTAGGCACGGTAGGTGGGCGTGGCGGCCGGCTCGTCGTTTTCAATGTACTCGGTGCTCACCGCAGGCCGGACAAAAATAAAGCTGTTATGAAAATGGGTGCGGTGCAAAATTTTCGTCGTTACCGAGTTAAAAAACGTCTCGGCCAGCTCCGGCTGGTGGTGGTCGACCAAGAGGCCAATGTAGTGCAGCTTGATCTGCTGCCACAGCGTCATCGGCTGCGCTCCGGCCTTAAACTCTTTCTCCAGCCGCATCACGCATTCTTTGACCCGCAAATCATAAAACTCAATGCGTTCACGCTGTGCCCGCTGCTGCCCATGCCAGTCCTGCGTCTCAAAGCGGTGCTTGGCACGTGCTGACTCGGTGCGAAACAGCCGGTAGTGGCGGTTAAACCCATCCATCATCGCTTTGGCGATGTCGTAGGCGAGCGTGGAGTCCAGGCGCTGGGGAAACATAGTCAGTGCGTTTTTTATAGCTGCTCGCGCGGCATTTTATTGGGCTAGAGCCCTATTCTTCTTAAATACTTGCTCAATCGCAGCTTCGTAGAGCGGCTCTATTTGCGCCAGCGAACCTGCGCCCACCTGCAGGTCTACCAGCAGACCGTCGTGCACGCCGTAGATCCAACCGTGTACGGTGATGGGGTGGCCACGGTGCCAAGCGTCTTTGAGCACGGTGCTGTGGCACACATTGATCACCTGCTCGATCACGTTGAGCTCGCACAGCATGTCCAGGCGGTGCTGGGCAGGCGCGGCATCGAGTGCGGACTTGTGTTTATCGCGCACATCTTGCACATGGCGTATCCAGTTGTCAGCAATACCAATGCGCGCGTTGGTCAATGCGGCCTGCACACCGCCGCAGCCGTAGTGGCCCACCACAATCACATGCTCCACTTTCAGCATGTCCACCGCGTACTGCACCGCGCTCAAGGCGTTCAGGTCGGTGTGCACCATCACGTTGGCCACGTTACGGTGTACAAACACCTCGCCAGGCTCCAGCCCCGTGATCTGGTTGGCTGGCACGCGCGAGTCGCTGCAGCCGATCCACATGTACTTGGGGTTTTGCTGCTGCGACAGGCCGGTGAAAAACCCGGGGCGCTCGCGCACCATTTGTGCGGCCCAGGCGCGGTTGTGGTTGAGTAATACGCTGAGCGGCATTAGGCAGTCTCCGCAAACAGTTCTCGGCCAATCAGCATACGCCGGATCTCGCTAGTACCCGCGCCAATTTCATATAGCTTGGCATCGCGCCACAGGCGGCCAAGCGGGTAATCGTTGATATAGCCATTGCCACCAAATATCTGGATGCCCTCGCCTGCCATCCAAGTGGCTTTTTCGGCGCACCAGAGGATGACACTGGCGCAGTCTTTGCGCACTTGGCGCACATGGTCGGTGCCTAGCAGGTCGAGGTTTTTGCCTACGGTGTAGCAAAATGCACGGCCCGCTTGCAGCACGGTGTACATGTCGGCCACCTTGCCTTGGATGAGCTGGAACTCGCCGATGCTTTGGCCGAACTGCTTGCGGTCGTGCGTGTAGGGGATGACGTTGTCCATCACCGACTGCATGATGCCGATGGGCCCGGCGGCAAGCACGGCGCGCTCGTAGTCCAGACCGCTC
>JAYWHJ010000079.1:0-4227 GCA_043777795.1 Polaromonas sp. | reverse complement strand
TTGGTGCCAGCAAGCGGGTGGTGTTTTTTGACACCTTGCTCAAGCAACTGAGCCCCGGCGAGGTAGATGCCGTGCTGGCGCACGAGCTGGGCCACTTCAAACATAAGCACATCATCAAGCGCATTGTGGGTATGTTTGCCATGAGTTTGGCGGGCTTTGCGCTGCTGGGCTACCTGAGCCAGCAGGTGTGGTTCTATCTGGGCTTGAGCGTGCGGCCAGTGCCCAATGGGCCCAACGATGCGCTGGCGCTGCTGCTGTTCATGATGGCCGTACCTGTTTTTACGGTGTTTATCTCGCCAATATTTGCACAGTTCTCACGCAAACATGAGTTTGAGGCCGACGCCTATGCGGTGGCGCAAACCAATGGCACAGACCTGAAAAACGCGCTGCTCAAACTGTACGAAGACAACGCCTCCACGCTCACACCCGACCCGTTGTTTGTGAAATTTTATTACTCGCACCCTCCCGCTTCAGAGCGGCTGGCAAG
Organism: Polaromonas sp.; assembly: GCA_043777795.1. Taxonomy (GTDB): domain Bacteria; phylum Pseudomonadota; class Gammaproteobacteria; order Burkholderiales; family Burkholderiaceae_C; genus JAAFIP01. The sequence continues at coordinate 3,740 of JAYWHJ010000079.1, read as the reverse complement.
GATGGCCACATGACCAGTGTATTGCTGAAAAAAGACTGGGGCATGCACACGCGGCGCGCCCTGAAAGCTACCGAATTGGTCGCGCGTATGGCGGACCACGCGGGCTGGCTGCTCGATGGCGACGGTGCCAATGTGGCCATCCAAAAAACCTATACCTTCGCCAACTATATGGAAACCATCAGCTTTGTGAATGCGGTGGCCTTCATCGCGGAGCGCCACGACCACCACCCCGAGCTGAGCGTGCACTTTGGCAAATGCGTGGTGCGCTTTAACACCCACGATGTAGGCGGCATCTCCGCCACAGATTTTGAATGCGCTACCGAGGTAGACGCCTTGGTAGCACCGCGATGAGCCATACCGGTCTGGTTGTCGCCAGCTTTGGCCGCCATTGCATGGTGGAATCCCCGGACGGCAAACGCACACTGTGCCATCCACGGGGCAAAAAATCCCAAGTCGTGGTCGGGGACCATGTGCAGTGGCTGCCCAGCACTGACGAAGGTACCATCGAAAAAGTCAACACCCGGCGCAATCTGCTGTACCGCCAAGACGAGATTCGCACCAAAGAATTTGCCGCCAACTTGGACCAGGTGCTGATTTTGATAGCCGCCGAGCCTGAGTTCTCGGAGCACCAACTCACCCGCGCGCTTATCGCCTGCGAGGCCGCCAAGATCAAAGCCATCATTGCGTTGAACAAGAGCGATTTGCCCGAACCTTTTGAATTGGCCTGGCGGCGCTTGGCGCCCTACCGCCATATGCACTACGGCGTATTGCCTCTGAGTTTGCGACTGTCCAGCGATGTAGACAAAGCCCATTTGATGAAGCACCTGGAAGGCAAAACTACTCTGATTTTGGGCCCCAGCGGTAGCGGCAAAAGCACTTTGATCAACCTGCTGGCCCCCGGTGCACGCGTGCTGACCAACGAGATTTCGCAGGCTTTGAACTCTGGCAAACACACCACCACGAGTACCACGCTGTACTGGGTGGGTGATGTAGCAGCGCCACCCGCCACACAGCGTACCGCGCTGATCGACTCTCCCGGTTTTCAAGAGTTTGGTTTGCACCACATTGAGCCTACAGGCCTTGGATCCCTCATGCCTGACATCTCCGCGCATCTGGGCAACTGCAAGTTCTATAACTGCACCCACCTGCACGAGCCAGGCTGCGGCGTGATTGCAGCGGTGAAGGCAAAGCCCAGCGCAGACGATATTTGTGCACGGCGCTACAAGCTGTATGGCGAGCTGTTTGCAGAGCTGAGTGCACCGCCAGTGTATTGAGCGTGCGAACTGTGCATACTCGGCTGCTATCTATTTTGCAGCTGCTACCGCGGAATTTTATTGGCCTAAAGGCCTAAAGCGCTTTTAAAACTACCCCAGCAAGCGCGCTAAAGACAGCAGTGCCAACAGCAGCATCCACAGCACCACACTGCGCCATACCAATCCCACGATGCTGCGCAGGTGGGCTACGCTGGGCTCGCGGCCAGCGGTGGTCTCTTGGGCAGCACTGATGCCTAAGGGCGTTGTGGCATCGGCCTGGAAGGCCTGTGAGGACATGGGCGAGAACACCTCTTTGAGCGCCTCACCACCCAAACGTACGTTCAGCGCGCCCGAGGTCGCCGCCAACACCACACCATCGTTGTCGTTCATGCCATCGGCCAAGCCGGTGCGGGCCAGGCGCTGGGCAAAGTTGCGCCAGCTGTCAATGGACTCCTCAAAATTGCCGACAATAGCAAAACCCAATGACGTGACGCGTGCCGGCAGCCAGTCCACCACCAGCCAGGCTTGCTGCGCGGCAGCAAGCAGCGAAGCACTGGTATGAAATTTACCCGGCTGGGCTCTGCGCCGCGCATAGTAACGCTGGGCAAACTCGCTCATACGGTAGATGATGGCACCGGCTGGGCCAAAGCCAAAAGCGGCCAGCAGCGCATACCAACCCAGTACGCCAAACACATGGCGGTGCGCGGCCAGTACCGAATGCTCGATCACATGGCGCACGATCTCGCTTTTAGGCACATCACTGGCGTCCACCTGCTTCCAGTTGGCCAAGGCTTTGCGGGCAGCGTCCTCATCGCCCGCTTCCAGCGCCTCGCGGATGGTGGTGAAGTGGTGGCTGAACTGGCGAAAGCCCAAAGTGACGTACAGCACCGCAGCGTGCATGGCAAAGGCCAGCACTACGCCAGGCCACCCCAGCGTCCAAATCAGCAACCAATGCACGGCCATGGCCGCGGCGGCAGGCAACAGCACCACGGCGCTCCAGGCCAGCCAGCCGTGGGGTTTTTGCCCCGCATCCAGTGTTTGGCTGGCCGTGCCTGCCCAACTGCGCGCTAGCCCGTACACCGCATTGCCTAGCGGCAGCGGACGTATTTGCTCAATCAACAGGGCGAAAAGAATTGCGAAAAAACTCATATTCAACTGGGTATAACCATGGCAATCATAGCGCGCTTAGGCCGTGACTTAGTTACGCCGTGTTGCGCAGCCTTTTGGGCTTGATGTCGGCTGACACCAGAACTTAGGCAATCAGAAACCTGTACAGGTTGCGCAGCATGCCAGCCGTAGCACCCCACACAAAGCGGTCTTCCGGCGCGCCAGCCCTGCCCTGCCAGTGCATGGAGAACCACTCACGCCGCATGTCTGACCAAATCAGCTCATGCCGGGCGTGGTGGGCCGGGTTCATTAAAAACGCCAACGGCACCTCAAATACATCGGCCACTTCGTCGGGGTTGGCTTGCAGGGTAAAGCCCGGCCGCACCAAGGCTACCACCGGCGTGATGTGGAACGCAGTGCCGGTGATATAACGCGGCAGGGTGCCCAGCACCTCGCAGTAGCGGCTGTCCAACCCTACCTCTTCCTGCGCCTCGCGCAGGGCAGCGGCAACGGCGTCTGCATCAGTTGCGTCCACCTTGCCCCCTGCAAAAGCCACCTGCCCGGAGTGGGTCGACAGATGGGTGGTTCGCTGGGTAAGCACAATGGCGCTCTCGTGTCGCGTGACGCCATCGGCCAAGGCGATGGCAATCAACACGGCTGCCTGCGCGGGCTGGCGGTCACTGAAGCTGGGTTCTTCGCGCACTTCGGGATCCCACTGGGGCGGCTGGGCAAAGCGACTGCGCAGGGCCTGGGGGCTCAGTGCGGCAACGGGCACTGCGGCCAGATGGCCATCAAACCCGGTAATAGGCACTTTGCGCGGGTCAAAGTTGGGGATTTTAGCGAGGGGAACGAAGGTCATGCAAATTTGGAGAAAAACATAAAAAAACCGCCAGGCTTGACGCTTTGGCGGTTTTTGGGAAAAGCGAGAAGCTTTATGCAGCGGCAGGGACTGCAACAGCGGCAGGAGTGGCTGCGGGAGCAGCGCTTCTGCGGGTGAGCTTTTCTTTAATACGGGCCGACTTGCCGCTACGGTCACGCAGGTAGTACAGCTTGGCGCGGCGTACATCGCCACGGCGCTTGAGCTCAATGCTGGCAATCAGCGGACTGTACAGCTGGAACGTACGCTCCACGCCTTCTCCGCTGGAGATTTTGCGCACGATAAAGCTGCTGTTGAGACCGCGGTTACGCTTGGCAATCACCACACCTTCGTAGGCCTGCACGCGTTTGCGCGTACCTTCAACCACGTTGACGTTCACGATGACGGTGTCGCCAGGTGCGAATGGGGGGATGACTTTACCCAGACGGGCAATTTCTTCTTTTTCGAGGGTTTCGATCAAGTTCATAAAATTTCTCTACACACACTTCGATCATGCCGGCTAC
>JAYWHJ010000078.1:0-4257 GCA_043777795.1 Polaromonas sp. | reverse complement strand
TCAACCGCTACGGCGGCAACTACAGCGCGTTTGAAGAACTCAAGTCGCAGCAAATGGTTTTGCAGCAATCGGCCTTTGCCAAGCAGCAAGACAAAATTGCCCACCTGCAAAAGTTTATCGACCGCTTCAAAGCCAAGGCCAGCAAGGCCAAGCAGGCACAAAGCCGCGTCAAAGCGCTTGACCGCATGGAGAGAATTGCGCCGCTGCTTGCCAGCGCCGACTTCAACTTTGAATTTAAAGAGCCGGCCAACCTGCCTAACCCAATGCTAGCCATCTCTGATGCCAGCTTTGGCTACCACACCGACGAAGGCATCAAAACCATCGTCAGCGGCGTGAGCAAGTCTGTGCTGGCAGGCCAGCGCATTGGTATTTTGGGCGCCAACGGCCAAGGTAAATCTACGGTGGTAAAAACCATTGCGCGTGATTTGAACATCTTATCGGGCACCGTGACCGAAGGCAAAGGCCTGCGTATTGGCTACTTTGCGCAACAAGAGCTGGATGTGCTGCGAGCCCAAGACACGCCGCTTGAGCACATGATTCGCCTGGCCAAAGAACACGCCGCAGCGGGCTTTGCCGGCGAGTCGGGCAAAGAGCAAGATTTGCGCGGATTTTTAGGTGCCTTTAACTTTGGCGGCGATATGGTCAAGCAGGCCGTAGGCACTATGAGCGGCGGCGAAAAAGCGCGCCTGGTGCTGTGCATGATGGTCTGGCAGCGCCCTAACCTCTTGCTGCTGGACGAGCCTACCAACCACCTGGACTTGACCACGCGCGAGGCTCTGGCCATGGCGCTGAACGAGTTTGAAGGCACTGTCATGCTGGTCAGCCATGACCGCGCCTTGCTGCGCTCGGTGTGCGACGAGTTCTGGCTGGTGGGCCGTGGTGTAGTAGCCCCGTTTGATGGCGATTTGGACGACTACCAACGCTACCTGCTGGACGAGTCCAAGCGCTTGCGCGAAGAGGCGAAAATTGAACGCGCTGAACAGGTGCCAGTGGCGGCCGCCCCCGTTGCAGCACCGCAGGCTGCACCTATTGCTACCAAAACAGCAGCTTCTCGCGCACCATCTGGGGGCGGCTCCAGCCAGAACATCAAAAAGAAACTGCTCCAAGCAGAAACCTTGGTAGCCCAGCTGCAGGCCGAGCAAAGCGCTCTGCATACCAAGCTATCGCAAACACCGCCACCGGCTGATTTGGCGGTAGCGGCCAAGCGGCTCAAAGTAGTGGACGTTGAGCTTACCCAAGCTGAAGAGCAATGGATGGTACTGAGCGAAGAGCTAGAGGCGCACGCCAGTTAGTTTTGCCCAAACGACTTGGACGCCTGGCCTATGCAGGCCACGGGGCACGGGTCGTCCCCCACCAGGCCCACTGCGGGCTGGCCACCGTACCCCTCGCGGGCGCGCCAGCCGGGGCCTTTGACAAACAGGTTCTGCCACATGCTGCCCACATCAAACTTGGGCAAGGCCTTGCCGGGGTATTTAGCTTCGTATTCTTTGCGAATATCAGCACCCGTTTTGTACCAAGACACTTTGTTGACATAGCGCTTGAGCGTTTGGCCGCGCCAACCAGCGTCTTTGGCCTCGGGCCACACTTGGTCGCCGTGCTGTATGTTCCAGGTCGGGTCTAGCTCCCAGGCCGTACGGCCCAAGACATCGCCAAAGATATACAACCTACCGTGGACGATGTGCCACTCTGTCGGGTCAGAACCCAGCTTGAGCGCATAAGCCGCGCCACTGGCACAAAAGCCGCCGTACTGCGGCTCGTACTTATCGGGCGTAGCATCAAACAGTCGTTTGTGGTCGGCGTTCATAAAGTAGTAGGTGCGCCCTGGCAAGGTGGATTGGAACACCGGGTTGCCGCGCACACTCTGCTCCTTGGTAAAGTAAGCCACCGGGTCGTGGCCCAGGAGCATCACGTCTTGGCCGGTCACGTTTTTCATGGTGGCATAGGGTGTGCCACAGGCTGCCAGCAGCGCCAAGATAGCGCTCAGCAGCGACCATTTAATCAAGCGGTTCAGGTCGGACATCTTGGCCTCATTAGTGCGGTTGTTGAGCCCACTTTAGCCCAACTGGGCAGATCACGCCAGGACTTGCTTTCAAAACAGCAGGTGGTATGAGCCCGCGATCATTGCGCTGCCAGTTGGCGTGGCCTACGCTCGTTCCTGCATGTTTACCAAGCTACACGCCATCGCGCAGCAGCTTGGCATAGTAGGCAGGGTCTACATTGCCACCGCTGACGATAATGCCGACGCGTTTGCCTTTGATGTCCAGCTGACCTTCGCTGTCACCCAGTAGGGCAGCGGCGGCAGCTAAGCCGCCTGTGGGCTCGATCACCATTTTCATGCGCTCGGCAAAAAAGCGCATGGTTTTGACCAAGGCATCGTCGTTTACGGTAAGTACGTCCTTCAGCAGTGCGTGGCACACCGCAAATGTGAGCGGGCCAGCCGCCTGGGTTTGCGCGCCGTCGGCAATGGTGCGTGGGGTGTCGATTTTGACAATCATGCCGCTGCGAAAGCTCTGCTGAAAATCATTGCCCGCCAAAGGCTCTACGCCATACACATCGCATTTGGGCAGCAGATGCTTGGCTGCTACCGCGCAGCCGGAAGTGAGGCCACCACCGCCCATGCACACCAGCAAAATGTCCAGCGTACCCACCTCTTCGATCAGCTCCAGCGCAGCAGTGCCCTGCCCGGCCATCACAGCCGTGTGGTTGTAGGGCGGTATCAGGGTCATGCCGCGCTCGGTGGCAATCTGCCTAGTTAAAGCTTCGCGGTCTTGGGTGTAGCGGTCAAACAAAATCACCTCGGCACCGTACTCGCGCGTGGCGCGAATCTTGGCCTCGGGCGCGTCTTGTGGCATGACGATGACCGCCTGCATGCTCAGCAGCTTGGCCGATAGCGCCACCGCTTGGGCATGGTTGCCGGACGAAAACGCAATCGCTCCCGCCTTACGTTGCTCGGTCGTGAACTGCGCTAATGCGTTATAGCCACCGCGAAATTTGAAAGCGCCCATGCGCTGGAAGTTTTCGCATTTAAAAAATAGCTCTGCCCCGGTGCGCGCGTTGGCCGTGCTGGAGGTGTGCACTGGTGTACGGTGCGCAACGCCCTTGAGTCGCGCTGCGGCGGCGCTGATGTCGGCAAAACTGATGGGGAGTTGGGTAGTACTCATCGGGAATCCTGTTTACTGATTGTGTCAAATTATGCCGCGTCACCAAACCCACTAAGCCCAATAGCCTTGAGACTAACGCCATGCCTGTGCACACCCTGGCATTTAATGCCGAGCGCTGCACGGCGCCGAGAAGCTACCCGCACCCACCCGAACCCGCCGTCCAACGGGGCAAAACTGCAACGGACAAAGCCAACGCTGGAAACACAAGCGAACTAGGCGATTGGCGCATTAATACAATAGCTTTTCTGCTATAAAAATCATAGTAAATTCAAATGAAACACAATGGCCGTAGTGCCGCTGCGCGCAATCAATGCCGCGCGGATGACGGTTTACTTCATGGTGGCACTTAAAAAAAAGCCGACGCATGCGTCGGCTTTTTTATGTCTAAAGACAGCGAAAATTAAGCAAAATTCTTTGCCGCAAAATCCCAGTTCACCAAGTTATTGAGGAAAGTCTCGACAAACTTGGGGCGGGCGTTGCGGTAGTCGATGTAGTAAGCATGCTCCCAAACGTCGATAGTCATGAGGGCTGTGTCGGCGGTGGTGAGTGGTGTGCCCGCAGGGCCGGTGTTGACGATGTCTACTGTGCCGTCAGGTTTTTTCACCAACCAGGTCCAGCCGGAGCCAAAGTTGCCTACCGCGCTTTTTGTGAAAGCTTCTTTGAAGGCGGCGTAGCTGCCGAATTTGGCGTTGATGGCCGTGGCCAGCGCGCCGGTGGGCTCGCCACCGCCAGCGGGCTTCATGCAGCTCCAGAAGAAGGTGTGGTTCCAGATCTGCGCGCTGTTGTTGTACACCCCACCGCTGGATTTTTTGATGATCTCTTCCAGGCTCATGGCCTCAAACTCGGTGCCTTTTTGCAGGTTGTTGAGGTTGACGACGTAAGCATTGTGGTGCTTGCCGTGGTGGAATTCAAAGGTTTCTTTGCTGTAATGGGGGGCCAATGCGTCGATGGCGTAGGGTAATGCGGGTAGGGTATGTTCCATGGTGGTTTCCTTGTTGGTTGTGAAAGGCAGAACGTTTGATTGTAGAAAGCTTTTGAGGTCGCTGGGCGACAAAGGGATGATCACCTACAGGAAGTGCAGGGGTTTGGGCTGCGT
>JAYWHJ010000077.1:0-4260 GCA_043777795.1 Polaromonas sp. | reverse complement strand
CCTCGGTAAAACTGGCCTTGATCTCCAGCTCGGTCAGGCGCTGATCAACCTGCTGTAGGGAATGGGGTGGGTGGTTCATACAGGTATTGGACACGAATTTACACTCCGCTTGAAATGCTGCTCAAAACTGTATACACTTATACCGTGCCGCAGCGGAGCCATAGCGTGGAGTAGCATCCCACAACTAACAGTTCGCGGCCATTTCTGTTTACAGCGCCCGCAGTGGTAAGCAGCAAAGGAGACTTTCCCTATGGAAGCCTATTTGCTGGATTGGGCCAATCTGCTGCTGCGCTGGGTGCATGTGATCACCGCCATCGCCTGGATTGGCTCTTCGTTTTATTTCGTCTTTCTAGACAACAACCTGGTTAAACCCACCTCGCCCGATTTGCTGGAAAAGGGCGTAGACGGCGCTATGTGGGCGGTGCACGGCGGGGGGTTTTACAATCCGCAAAAATACATGGTGGCGCCCGAGAAGATCCACACCAAGCTGCACTGGTTTTACTGGGAGAGCTACAGCACCTGGCTGACCGGATTTGCCCTGTTTACGGTGCTGTACCTGTACAACGCCAGCACCTACTTGATCGACAAATCACTCATGAACTGGTCGCCTACAGCGGCGATTGGTGCGGCCTTGGCGTTTTTTGCAGGGTTCTGGCTGGTGTACGACTTGGTTTGCCGCGCCTTTGGTTTCCGTAAAAACGGCGAGCTGATCGTGGGCGCTTTGATGCTGTGTGTGGTGGCCTTTATGAGCTGGCTGGCGTGCCAGTTGTTTGCGGGCAGAGCAGCGTTTCTAATTGTCGGCGCATCGATAGCTACCGCCATGAGTGCCAACGTGTTCGTCTGGATCATTCCTGGACAAAAAAAGGTGGTGGCTGCCATGACGAGTGGTACCAAGCTGCCTGCCAAAGAGCTGGCGCTGTACGGCAAGCGCGGCAAGCAGCGCAGCGTGCACAACACTTATTTCACGCTGCCTGTGCTGTTTGCCATGCTGAGCAACCACTACAGTTTTATGTATACGCACGCCCATAATTGGCTGGTGTTGTTCTTGATGATGCTGGGCGGCGCGCTGATACGCCAGTACTTTGTGCAACGCCACGGCTACCACCACGGGCGCGCCCGCAACCCACTGCCCTGGGCAGTAGCCGGCGTGGTGGTGCTTGCAGCGGTGATTGTGTGGCTGAGGCCGCAAAATATAAAAACTGCAGATGTAAGCACTACAAAAAACGTAGCTGCTTCCGCGATTACTCAGGGAGCTAGCGGCCTAAAAGACGCCAAAAATAGCTACGCAGAGCTGCAAAAAGTGCTGGAGCAGCGCTGCTATATGTGCCACAACGCCCAAGTGCAAATGAAGAACGTGCGCCTGGACTCCCCCGAGGCGGTCAAGCTGCATGCACAAAACATTTACCAGCAGGTGGTGGTTACCAAGCAAATGCCCATGAACAACTCTACCGGGCTGACGGACGCCGAGCGGGCGCTGGTGGGGCAGTGGTTTCAAGCGGGTGCAAGTACAGCACCTTAATGCGCTTGACGGTGGCATTAACTATGAAAATAGGGCTTTAACCCAATAAAATGTTGCGAGAGAAGCTATCAATAGCATAGTAATTTAATTCTCTGGCGGGTCGCCTTGAGGGCTTGTGCGTTGTTTTTTGATTTCGCTCAGGCAAAATCTGTCCATGACCCAAGACCAGCACGCCTCCCCCCGCGAGATCCTGACCCAACTCTACGAAGCAGCGGTGCAGCGCGCGCTGCCGCTGCACAACACTGCGGCCTATTTGCCCAAGCCGCCCAAAGGCAGAACCATCGTCATAGGCGCTGGCAAGGCGGGCGGGGCGATGGCGCAGGCGGTAGAGGCACATTGGCCTGCCGACGCGCCGCTGGAAGGGTTGGTCGTCACCCGCTACCACCACACACCTGTGCGCGAGACGGCGTTTGACGCATTGGGGCCGCGCGGCAAGCTTATTCCCCAGCGCATCAATGTTGTGGAGGCAGCGCACCCCGTGCCGGATGCAGCGGGCCTGCAGGCGGCGCAGCACATTATGGGTATGGTGCAGGGGCTGACTAAGGACGACCTGGTGCTGTGCCTGATCTCTGGCGGTGGCTCGGCCCTGCTGACCATGCCGGTGGAGGGGCTGGCGTTTGCTGACAAGCAGCGCATTAACCAAGACCTGCTCAATAGCGGCGCCAACATTGGCGAGATGAACTGTGTTCGCAAGCACCTTTCCCAAATCAAGGGTGGCCGCCTGGCCGCTGCCTGCGCGCCCGCCCAAGTGGTAACGCTGACCATCAGCGACGTACCCGGCGACGAACCGAGCATCATCGCCAGCGGCCCCACCGTGCCCGATGCATCGACCTGCGCCGACGCACTGGCCATCTTGCAGCGCTACGGCATAGGGATACCTGCCAACATACACACACTGCTGGAGAGCGGCGCCCTGGAAACCCCCAAGCCCGGCGACCGGGCCTTTGCCGGCCATAGTGTGCACATGACGGCTACGCCCCAGCAGTCGCTCGAAGCGGCAGCCGCTGTCGCACGCGGCATGGGCCTGCATGCCTATATTTTGAGTGACGAGCTGGAGGGCGAATCCCGTGAGGTAGGCAAGGTGCACGCCGCACTGGCGCGGGCCGCTGCGCGCGGCACCGGCGCGTTTGACAAGCCCTGCGTGATACTGAGTGGCGGGGAGACCACAGTGACCATCCGCCCACGCAAAGCCAAGCAAGCCAAAGGCCGGGGCGGCAGAGCAGGGGAGTTTTGCTTGGGTCTGGCAGAGGCCCTGCAAGGCATAAGCGGCGTGTACGCGCTGGCGGCAGACACCGATGGCATTGATGGCGTAGAAGACAACGCAGGTGCATTTGTAGCACCCGACACTTTGCAACGCGCTGTATCCAAAGGCCTGAAAGTGGCCGACTATCTGGACCGCAACGATGCCTACGGTTACTTCAGCGCGCTGGACGATTTGGTGATGACGGGGCCCACGTTTACCAATGTCAATGATTTCAGAGCGCTATTAATATTATAGCTTTTTCCGCAATATTTTAAAGGGCTAGGGCTCTATTCAATATAAAATTAACCCTCCAAAAACTAAAGAAACCCATGAAAACCTACAACATCGCTTGCATACCTGGCGACGGCATTGGCAAAGAGGTGGTACCTGCGGGCCAGCAGGTGCTGCAAGCCCTGTCTGCGGCTGATAAAAACTTCAACTTCAATTTTGAAAACTTCGGCTGGGGTGGCGACTGGTACCGCGCCCACGGCGAGATGATGCCAAAGGACGGGCTGGACGCATTGCGCGACAAAGACGCAATTTTGTTTGGATCGGCTGGTGACCCGCACATTCCCGACCACATCACCCTATGGGGCCTGCGCCTGAAAATTTGCCAAGGCTTTGACCAATACGCCAACGTGCGCCCCACGCGCATCCTGCCCGGCATTGAAGGCCCGCTGCGCAACTGCAAGCGCGAAGACCTCAACTGGGTCATCGTGCGCGAAAACACCGAGGGTGAATACTCAGGCATCGGCGGCCGCGCCCACCAAGGCCATCCCATCGAGGTCGCCACCGATGTGAGCATGATGACCCGCGTAGGCGTAGAGCGCGTGATGCGTTTCGCTTTTAAGCTGGCCGCATCTCGCCCGCGCAAACTGCTCACCGTGGTGACCAAGAGCAACGCCCAGCGCCATGCCATGGTGATGTGGGACGAGATCGCCCTGCAAATCAGCAAAGAGTTCCCTGCTGTGACCTGGGACAAAATCCTGGTAGACGCATGCACCGACCGCATGGTCAACCGCCCCGCAACGCTGGACACTCTGGTGGCCACCAACCTGCACGCTGACGTGCTGAGCGACCTGGCCGCAGCGCTGGCAGGCAGCCTGGGCATTGCGCCCACCGGCAACATCAACCCCGAGCGCATCTACCCCAGCATGTTCGAGCCCATCCACGGTTCAGCCTTCGACATCATGGGCAAAGGCCTGGCCAACCCCATAGGCACCTTCTGGAGCTGCGTGATGATGTTGGAGCACTTGGGTGAAGCTTCTGCTGCTGCGAAATTGATGGCTGTGATCGAGGCGGTGACGGCGGACAAAGCATTGCATACGGCTGACCTAGGCGGCAAGGCGACCATGGCGCAAGTGACGGCTGCGGTGATTTCGCGCATTGCATAGGTTCCGGGTGTCTGCCATCTTTGTGGCGCCGTGTCTGAGCACGCTCTGTCACTTGGTGTGCACAGCTCCGCGGCTGTCCCCCGCCCTTCGGGCTCCTCCTTTAT
>JAYWHJ010000076.1:0-4260 GCA_043777795.1 Polaromonas sp. | reverse complement strand
ATCATGGCACAGAAAAAAGGCGGCGGCTCTACGCGAAATGGCCGGGATTCAAACCCCAAGATGCTCGGTGTGAAAGCTTTCGGTGGTGAACTCATCACCGCTGGTGCGATTATCGTGCGCCAACGTGGCACCAAGTTTCACGCTGGTAACAACGTGGGCATGGGCAAAGATCACACTTTGTTTGCTTTGGTTGACGGCAATGTGTCCTTTGGACACAAGGGCGCGCTGAACAAGCACATGGTCAACGTGACAGCGGCTGCTTAAGCAACTGGCAGGGCGTTTGCCTGAAGCAAAGCCCCGCCATGCGGGGCTTTTTGTTTTAAACTCACTTAAGAGCAGCGGACTATTCGCAGCTTCTTTGCATGCCAGTCCGCTTCGATAGTATCTTGCGGAATATCTTGCTTGTCAGACCGTCCCGAACGGTGCGTGCGCAGCGAAACTACATTCGAGCGAAAAAATGAAATTTGTTGACGAAGCCTATATCGACATCGCCGCCGGCGATGGGGGGAACGGCTGCGTCTCGTTTCGCCACGAAAAATACAAAGAATTTGGTGGTCCCAACGGCGGTGATGGCGGCCGTGGCGGCCATGTGTGGGCGGTGGCCGATGCTGCACTCAACACCCTGGTCGACTTTCGCTTTTCCCGCCGCCACGAAGCTAAGCGCGGTGAGCACGGCATGGGCAGCGACATGTTTGGGGCCATGGGCGACGATATCACCCTGAAAATGCCGGTAGGTACCATCATTACCGACGCTGAGACGGGTGATGTGCTCTACGAGCTGCTGGTGCCGGGCGAGAAGATCATGATCGCCAAGGGTGGCGATGGCGGCTTTGGCAATATGCGCTTTAAAAGTGCCATCAACCGCGCGCCGCGTCAAAAAACTCCTGGCTATGACGGCGAGCGCAAAGAGCTCAAACTTGAACTGAAAGTGCTGGCCGACGTCGGCCTGCTGGGCATGCCCAATGCAGGCAAATCTACGCTTATTTCTGCTATCTCCAACGCTCGCCCAAAGATTGCCGATTACCCGTTTACCACCCTGCACCCTAACCTGGGCGTAGTGCGCGTTGGCCCGGAGCAAAGCTTTGTGGTCGCCGACGTACCAGGTTTGATTGAAGGTGCCAGTGAAGGCGCCGGTCTGGGACACCAGTTTCTGCGCCACTTGCAGCGCACCCGCATCTTGCTGCACATGGTGGACTTTGCTCCCTTTGACGACGCGGTAGACCCCGTCAAGCAAGCCAAAGCCATTGTGGGTGAGCTGAAAAAGTACGATGCAGCGCTGTACAACAAACCGCGCTGGTTAGTGCTGAACAAGTTAGACATGGTGCCCTTGGAGGAGCGCGAAGCCAAAGTGAAAGACTTCGTCAAACGCTACCGTACGGCGCTGAAAATCAAGGCGGCCGACTCTCTGCCGGTGTTTCAAATCTCTGCGCTCACTCGCGAAGGCTGTGAGCCCTTGGTGCAGGCCATCATGGCGCATGTGCGCAGCATCCAGCGCGCCGCCGAGGCGCCTGAGTACATTGATCCGCGCTTTGTGGCGCTGGAGGAGGCTCCGGCGGCTCCAGATCTTGACGACCCTCGGTTTGCACCGCGTTAAGATTGCTTGGTAGATGGCGTGGTATTTTTACTGAGCCACAAGCCCTCATCTACTGCTATATAATTAATAGCTTTTCCCGCAATATTTTAAAGGGCTAGAGCCCTAAAAGACTAGATACAGAAGCTGATTCCATGAAACCAGAGGCTTTGGATAATACCCTGCGCAATGCACGGCGCATCGTCGTCAAAGTGGGCTCCAGCCTGGTGACCAACGAGGGCCGTGGCCTGGACGAAGCGGCAATTGGTCTGTGGTGCGCCCAACTCGCCGCTTTGGCGGCCGACAAACGTGAGGTCGTCATGGTCTCAAGCGGTGCCATTGCCGAGGGCATGAAACGCTTAGGTTGGACAAACCGTCCCAAAGCGATCCACGAGCTCCAAGCCGCTGCCGCCGTCGGCCAAATGGGCCTGGCCCAGATGTACGAGACCAAACTTCGCGAGCATGGCCTGCGTAGCGCCCAAGTGCTGCTTACCCATGCCGATCTGGCTGACCGCGAGCGCTACCTAAATGCCCGTTCGACCTTGCTCACCCTCTTGCAGCACGGCGTGGTGCCGGTGATCAACGAAAACGACACCGTGGTCAACGACGAAATCAAGTTTGGCGACAACGACACCTTGGGCGCGCTGGTGGCCAATTTGGTGGAGGCCGACGCCTACGTGATTTTGACTGACCAACAAGGCCTGTTCACCGCTGATCCGCGCAACGATCCAGATGCCAAATTTGTTGCCGTAGCCAAAGCCGGGGACGCTCAGCTGGAAAAGATGGCGGGCGGCGCGGGTTCCTCCATTGGCAAAGGCGGGATGATCACCAAAATCCTAGCAGCCAAGCGTGCGGCTGGCTCAGGTGCTAGCACTGTGATAGCGTGGGGGCGTGAACCCAATGCCTTGATCCGCCTGACCCAAGGCGAAGCTATCGGCACCCTGCTGGTCGCGCAAACCGCCAAAAACCAAGCCCGCAAGCAGTGGATGGCTGACCATTTGCAGCTCGCAGGCGGTGTGGTGGTAGACGATGGCGCTGCCACGCGCCTGCGCGAAGGCAAAGCCAGCCTGTTGCCCATTGGCATGCTGTCAGTGAACGGCGAGTTTACGCGTGGCGACGTCATCGCTATTGTGGATACGCTGGGCAATGAGATTGCACGCGGCCTGGCCAACTATGCCAGCGCCGAGGCCCGGCTCATTTGCCGCAAAGCCACCGCAGAGTTTGAGAGCCTGCTGGGCTACACCGGCGAGAGCGAGATGGTGCACAAGAATAACTTGGTGCTTAGAAAATAAAGCACTATTGGCCAGTAGGCCAATAAAGTATCGCGAAAGAAGCTATTGAAAATATAGCATTAAATCGAGAAATTGCAGCAATAAACCGGCTTGAAAACACGCCACAACACACCAGTCCGGGTCAGTTAGACCCGGTTACTCTGAGCTCTTGCAAGGGCTTGTAAAGGGCTTGTAAAGGGCTTGGACTGGCTCAGCCCGAACAGCACCGGTGAAGCGAGCAGTCTTGCCATACCAACCGCAAAGCTCCCACTATCTCGATGGGCTTTGGTTCTTCACGCTCTGCACCACATCGCGCACGGTCTGCGCCGGTGCTCCGCCCTTACACATGCCTTGCTGGGCCAGGCGCAAGGCGTGCAAGGAGGGCTGGTTGCGCAGTGGCACCCATTGCGGGTCACTGACTTGGTTCCACCCGCTGTCTTTGTGAAAGCGGGCATAGGTTTTCCATTGCGCAGTAGCGCAGCGCACGGCCTCGTACATCGCGTTGGTAGCGCCACCGGGCGACTGGGCTACCACCACGTAGCGCACAATGCCGTCGCCTGTGATCTTCATAGTGTCAGGGTCGAAACCCCATTTCAAGCTGCTTTGGACGCTGCCGTCAAAAGGCACCAAACGCTTAAAATCGAAAGCAGGGGGTGGCGGGGTGTCAGACTCTTTCCAGTCCGGGTCATCGGCTGCAACCTGCGCCAGTGCTGCGCCAGCGCATAGAAAGCCACCTAGCGCTGCCCACGCAAGGCGACAACCCCATCGGATCAAATCGTGTCGCATCTCGGTCAAGGCTCGTGCGAGACGGTAGTGATATCGCTGGCGTGGTCGTGCCCAAGGTCGTCATGGTCGATCAGCTGGGCATCCGGACCCTTTGGAGTTATACCATGGGAGCCGGAGAAAGCGTTCCTGCTGGGGTAGTCACTTTGCGGGTTGGGGTCAAAGCTGGCGCCCGGCGGTAGCTCCATGTTATTGAAATGGTGGCCATGGTCGCTGTGCTCGTCGTGCCCGTGGCCCAGGCTTGCCGCGCGCACCATGCCATAGGGCCCGCGCCCGGCAAAGGGGCGGCGCTGCTGGTATCGTGAATCTCCGCGCGAACCAAAGCTGTCGTCCCGGCCAAAAAAGGTGTCGCTGCGCGGCAAAAAGCGTGACAGTTCGGTCAGCGCCATCTCATACACGCCGCGTTTGAATTCCACTACGACGTCCAGCGGCACCCAGTAGTCGTTCCAGCGCCAAGCGTCAAACTCAGGGTGGTCGGTGGCGCGCAAATTCAAATCGGTGTCGTAGCCGATCAACTGGAGCAGGAACCAGATTTGTTTTTGGCCACGGTAATGGCCCCGCGATTCGCGGCGTATAAACCGGTCAGGCACCTCATAGCGCAACCAGTCACGCGTTCGGGCTACGATTTGCACATGC
>JAYWHJ010000075.1:0-4299 GCA_043777795.1 Polaromonas sp. | reverse complement strand
TGCGCGCCAAAGACGCTGCGTCGCCGCTCAGCGAATTCACCAAGGGCGGCTTCCAAACCGTCATTCCAGACCACAAAGAGCTGGACGCCAAAAAAGTTAAGCGCGTGGTGGCTTGCTCTGGCAAGGTGTATTACGACCTGGTGCGCAAGCGCGAAAGCATGTCAGACGGCAAAGGCACCGACGATACCGCCATCATCCGCGTAGAGCAGGTCTACCCATTCCCGCACAAGGCCTTTGCTACTGAACTAAAGAAGTACCCTAACGCCAACGACATCGTATGGTGCCAAGACGAGCCGCAAAACCAGGGGGCGTGGTTCTTCATTCAGCACAACATCCACGAGAACATGATCGATGGGCAAAAGCTCGGCTACTCTGGCCGTGCAGCGTCTGCGTCACCCGCAGCGGGCTACGCGCACTTGCACCAAGAGCAGCAAAAAGCGCTGGTGGACGGCGCATTCGCGAAGCTCAAAGGTTTTGTTTTAACTAAGTAAATAAATCGGAGTACGGGATCGGATACCAGAACGCAAAGGGCGCAAAAATTACGCAGAAGTGGTAAAAGAAATACAAAAAAAGAAGCAGTGACTAGCTTCAAAGCTAGTCCAATACCTTCTTAAATTTTGGTTTTATTTTCTTCATCTTTCTCTGTGCACTTCGCGTAACCTTCGCGTCCTCTGCGTTCAAAAATCCCCCTCCCCAAAAGGAATCAAAAATGGCAATCGTAGAAGTCAAAGTACCGCAACTCTCAGAATCCGTGGCCGAGGCCACCATGTTGCAGTGGAAAAAGAAAGTTGGTGACGCTGTTGCCATCGACGAAATACTGATCGACGTCGAAACCGACAAAGTGGTACTGGAAGTACCCGCGCCCAGCGCTGGAGTGATCGTTGAGCTGCTGGTGGCCGATGGCGCTACCGTGGTGGCTGAGCAATTGATCGCTCGCATAGATACTACGGCTGCAGCCGGTGCAGCAGCAGCCGCGCCTGCCGCTGCCAAGTCAGCCGTGGCTGCCTCGCCGGCACCTGCAGCAGCACATGCCAGCACCGGTGGCTCCATGGCTGGTGTGGCCATGCCCGCCGCAGCCAAGATCATGGCTGACAACAGCTTGGCTGCCGGTTCCGTGGCTGGCAGCGGCAAGGACGGCCGCGTCACCAAGGGTGACGTGCTGGCCGCTGTAGCCGGTGGCGCTACATCTTCGATAGCTGCTCCCGCGACTTCTACGGTAACTGGTGGCACTATTCCTACTGGAGCACCAACCAAGGTTCTGCCGCAGGTAGCCGCTCCGGTAGTCGATCTAGGCGACCGCCCAGAGCAGCGCGTACCCATGAGCCGCCTGCGCGCCCGCGTAGCCGAGCGCTTGCTGCAATCGCAGTCCACCAACGCGATTTTGACGACGTTCAACGAAGTCAATATGGCCCCAGTGATGGAAATGCGCAAGCGCTTCCAAGAGAAGTTTGAGAAAGAATACGGCTGCAAACTCGGCTTCATGAGCTTCTTTGTCAAAGCCGCCGTGCATGCACTCAAGAAGTTCCCGGTACTCAACGCGTCAGTCGACGGCAGCGACATCGTCTACCACGGCTACTTTGATATCGGCATCGCCGTAGGCAGCCCACGCGGCTTGGTCGTGCCGATCCTGCGCAACGCCGACCAAATGAGCTTTGCTGACATCGAGAAAAAGATAGCTGAGTTCGGCAAAAAAGCTGCAGAAGGCAAGCTGGGCATGGAAGATATGACCGGCGGCACCTTCTCCATCAGCAACGGCGGCACTTTCGGCTCCATGATGTCTACGCCCATCATCAACCCGCCCCAGTCTGCCATCCTGGGCGTACACGCCACCAAAGATCGCGCCGTCGTCGAAAACGGCGTAGTGGTAGTGCGCCCCATGAACTACTTCGCCATGAGCTACGACCACCGCATCATCGACGGCCGTGAAGCCGTTCTGGGCTTGGTAGCGATGAAAGATGCGCTGGAAGATCCGGCGCGTTTGTTGTTTGATATTTGATCTGTAATGAGTGAACACAAAAAATTGTCTTGGGTTGAATGGCTGCAAGCCAACCCAAGCATTTTTGTAACGGTTGCGCTGCCTATTTTTCTTGCACTCGTCGGGTGGGTTTTTACAGCTTCGCAAAACGAGGCGGTAAATAGACTGAAATACGTGGAGGTGGCAATCAGTGTGTTGCAGTCAAAGCCAACCGAAACTCAGGCGGGCTTGAGGGAATGGGCTATTGCAGTGTTAGATAAGCACGCAACTGTACCGCTTACTGAAAACGCTAAAGCTGCGCTTCGATCTGAACCAGCACCTTTTTCGCATAATCTTGCCGCCAACGCAGTAGCTACCACTTCGGGTTCTGCCCCGCTGAACGTGGTTACACGCACGGAACAAAAGCCTCAGTCTGCTCTTAGTGTTGAAAAATAACTGGAAATTCTATGTCTAAACAATTCGATCTCATCGTCATCGGCGCAGGCCCTGGTGGGTATATCGCTGCCATCCGCGCCGCGCAGCTTGGTTTTTCGGTAGCTTGTATTGATGAGTGGAAAAACTCCAAAGGCGGGCCAGCGCCTGGGGGCACTTGCACCAACGTGGGCTGCATTCCCTCCAAAGCCTTGCTGCAAAGCTCAGAGCATTTTGAGCAGGCGGGGCATCACTTTGCGGACCATGGGATTGGGCTGAAAGACTTGACCATGGACGTGGCCAAGATGTTGGGGCGCAAAGATACCGTGATTAAGCAAAATAACGACGGAATTTTGTACTTGTTTAAAAAGAACAAAGTCTCGTTCTTTCACGGGCGTGGTTCGTTTGTGGCGGCCAAGGATGGGGTGTATGAGATCAACGTGACAGGCACGGCAAGCGAGGTGATATCGGGCAAGCACATCATTGTGGCTACCGGTTCTAACGCACGCCCCTTGCCGGGTACGCCGTTTGACGAAGAAAGCATTTTGTCCAACGACGGTGCGCTGCGCATCGGCGCGGTGCCAAAAAAGCTGGGCTTGATTGGTGCGGGCGTGATTGGCCTGGAGATGGGTTCGGTGTGGCGCCGTTTGGGCGCTGAGGTGACGGTGCTGGAAGGCCTGCCTACATTCTTGGGCGCGGTGGACGAGCAGATTGCGAAAGAGGCCAAGAAGGCGTTTGACAAGCAGGGCTTGAAGATTGAGCTGGGCGTGAAAGTCGGCGAAATCAAAAACTCAAAAAAGAGTGTGTCTATTGCCTATACCAATGCCAAGGGGGAAGCGCAGATTTTAGAAGTGGATAAGCTGATCATCTCAATTGGCCGCACCGCTAACACCATCGGTTTGAATACTGAAGCCGTGGGTTTGAAACTCGACGAGCGTGGCATGGTCATCGTGGACGATAACTGCAAAACTAACCTGCCCAACGTTTGGGCGGTGGGCGACGTGGTGCGCGGCCCTATGCTGGCGCACAAGGCCGAGGAAGAAGGCGTGGCTGTGGCGGAGCGTATCGCGGGCCAGCATGGGCATGTGAACTTCAACACCGTGCCCTGGGTGATCTACACCAGCCCTGAGATTGCCTGGGTGGGCCAGACGGAGCAACAGCTCAAAGCCGAAGGCCGCGCCTACAAGGCCGGCACCTTCCCCTTCATGGCCAACGGCCGCGCACGGGCGCTAGGCGACACCACGGGTATGGTCAAGATGATATCGGACGCCAAGACCGATGAAATCCTGGGCGTGCACATCGTAGGGCCGTATGCCAGCGAGTTGATCGCCGAGTCGGTGGTGGCGATGGAATTCCGCGCGTCTAGCGAAGACATCGCTCGCATTTGCCATGCGCATCCATCGCTTTCTGAGGCGACCAAAGAGGCGGCTTTGGCGGTGGATAAGCGCACATTGAACTTCTAAAGGGTTGCGGTGGAGGGGCGTTTGCGAACTCAGAGGGCGTGAAGGTTTCGCAAAGGGCGCAAAAGGAATACAAAACGAAGAGAAAATTGAATGCGTTGCATGAAGTACCTTACAAACTCTATGAAGGTATTTCCTCAAATTTTGGTTTCACTTTTCTCTCTTCGTCTGTGCTCTCTGCGAAACCTTCGCGCCCTTTGCGTTCAAAAACTCCCCTTTCCCTTCCCTTTTCACTGTCCCATCCAAGAATGAGCGTTACCACGCATTACCAGCAGGAATTAGCCCAACGCGGCTACTCTAGCGACCCGGCGCAGCTCAAAGCGGTAGAGGCGCTGGAGCGGTGCGCCAGCGAGTGGTCAGACTTTAAAGAGCAGCGCTCCAACGCGTTTAAAAAACTCATCAATCGCCCAGAGATCCCCATGGGTGTGTACATGCACGGCGGGGTAGGGCGGG
>JAYWHJ010000074.1:0-4320 GCA_043777795.1 Polaromonas sp. | reverse complement strand
TTTTTCAAACTTGCCATCGTGCAAGACCATTTTTTGCTCTTCCCCCCACCATTTATGCCCAGCAATTTGCACCCCATGCTCAACGTGGCCGTTAGCGCCGCACGCGCCGCCGGCGCCATCATAAACCGCGCCGCGCTGGACATCGAATCGGTTCGCGTCGCCCAAAAGCAGATCAATGACTTCGTTACCGAGGTCGATCAAGCGTCCGAAGCCGCCATCATCGAAACCCTGCTTACCGCCTATCCAGGCCACGCTATCTGGGCCGAAGAATCAGGTCGCCAGTTTGGCGCGCAAGACTCAGAGTTTGTATGGATCATCGACCCGCTGGACGGCACCACCAACTTTATCCACGGCTTTCCGGTGTATTGCGTGAGCATTGCATTGGCAGTCAAAGGCAAAGTCGAGCAAGCCGTCGTGTACGACCCCACCCGCAACGACATGTTCACAGCCACCAAAGGCCGTGGTGCGTATATGAACGACCGCCGCATCCGCGTGAGCAAGCGCACGCAGATGAAAGACTGCTTGGTGTCGACAGGCTTTCCATTTCGTCCGGGTGACGACATGCAAAAGTATCTGGCCATGTTTACCGATGTGATGAAGGTCACCTCCTCCATGCGCCGCCCCGGCGCTGCTGCGCTGGACTTGGCTTATGTGGCTGCTGGCTTTAGTGATGCGTTTTTTGAAACTGGCTTGCAAGCATGGGACGTAGCCGCAGGTTCGCTGCTGGTGCAAGAAGCCGGTGGCTTGGTGGGCAATTTCACTGGTGAAGCTGAGTTTTTAGAACAGCAAGAAGTGATGGCGGGCAACCCCAAGGTGTATGGGCAGCTGGTTAGCGTGCTGGGCAAGTACAGCAAGTTTGCCAGCGCAGGCGAAAAGGCTGGCGTGCGCCAAACGATCACGACGGGCCGCAAAGGCAATGGGCCTGATTTTGAAGAAGCAGTACAGCAAGTTAATTTGTAATTGCTGCGCCGCTAGCCTCAAGTCTGCACCTGCGCCATGTCTGCCGAACACACGCCAAACATGGGCACAACGGCTCACACGCCGACCGTTGGGTCATCGGCTCACACGCCAACTGCTGGGACATCGGCTCACACGCCAACCGTCGGGACATCGGCTCACACGCCAATGATGGCCCAGTATTGGGGTCTTAAAAAAGACTTCCCCGATACGTTGTTGTTCTACCGTATGGGCGACTTTTATGAAGTCTTTTATGCCGACGCAGAAAAAGCGGCGCGACTTTTAAACATTACGCTAACGCAACGTGGCCAGTCCGGTGGCCAGCCTGTAGTGATGGCGGGTGTGCCTTTCCATTCGCTAGAAACTTACCTTGCACGCCTGATTAAATTGGGCGAGTCAGTGGCGATTTGCGAGCAAGTGGGCGAGGTAGGTGCGACTAAAGGCCCCGTGGAACGCAAGGTGGTGCGCGTAGTCACACCCGGCACCCTGACGGATACCGAGCTACTAAACGACAAGACAGAATCCGTGCTGCTGGCCGTACACCAAGCACCGCGCAACCAGCTGGGCTTGGCTTGGTTGGCTGTTACGCAGTCTGAAATTGGGCTTGCCCAATGCACGCATGACGAGCTGGCCGATTGGGCTGCGCGCATTGCCCCCAGCGAGCTGGTCTACAGCGGCGACGTGACGCCGGCGTTTGAACAGCAGATCAAAGCCCTCAAATTCGCCTCAGCCATACCGCTGACCATTCGCCCTGCGTTTCAGTTTGACAGCGGCTTGGGCAACGCCAAGCTGTGTGCGCAGCTGCAAGTGGCCAGCCTGCAGGCTTTCAGCGCTGAAGAGGCTGTGCATGCCCACGCGGCAGCGTCTGCCCTGCTGGCTTATGCTGAGCACACCCAAGGCAAGGCGCTGCCCCATGTGCGCAGCCTGCGTGTGCAGCGCGGCGACGAGCTGATCGACCTGCCGCTGACCACGCGGCGCAACCTGGAGCTAACCCTCACACTGCGCGGCGAAGATTCGCCCACCCTCTTCTCGCTGTTGGACACCTGTCAAACCGGCATGGGCAGCCGCGCACTCAAAAGCTGGCTGCTGTCACCGCAGCGCGACCGTGCTGTGGCGCAAGATCGCCTGCAAGCCATTGGCAAGCTGCGCGGCGCTGACACTGACAGCCACGCCGTGCATGCCTTAAAGCTGCGCGAGCAACTCAAAGGCGTCAGCGATGTTGAGCGCATCACCGCCCGCATTGCGCTGCGCCAAGTGCGCCCACGCGAGCTCGTAGCGTTACAACAAACACTCCTAAAATGTGAGCAAACTATTGACTATCTGCGTCGGAAAACTGTCGATTTTTCTTCCAACTTCAGTGCTATCACGCCTCCATCGGGCTGCGCGCAGCTGCTGCACGCAGCGCTGCTGCCCGAGCCTGCCGCACTGATCCGCGATGGCGGTGTTATCGCCCATGGCTTTGACAAAGACTTGGACGAGCTGCGCAATATCGAAAGCACCTGTGATGCGTTTTTGCTAGACCTGGAAACACGCGAAAAAGCCCGCACCGGTATTGCCAACCTGCGGGTGCAGTTCAACAAAGTGCACGGCTTTTACATCGAGGTCACCCAAGGCCAGCTGGACAAAGTGCCCGATGACTACCGCCGCCGCCAAACCCTGAAAAACGCCGAACGCTTTATCACGCCAGAGCTCAAAGCCTTTGAAGACAAAGCGCTCAGCGCGCAAGACCGGGCGCTGGCTCGAGAGAAATATTTATACGAAGAATTGCAAAACCAATTGCAAGCCTATGTGCCCGCGCTGTCTGCCTGCGCGCAAGCCATCGCATCCCTGGACGCCCTGTGCGCACTGGCTGAGCGCTCACTCACGCTGGGCTGGTGCGAGCCGGTGTTTACCAAAGAGCCTTGTATCGACATCACAGCAGGCCGCCACCCGGTGGTTCAGGCGCGTTTGGCTGAGTTGTCCAGCGGCAGCTTTATGGCCAACGACACTGCATTTAACGCCAAAACCCGCATGCAAGTTATCACGGGCCCCAACATGGGCGGCAAGTCGACCTACATGCGCCAAGTGGCCATCATCACGCTGCTGGCCTGCGTAGGTTCGTATGTGCCAGCAGCAGCCTGCCGCTTGGGGCCAATCGACGCTATCCACACCCGCATTGGCGCAGCCGACGACCTGGCCAACGCCCAGTCCACCTTCATGCTGGAGATGACCGAGGCGGCGCAGATTTTGCACAGCGCCACGCCGCATTCGCTGGTATTGATGGACGAGATTGGCCGTGGCACCAGTACCTTTGATGGCCTGGCACTGGCCAGCGGTATTGCAACGTATCTGCACAAATCACAAGCCTTCACTTTGTTTGCCACACATTATTTTGAGCTGACCAATTTTCCAGAAAAGCACCACAACGCAGTCAACGTGCATGTGAGCGCAGTAGAGCGTGGGCACGACATCGCCTTTTTGCACAGCATCGACCCTGGCCCCGCCAGCCGCAGCTACGGTATTCAAGTGGCCAAACTGGCAGGTGTGCCTGCCGCGGTGGTCAACCATGCACGGCACGCACTTGAGCTGCTTGAAAAAGAGCAACTCGACGCGCAACAACAGGTAGACTTGTTTGCCACCCCGCCCGCTGTAGCTGCAACCGCCCACAGTGGGGCACTCGAAGCGGCGCTGGGCGAGATCCAGCCTGATGCGCTCAGTCCCCGTGAGGCGCTAAATATGCTGTATCAACTTAAAAAACTCTCTGAGAAAAAATAACAGGAACTTCCATGACATATTGCGTCGCCATCAAACTCAAAGCAGGCTTGGTTTTTCTATCTGATTCGCGCACCAACTCGGGGCTCGACCAAATCAGCACGTTTCGAAAAATGATCGTGTACGAAAAACCGGGGGATCGGTTTATGACATTGCTGTCGGCGGGCAACCTGAGCATCAGTCAGTCGGTTCGCGAGATTTTGCAAGTGGAAAAATTAAAGAACGAAGACGGCGAGCCGCTGACGATATGGAACGCCAAAAGCATGTTCGACGCGGCCCGCGTGCTCGGCTCTGCGGTGCGCCATGTGTACCAGCGCGATGCCGAGTCGCTGAAAAAAGCTGGAGTTGAATTTAACGTGTCGTTAATATTTGGCGGACAAATTGGCAAAGAGCCTATGCGCTTGTTTCAGGTCTATTCTGCAGGCAACTTTATTGAAGCCACACCCGAGACGCCGTACTTTCAAATCGGCGAATCTAAATATGGCAAGCCCGTGCTAGACCGCGTTATCACACTAGAAACACCACTGGACGAAGCCGCCAAATGTGCCTTGGTGTCGATGGATTCGACGCTGAAGTCCAATTTGTCAGTAGGCTTGCCACTGGACTTGGTGG
>JAYWHJ010000073.1:0-4322 GCA_043777795.1 Polaromonas sp. | reverse complement strand
GCCGTCAGTGCCATACACCCGCACGCTGCCGGTCAGCAGCACCAGCAAGGTGTCGCCCATATCGCCTTCGCTCAAGATGATGGCCCCCTTTTTGTAGCTGCGTGGCGTGCCTGCCTCGGCCAGCGCGGCGAAGGTGGGGCTTAAAGATTTGGTGGCGATGGTGGGTCTGGCAGCTAAGGGCATGGCCGCATTATTCCAGACTACCGCCTGTCAGCTGTCCATAAAACAGCATCCCGATGCTGCCGCTTCAAAGCTCCGCCAAGGGCGCCACAAACCCCGTAGCGTCCGATTTTTAGGAGGGGCCGGGCAATTCCACGCGTATTTCCAGCCCTGGCCCCGCATTGCGTATAGTTAAGCTGCCGCCATGTGCCTTTGCTACCAGCTTGCACAGATACAGCCCCAAGCCTACGCCGCCGGTGGCGCGCTCTCGCGCAGTGTCGGGGCGGTAGAAAGGTTCGGCCAAATGGGGCAGGGCGGCATCGCTCACGCCGGGGCCGAAGTCGCGCACGGTAATGCACGCGCCGCCCTCAGCCGTGGGCTGCACGCTGACCTCTACCGCTTGAAGTTGCGCGCCATCGACGGCGGTGTTGTGCCGTAGCGCGTTGTCCAGCAGGTTGCGCAGCAGCAGGCGCATGCGGGTGCGGTCTAGTGCCAGAACGGGCAAGTTGGTAGCGCAGGTTTGCGTCACGCTCGGGTACTCTGGCAGTCGGGTTGTCACGTCTTGCACCACTTCATCTACCAGCCCAGCAAGTTGCGTGGGCTCACGCTGCAGCGATGCGTGCGGGCTGGCCAAGCGCTCGCTCTCCAGCAGGTCGGTCACCAGATCGCGCATCAGGGCCAAGTCGCGCAGCAGAGCCTCACGGCTGGGTTGAACCTCTGCAGTGTCGGGCAGCAGCTCGGTGTTCAGCCGTGCACGGGTCAGCGGGCTGCGCAGCTCATGGCTAATGGCCAGTAGCAAGGCGCGTTTGGCGTCCAGCATCTGCTGTATGTCCGCGCCCATGGTGTTGATGGTGCCGGCCAGCTGGCCCAGCTCATCGGGGCTTTGGGGGCGGCGCACAGGGATGGGCTGGGCAAAATCCCCGCCGCCAAAGCGTTGCGCCCCTGCGCGTATGTCGTCCAGCGGGCGCAGCAACTTACGCAGGTACAGGTAGGCCAGCAAAGTGATGATGAGCAGCGCCGCCAGCACGTAAGCAATCAGGCGCGGGCGGCGCTCAAAGGCGTCGCCGTTCAGGCCAAACTCGATGGTATGGCCATCCAATGTGCTGCGCGTAACCAAGCGCCGCCAATCTTTGTCGCCACCCCGATAATCACGGTTCCATTCATCCTCGCTGCCAGTGCGGTGGCGCTGCCAGCCTGCCCACGCTGGCCCAGAGTGCGACTGCCAGTTGACCTGCGGGCCGGCAATGCGCACGGTGATGGGCAGACGCTGAGTGATAGCCTGCGCTTTCTCGGTGCTGGGCGGACCGCTAGTGCCCTGGGTAATCTCGGCGCTCAGCCGGTCTACGTAGTCCATCAGCATCGGGCGCGCTGCGTCGCGCCAGCTGAGCGAAAAAGCCCTTTGCATGCTGCTGATAAACACAAACCCCATCGCCCCCGCCAACAGCAAAAAAACCACCACTAGCCGCAGTTTGAGCGAATGGCCCAGCGCGTGGCGGGTGTTTTTAAACCAGTTTTTTGTCATGGGGCCACGCCTCATTCATTGGTTGGCGTAGAGCCTATCGAAACGTTCATACGTGGGCCTTAGGCAGCGCCAACGCGTAGCCAGCGTTACGCAAGGTTTTAATGCAGTCCAGCGGTTCGAGCTTTTTGCGCAGGCGGCTTACCACTATGTCTACCGCGCGCGTGTACAGCTCGGCCTCATGCCCGCGCAGGTGGTTCAAAATATCGTCGCGGCTATACACCTTGCCCGCCTCGCGCGCCAGCAGGTGCAGCAGGTCAAACTCGGTGCTGGTCAGCTCCAACGCCTCGCCTTGGCGCGTCACGCTGCGCCGCGCTGGGTCGAGCGTGAGGCCTTCAAAGCGCAGCTCACTTTGCTTTATCGCTGAAGCGCTGGGCGGTGGCACCATCTGCACGCGGCGACGCAGCACAGTTTGCAGGCGGGCCACCAACTCGCGCGGCTCAAACGGTTTGGGCAAATAGTCGTCAGCGCCCAGCTCCAGGCCCACCACGCGATCCATCACGTCGCCCCGCGCGGTTAGCATGATGATGGGAATGTCGCTGTCTTTGCGGATGGTGCGGCATAGCGCAAAGCCGTCCATCTCGGGCAGCATCACGTCCAAAATGGCTGCATCATAGCCACCGCTGCGCAGGTGCTGCAAGCCATCGCTGGGTTTTAAAGCGTGGGTCAGCGACAGCTCAAAGCGCTGGAAGTAGGTGGCCAGCGGAGCCCCCAGCTGCGCGTCGTCGTCAATCAGCAAAATACGGTGCATAGGGCCATCTTAACTTGCCAGTGTGCTTGGCTGCTTGCTTGAGTTGTCGGTTACGGCGCGGTGACGCAGTATCAGCAGGCGTAGGCGTTGCTGCTCTGGCGCTGCCAGTGCGTCAAAGCTGTCGGCCGCAGAGAGCAGCGCCTGCAAGGTCGGCAATGCTGCGCCAGTGTGCTGGTGCGGCAGCCCAGCCCACAAGTCTAGTGCATGCTCGCGGTCAAAGCGCGGCCCCCACACCATGGCCATCAGCTCGGCATGGGGCGCGTTGCTAGTGGCCAGCAAGGTGGCGCCATAGGCGCGCACCTGCTGGGCCAAGTGGTGTACCGGAGCCAGTGTGGGCGACTTAGCCACGGCCCCACCAGCCACCGCGATGTTCCATTTTCTCGCGCACCTGTTTTTGCTGCGCAGGGTTCAGGCTGTCATAAAAATCTGCCATCGCGGTAATCATTTTGGGGCCGTTGCCTTGCACCACTTGGGTCTTTTGGTCTAACAGCGCCTGGGCGCGTGTGCGGTCAAACTTTTCCCCTGCCACCATGGCTTTGAGCTCAGTACGCGGGTCAGCGTCTTTGCCGCGAAAGGCCGAGCGCGATGCAATCATCTCGTCGGCCAGCACACCCAGCTTTTGCTTTTGCGCCTCATTCAACGCCAGATGGCTGCTAATTTTTTCGACCGCTTTGCCGCGCATTTCCGTCACGCGCTCGGCGCTCCAATTGCCGCCGTGGTGGCCGCCTCTGTGGCCGCCCGTGCCGCAAGCCGTCAGGCCGCCAATCAGGATAGATGCGCCAAAGACGCCGATAAGAGATCGTTTGATCCAAGGTTTCATGACAGTGTTTCCTTCCAATGAGAAGTTGTTGAACAGGCTGCCAGTGTGCCCGGCACGGCCGCGCCGGTCATCTCGCGGCGGTATCGGTTTGTTTCGGTTTATGTCAGTGCTGACGTTGTAGCCAGCGGACGTAGGCCGAACCAAGGGCGCAAGTAGCGACTACGGCGCACAGCCTCGTAGCCCAGATAGCTCAATGCCAAAGTAACACTCACCAGCACAGGCCCTTCTACAGCAGGTGTCCACTGCCATGGCCGTATCCACTGGCTGAAGACGATGATCACCGTTTGGTGAAAAATATAGACTGGAAAAACCGCTTCAGTCAGGCGCTGGCGCATTGGATGGTCAGTGTTGAAAAGCTGTTGTGCGAAACCAAATGCGGCCACCACAGCGCCCCATTGCATCGTGGCAATGATCAGATGTTCCAAAGGCCGTGCGGGCCGGATGCCCACCAGCACACCCCAGCAGGCAATGCCAGCGAGCAATGCAGGCCATCGCCATTGGACTAAGCCAAGCCACAGCCTAGGCTGCGTGGCAAATACTGCGCCGGTTAAAAACATGCCGAAATACATAGCATGGTTAAACCAATCGCCCCACATGGCATGGTTGGAAGGGTAGCGCGAAAATAGCGTGATGCGAACTACGAAAATGATCGCAATCGGCACCACAGGCAAACGTGCACCAGCAAGCAGTTTTTCAGTAAACCGGGCGCTGATGGCCAATGACGTTGGCCACGCCCGAACGATCAGCCAAAGCAGTAGCGTGTAAAGCCAAAGGTAAGGCAAGAACCACAAATGGTTCCAAGTGGGCAAGATCAGGCACTGGCCGTTACGGCAGAAATCTTGATAGCCAGTAAAGTAGAGCTTCAAAAAACTCAGGTAGTCGCCGCTGTAACTAAACTTTTGAACGACTTCAAAGTACGATTGAGGCGGCACGATAAGTACGATGCCGCACAGGAGCGGCAGGAGTAAAAATTTGCTGCGCTTGCGCAGAAGGTCGCCAGCCGCACCCGCCTTGAGCATCAGCGCGGTGGCTGCGCCAGCCACCATAAACAGCAAGTCCATCCGCCATGGCTC
>JAYWHJ010000072.1:0-4337 GCA_043777795.1 Polaromonas sp. | reverse complement strand
CGAGAAGCAGCCAGTTGCTGACAACAAGACCAAAGAAGGCAAGGCTAAAAACCGCCGCGTTGAGATCGAAGTCGTCGGTACCCGCGCTAACTAATCCTTCTCGGATTAGTTCAAAAAGCCACCCTCGGGTGGCTTTTTTACTGGGCGAATGGTTTTTGTTGGCAGTGTGTTTATCTCCGGCTATGAGGCATTTTCCAACGTAGGGGCCGGGGCCGAGGATTTTTTGAACGCAGAGGGCGCGAAGGTTTCGCAGAAGTCGCAAAAGAAGACAAAGAAGACAAAGAAGACAAAGGAGGCAAAGAAGAGGAAAAAGACGAGAACAGGTTAAATTTGAAAGTTCATGGTGCACATGCATCGTTTGTATTCGTTTTTGTATTTTTTGGTATTTCTTTTCTGCGCTCTCGGCGCAACCTTTGCGTCCTCTGCCTTCAAGAAATCCCTCTCTGTTAGCGTTAAGTTCCGCTAATTTGCGACAATAGCTCCATGACCCAAGCCACATCCGCCGCGACCCACCCCCACCACGCCAACGCCGACCCGGCTGAGCTGGCCAAGTTTTCTGACTTGGCGCACCGCTGGTGGGACAAAACCAGTGAATTCAAGCCCTTGCACCAGATCAACCCGCTGCGCTTGGACTGGATCAACGCCTTGGCCCCTTTGCCAGGCAAAACCGTGCTCGACGTAGGCTGCGGCGGCGGCATTTTGGCCGATGCCATGGCGCGCAAAGGTGCGACAGTGACCGGCATAGATTTGGCCACCAAAGCCCTTAAAGTAGCCCAACTGCACGCCTTGGAGGCACAAACACCCAATGTGAGCTACCGCGAGATCAGCGCAGAGGCGCTGGCACTGGAGCAACCCGCGCAGTATGACGTGGTCACGTGCATGGAAATGCTGGAGCACGTGCCCAACCCAGCCTCGGTGGTGCAGGCATGCGCTACCTTGGTCAAACCAGGTGGGTGGGTGTTTTTCAGCACTATTAACCGCAATCCCAAGGCATGGGTGTTTGCTGTAGTGGGGGCTGAGTATGTGCTCAATTTGCTGCCCAAAGGCACCCACGAGTACGCCAAATTTATCCGCCCCAGCGAGCTGGCGGGTTTTATCCGCAACGTGGACTTAAACTTGCGTGACAGCAAAGGATTGCAATACAACCCACTTACTCAGCGTTATTGGATGGATACAGATACCAGTGTGAACTATTTGTTTGCAACGCAGAAACTTGATTGACCACTAGCACACAGCGTATCTGAGTTGGAGTTAGTATGTTCAGTCGTGCAAATTCACTATTACTATAGTAGCTGCTCTCGCAATATTTTAAAGGGCTAGAGCCCTGAAACACTTAAATTTTAGCTTCTGCCATGCCCACTACCCACGCCGCACATCCCAAGCCCATCGCCATCTTTTTTGACCTGGATGGCACCTTGATAGACAGCGCGCCAGACCTTGGTGCGGCTGCCGACAAAATGCGCACCGACCGCGGCCTGCCATCGCTGCCGCTGGCGCTGTACCGCCCCATGGCGGGCGCTGGCGCGCGTGGCATGTTACAAATCGGCTTTGGTATGGCTCCCAGCCATCCCGAGTACGAGCCCATGAAGGAAGAGTTTTTCGGCAATTACGAACGCAATTTGATTGAACGTACCTATGCCTTTGACGGCGTGGCCACTATGCTGCACAGCCTGCAAACCCAAGGTATTGCCTGGGGCATAGTGACCAATAAGTCCAAGCGGTTTACTGACCCACTGGCGCGGCTGATGCCCTTGCTGCATGGCGCCTGTGCCGTGGTGAGCGGCGACACCACCCCCCATGCCAAACCGCACCCCGCCCCGGTGCTAGAGGCTGCGCGCCAAGCGGGCGTTGCACCCGAGCGCTGCTGGTACGTAGGCGACGATAAACGTGACATCGACGCAGGCCGCGCCGCCGCCATGTACAGCGTGGCTGCTGCATGGGGCTATTTGGGTGAGCACGCTATCGAAGGCTGGGGGGCGCACGCCGTGGCGCATGCACCTGGCGACTTGACCGCTTGGTTGCATGCCTAAAGTACTGATGGTCAAAATTGGCGCTGCAATTTTAGTAGCGGGTCTCGCCAATTTTGCTTGGGCTACAGCGTGTTTTGATGATAAGAGTCTGCAGACTTTAGACTTTCAACAAGGACAGGGCGCACTGCTGTACGTGTGGTCGCCGCGCATGGTACTTTCAGCGCAGCACGCAGATAGCGCGCAGCACCAAGCGCAGCGGTATGGTCTGCGCTTTGTGCCTTTGCATGATGCCAAGGTACCCCAAGCCGAGTTGGATGCGGCGCTACAGCGCTTGCTAAAACCCGTTGTTAACGACATTGGTGGTGAAAAGGGTCGTGCCGGTGGAGCCACATCATTGTCAAAGCCCTTCGGCCCCCAAGCAGCCCAAAGTGCCAACGTCTTAGTCGCCAGCCAAGCTTTGTGCGCTGCCAGCTTGCTGGAGCGCGACGCGCTGCGCCACTTTCCTACCGCCTTCGTGGTGCAAGCAGGCAGCGTGCACCGCTACCCGATCGTCGGAGCGATGCCTGAGACAGCATGGGCCAGTAGCATTGTGCAGCGTTTGGGTGCAGACCGGGCACAGCTCCCGGGCAGTCATTCGGCCCGCATCCAGCTAAACATCCCAATCAATACCTCTGCCAATGCCTCGGTGCGTGAGTCTGGCATGGGTGACGAGGTACAGCGGTGAACCTATTTCGAATTACTATTTTTTTAGTAGCTTCTCCCGCATTATTTAATTGGGCTACAGCCCAGAACATCGTAAATATGCCACTGACAGAGCAGTGCATACCCGCGAACACGTTCGCAGAGTTGCCTGCAGCATTGGCGGGCACGCAGACCGATGCGTACGGCAAAACCACCGTGGCTTTGGGCAGCTACGAGCGCATCAGCCCAGACGGGCGCTTTGTGCTGCGCAGCTTTTCGGGTGGGCGGCTGGGCGATGTGAGTTTGCTAGAGCTCAGCAGCGCTGGCAAGGTAGTGGCCGCGTACGACACGCCGCTGTCAAACGAGGCTTTTCCGGTACAGGGCAGCTGGCGCTATGTGGTGGACGTGAACGGAGATCACTACACTTTCAGTAGCTTGGTGCGCCGAAGCGGTATGGACAAGCAGCGTACAGAACCTGTTGTGAAGCCCGTGTTTCGCGGCGGCATGACAGGCTTTTATGCTGCTGCCGCCGAGCTGCCTTCTGACTCCACGCGCAGCCAAAACGGCCATGTGCGCATCCGCTCCATGAGCTGGCCCAATACCAATGGCGACAGCGAAACCCAAGGCCAGGGTGCCCTGGTGGCACGCACTATCGAGGTAGACACGGCGCGCCAGCGCATCACCGCGGACAGCGGCTTTGTCAACCTGTGCAATGACCGCGTGCGTGAAGATGGCCCCTTGTACGCGCTGCCCATGATCAGCGTGGATGGATTGGAGTTTGCAGCACTGCCGCAAGCTCCTGTCAAAGGGGAGCCTACGATGCGCATTTTCAGTTTTGGCGATCATGGCGCCCTTGCAGCGGTCAATGGTTCCGCCAGTCAAATCGATCTTAAAAAATTAGCGTGCACGCCCAAAGCCGCCTTCGCGTTCTCCAGCGGAAAAACCATTTTTGGCTATCCGCAAAGCCCGGCTGACGGTGCCCAGCGGCCCGGTGATCTGGCGTATGAATACCAAGGCCAAGTGTGGTGGGTGCACAGAGGCGCTGGCATGGGCGTGGACGCGCAAGGCACGGGTAACGGCCAGCGCTTTAACTTGGCGCCCTATTACGACAGCCCCCGCAGCTTGCTTTTGGCCAGCGCCTTTCCTGGCATTACCCAAGATGGTCGCGTCATCTACGGCGCTACCTTGAAGGACTGCCCCACAGACCCGTCTAGGCCATGCTCGGAAAAAGCCGGTTACGTGATTACCGACCCGTACCAAAGTAATGCCTACCAGGCTTACCTAAGGCAACACAAAGGGCCAGCCCGCAGACAGTGCATTACTCACGGTGATGTCGAGCAAGTGCGCGCCGCGTTTGCCAAAGTGCATGGGTTGCCCAAGTAGGAGTTGTTCGAATATCTGGGGCAACTTTTCACCCAATTTTCCGCTCCAGCGCTTAAATAAATTGACTATGCAGCTATTAAATATATAGTAAATTAATATTTAAATGGCTAAAAACGGCAACCCACTTGAAATTCTGCTTAAAGGCGTAAAATACACCTCACACGGGGTTGTACTGGTTTCGACGAGGATTAGACGCTTTGTGGTGCATGTCGAGCTGAATGTGCTCGTTAAACAAATTCAAAAAAACTAACTGCAAACGACGAACGTTTCGCACTCGCAGCTTAATCGCTGAGAGGCTTGCAA
>JAYWHJ010000071.1:0-4338 GCA_043777795.1 Polaromonas sp. | reverse complement strand
GCCTGGCGCAGGCCAGCCACCAACGCCGCCACCCGATTCCTGGGCCGCGCAGGCTGATGCCGATGTGGCCATTTGGACGCTGCGTATGCAACCCGGGGCGCGCTGGACATTGCCCGCCGCAGCCGGGCAGGACACCCGGCGCACGCTGTACTTCTTCAAAGGCGCATCGGTGTCCGTCGCCGGGCAGGCGGTAGGTAGCCACGCTGCCATCGAGCTGCGCGGTGATGCGGCGGTAGAGCTGCTCAATGGCGACACCGAGGCCGAGTTTTTGCTGCTGCAAGGCAAGCCCATCGGCGAGGCCGTGGCGCAGTACGGCCCGTTTGTGATGAATACCCAAACCGAGATCCGCCAGGCCATTACCGACTACCAAGCCACCCAGTTTGGCGGCTGGCCTTGGCCGGACAGCGGGCCGGTGCATGGGCGCGACCCTGCACGCTTTGCCAATTACCCGGGCGGGGTACACCAAAAACCGGCTGCCAGCCGGGTATAGTTGGCAGCAAGGCGGCGGTGACATTGGGCTAAGCCCGTTGGCTGTAGTCTGCGGGCCATAGTAGCGCGTTAAAAAACCCAATGCGTGTGGCTGGTGACAACGGTTCACGGCTGCAAGCATGAGGTAGGCTCTCTGAGTCACGCCGTTT
Organism: Polaromonas sp.; assembly: GCA_043777795.1. Classification (GTDB taxonomy): domain Bacteria; phylum Pseudomonadota; class Gammaproteobacteria; order Burkholderiales; family Burkholderiaceae_C; genus JAAFIP01. The sequence continues at coordinate 3,700 of JAYWHJ010000071.1, read as the reverse complement.
GTCTTTCCATTATTTTCAAGGATTTTGATGTTCTCCCATTTTTGCAAAACTACTTTGACTCTGACCGCATTGGCTTTGGCCACTGCCAGTTGGGCACAATCCGACCCGGCCATCGCCGCTGCCACCAAAGAGGCCGGTGCCGTAGTGACCAAGACCGGTTTGGTCTACCGCTCGCTCACCGAGGGCAAAGGCGCCAGCCCGGCGCCCACCGACAAAGTGAAAGTGCATTACAAGGGCACCTTCCCCGATGGCAAAGAGTTTGACAGCTCCTACAAGCGCAACGAGCCCACCGAGTTTCCGCTGAACCGCGTGATTCCCTGCTGGACCGAAGGCGTCGGCATGATGAAGGTGGGCGGCAAAGCCAAGCTCACCTGCCCAGCGTCCATTGCCTACGGCGCACGCGGCGCGGGTGGCGTGATTCCGCCGAATGCCACGCTGCACTTTGAAGTTGAGCTGTTGGCCATTAACTAAGCGCAGCATCGAGAAAGTGGTGCGCTCGGCACCGCTTTCTGCTGGCCCATGGCGCAGTCCATTTGTCGGCTAGTTTAGCCACCCGCTGTATGCACCGACTGTGTGCACCCACTGTATACACCGACTTTTTAAATTTTTCTAAAGCATCTTATGACCAGCACCCCCAGCTTCATCTACACCAGCTCTATCCCCGTGTTCAAACAAATGCTGGGCGGCCTGAGCGCCGTGTTGGCCAAGGCCGAGGCCCATGCCACGGCAAAAAAGATCGACCCCCAGGCGCTGCTGCAGTCGCGCCTGTACCCCGACATGTTCACCCTGCTGCGCCAGGTGCAAGTGGCCTGCGATTTTGCCAAAAGCGTGTCAGCCCGTTTGGCCGGTGCCGAAGTGCCCAAGACCGAAGACAATGAGCAAAGCTTTGCCGACCTGCAAGCACGCATCGCTGGTGTGCTGGCATTCATTGACGGTCTGGGCGCAGCGCAGTTTGACGCCGCCGCTACACGCGAGATAGTCACCCAAGCGGGCACGCCCAAAGAAAAGCGCTTTACCGGGCAATCGTATTTGCTCAACTACGGCCTGCCGCACTTCTTCTTCCACACCACCACCGCCTACAGCATCTTGCGCCACAACGGCGTTGAAGTTGGCAAGAAGGATTACATCGGTACATATTGAGCGAATTTGCTATTTATTTAATAGCTTTTACCGCAATATTTTAAAGGGCTGTAGCCCACTAATCTTGAAAACGTGGCGCGTAAGACTACGCTTTAGGCCCTTTGGCGCTGCGCAGTTTGATATGTGCTACCAGCCCGCCAGACACAGTGTTGGCCAGCGCAAACATGCCGCCCATGCGCTGAACGGTTTTTTCGACAATGGCCAGGCCAAGACCTGCGCCCGTAGCCTCGGTGCGTGCGACATCGCCGCGAAAGAAGGGCTGCGTTAAGTGGGACAGGGCTTCTGCGGTCACGCCTACACCGTGGTCGCGTATTTTGATTAATACCCAATCGTCTTTGACGCGCACTGCGATATCCAGCTCGGTGATATTGATTTGCGGAGATTTGCCGTACTTTCGGGCGTTTTCAATCAGGTTGGCCAGCACCCGGCTGAGCTCTATCTCCTCGGCCATCACATACACATCTTCGGGTGCGTCCAGCTTGATACGCATGTCACCACTGTCGTAGATGGCAAACATATTGGCCTCCAACACGTCGTTCAGGCACACCGGTTGCAGGCGTATTTGGTCGGGGCGGGCATAGTCTAAAAATTTGTCAATTATTCCGTCGAGTTGCTCAATGTCGGCCACCATGTGGGCGCGGGCAGACTCGTCGGCCACGCTCAGTTCTGTCTCCAGACGCAGGCGCGCCAGCGGGGTGCGTAAGTCATGCGAAATGCCAGCCAGCATGACGGCACGGTCTTGCTCGATCTTGGCCAAGCGTTGGGCCATGCGGTTAAAGCCAACATTGACCTCGCGGATCTCACTGGTGACGGCGCGCTCGTCCAAATGGCTGGCGTCAAAGTCGCCATCTTTCAGCCTGCTGGCTGCAAAGCTCAGCGCTTTGAGCGGGCGGTTGATCAACCTGGCGATCAAGGCTGCACCAGCCAGTGACAATGCGGTCGCGATCAACAGCCAAATCAGCCATGTTTTGCCAGCTACGGGGTTCAGGCGGGATATGTCGGTCAGCAGCCAATAGGCATCACCTTCAATCTCAAAGCCAACCCATAGGCCAGGCTCTTTGTTCACAGCCCGGGCCAGCAAAGTATCTTTGCCCAAGCGGGCGTGCAGCTCGTTGGTGACGATTACGGTTTGTGCGCTATTGTCAAAACTTAAAACGACATCGCCTTTTTCACGCGGCACTACGCGCACACCTTCGAGTTCAGCGAGTTGTTTGATCAAGGACACGCGGGCGATTGCGTCAGAGTGCACCAGCGCAGCGCGGCTTAAATTGACCAAGGAGGCAATTTGCTGCGCACTTTGGGTGGCTTGGGGCGTACTTTCGATGACCCGAAAGGTTTGCAGCCAAGCCACTGCGCTGCCAATGAGCAGCAAAGCCAGCAGAAAAAAGGTGCGCCAAAATAAGCTTAACCGCACGCGGCTAGCGATGGCTTTGCGCATTTCTAGCGGTGCTGCTGCAGATTCTAGCGGGGCGGGGCCAGTAGCCTCGGTGAGGGCCATAAATGGGGTGACTGGGTGAGCAGAGTAAGGTTAGCAGCATCCTATCAGCATGCATGCGGATTCACAAGCCAAGCAGCCAGGCCAAGCGCCTGTGCTACTCGCCTGCTTTGACTATCAACTTTTGCCGTCCGGCACAAACACGTAGCCTACACCCCACACGGTTTGGATGTAGCGCGGCGCGGCGACATCAGACTCGACCATTTTGCGCAGGCGCGATACCTGCACGTCCAAGCTGCGGTCAAAGGGCTCGAACTCGCGGCCACGCGCCAACTGGGCAAGCTTTTCGCGCGACAAGGGCTGGCGTGGGTGGCGCACCAATGCTTTGAGCATGGCGAACTCTCCTGTGGTGAGCGGCATTTCTTCGCCATTTTTGCGCAGAGTGCGCTGGCCCAGATCAAAGTCAAACGGCCCGAAAGTGACTGTTTCGTTCTCGGTAGACGGTGCACCGGGCGACTCGTGCGCAGGGCGGCGGCGCAGCACGGCATGCACACGGGCCAGTAGCTCGCGGGGGTTAAACGGTTTGCCCAAATAGTCGTCAGCGCCTACCTCGAGGCCGACGATGCGGTCGACATCTTCGCCTTTAGCTGTCAGCATGATGATGGGAGTGCGATCGCCCGAAGCACGCAGGCGGCGGCAGATGGACAGCCCATCTTCCCCCGGCATCATCAAGTCCAGCACGATCAGGTCGACCGAGTCGCGCAGCAAAATGCGGCTCAGTGCTTTGCCGTCTTCGGCCAACATGACTTCAAAGCCTTCTTGGGCCAGGTAGCGCCGCAGCAGATCGCGTATGCGGGCGTCGTCGTCAACAATCAGGATTTTGTCGGCGCGAGGGGGTGTGGCGGCTTGTGTCATAGGGCATCCTGTAATTTGTAACAGAGCCATTTTGAAGGCTTAAAAGACCATTTTCGAGTTTTTTACCCAACTTTGACACTATGTTACAAAAGTTGCCCGCCTGAGCAGCGTTGCGCGGCGGGTAATTTCAAGCGCATACTTGTCCATCAATCGATGACCCCAACAATTACCTGAAAGCACCATGAAGACTCCTAAATTAATAGCTGCTTG
>JAYWHJ010000070.1:0-12291 GCA_043777795.1 Polaromonas sp. | reverse complement strand
GTCCTGCTACATTTATCCTTTCGCAGGTTTATTTATCGACGATAAAATTATAGAAACAACTTCCCATGGCTTCTAAGGTAATTTACTCCGCCATTGCCGTTGTAGGCATTGCTGCGGCTTCAGGTGCTGCATATTGGTACCAAAATAAGCCGCAAGGGCCCACCGTGATTACCGGCGCAGCCAGTGGCGCATCGGCACCGCGGGCGGGTGGCCCTGGAGCTGGCCCTGGCGGCCCCATAGGTGTAGAAGTGGCCAAGGTAGAAATTACCCGCCTGCAAGACGATGCGCAGTCGGTGGGCAGCATGCGCTCGCGCCAGAACGTCATGCTGCGCCCCGAAGTGGCTGGCCGCGTAATGACCATGGGCTTTAGCGATGGGGGCAGAGTGCGCAAGGGCGATGTGATGGTGCAACTGGACGACGTGCTGCAACGCGCCGAGGTGCGCCAGGCCGATGCCCAGGTGTCCATTGCCCGCGCTAACCTCAAACGCAACCAAGACTTGGTGGCGCAAAGCTTTATTGCCCAGCGCGTAGTGGACGAAAGCGCGGCCAACATGCAAGTAGTAGAGGCGCAGCTGGCGCTGGCCTGCGCCCGCCTGGACCGCATGCGCATCATCGCGCCGTTTGACGGCACAGTAGGTATCCGCAACATCAACATTGGCGATTACGTCAAAGACGGTGCTGACCTGGTCAATATCGAAGACCTGTCGTCTATGTATGTGGACTTTAAATTGCCCGAGCGCTTTCAGGGCAAGCTCAAGCGCGACCAGCAGGTCGAGCTGCAACTCGATGCCATGCCGGGGCGCACTTTCAAAGCCAAGGTCGAGGCGATTGACCCTCAAATTGATGCCAATGGCCGCTCGATTTCGGTACGCGCTGTGCTGCCTAATACGGGAGGCGAACCGATGCGCCCTGCGGCTGCCCCAGCGGGCGCGGCCTCTGGCGCGCCCAGTGGTGCACCGGGCGCGGCAGCTGCAAAGCCGGTGGACAAGCCCTTTGTGCGGCCCGCACAAGCGCCCGCACAAGTCTCTGGGCAAAGGTCGGCGACGGCTGCTGGCGATACAACGCCTCGGCCTAACGTAGACCAAGTTGCTGCGGCTTGCACACCGTACAGCGCAGCAGCGCGCAGCGCTGCTGCGGGCGGGACAAGCGGCGCACGGGCGGGCGCATCTCCTGGCCGCCCGGGTGGCGCTGGCGCGAGCATGGCAGCAGGCCCGACAAGCAGGCCGGGCGGGCAAACTGTACAGGGTGGCGGGCAGGGCGGCGGGCCATTGCGTCCGGGCATGTTCGCCCGGGTGAATACCGTGTTCAACATCAAAGAATCCTCACTCACCATCCCTGAAGAGGCCATCATCCCCCAAGGAGGCCGCCAGTTTGTCATCAAGGTAGTCGAGCAGACCGAAGAGCAGTTCAAGGCCTTGGCTGAGATCGCAAAAAAGGCGGCAGCCACAGCGGCAGCCAGCTCATCAGCGGCGGGTTCAAGCGCAGCGCCGGGCAGTGGCGCGCCAAGTGGCAGTGCGGCTGCAGTGCCAGCGCCGCAGGCGCCGGTGTTTGTAAACGGCAAGCGATTGGTATCGCTGCGCACTGAGGTAAAAATTGGTATCCGCCGCCCCGGGCGTGTAGAGATTACCGAAGGTGTGGCCGATGGCGACACCGTGGTGGTGGCCGGGCAGCAGCGTTTGCAGCGCGACAACTCACCCCTGCGGGTGATTGAGGTAAGCCGTGGCGGCGGCGGTGGGGGCAGACCAGGTGAAGGCGCTGCGGCCAGCCCAGGCGCAGCGGGCGCTGCAGCCCCAGGACAAGGGGCACCAGGCCAAAACAGCGGTGCAACAGGTGCTGCTGTGCAGGCGCAAAATAGCGGCAGTGGTGCCGTGGGCGTGCCAACCACTGTGCCTGCCGTCTCCCAGGTACCTGCCCCGGCCAATGCCGCATCCAGCGCCAGTCGCTAGTTCTATTCCAACGCATACCCACTAGGAGCACCCCATGCAACTGCCAGAGGTATCCATCCGCCGTCCCGTGTTTGCCACGGTGCTGTCCTTGCTCATCGTGTTGGTCGGCTACGTGTCGTTTACCAAACTGGCGGTGCGCGAGTACCCCAAGATTGACGAGCCCACCGTGACGGTAGAAACGCGCTACTTGGGTGCCTCCAGCGAAGTGGTGGAAAGCCAAGTGACCAAGGTGTTGGAAGACTCGCTGGCAGGCATTGAAGGTGTCGACATCATCACCTCCATTAGCCGCCAAGAGCAAAGCCAGATCACCGTGCGCTTTGCGCTTAGCCGTGATGCCGACAGCGCCGCCGCCGACGTGCGCGACAAGGTCAGCCGCGTGCGCCTGCGCTTGCCCGCCACCGGCATTGACGAACCGGTGATTGCCAAGGTCGAGGCCGATGCCTTCCCCGTGATCTGGCTGGCGTTTAGCTCAGATACTCTCACATCACTGCAACTATCAGACTTGGCGAACCGACAGGCCAAGCCCATGTTGCAAACCGCACCCGGTGCAGCCGATGTGCGCATCTTTGGCGAGCGCAAATACTCGATGCGCATTTGGCTAGACCCCGACAAACTCGCCGCGTACAAGCTCACCACCCAAGACGTGGAGGACGCCTTGCGCCGCTCTAATGTCGAGGTGCCCGCCGGCCGCATCGAGAGCAAGCAGCGCGAATTTAACGTCACCAGCGCCACCGACTTGCAGCGCCCCGCTGAGTTTGCCTCCATCCAGATCAAAAACGTCAACGGGCTGCCCGTGCGCATTGGCGATGTGGCCCAGATCCGCCAGGGCCCCGCTGCGGAGCGCACCTCTACCCGCCTGAACGGCCGCAACGCCATCACTCTGGGCGTGATCCGCAACGCCACCGCCAACCCGCTGGATTTGTCCGCTGCCGTGCGTGCCATGATCCCGAAGATCAAAGAGAATCTGCCGCCCGGCATTGAGATTGACGTGGCCAACGATAACTCGGTGTTTATCGACCGGTCCATCAAGGCCGTTTACTCCACGATCGCGGAGGCCGTGGTGCTGGTGGCCTTGGTGATCTTTGTCTTCTTGCGTACCCTGCGCGCTTCCATCATTCCGCTTATTACTATTCCGGTGTCATTGATCGGCACCTTCGCCTTAATGGCGCTGTTTGGCTTCACTATCAACACGCTCACTCTTTTGGCCTTGGTGCTGGCGATTGGGCTGGTGGTGGACGATGCCATTGTGGTGCTGGAGAATATCTACCGGCATATTGAGGAGGGCAAGGCACCGCTGGACGCGGCGATCATCGGGTCCAAAGAAATCGGCTTTGCCGTGGTGGCCATGACGCTCACGCTGGCGGCAGTGTACGCACCCTTGGCCTTTGCGCCGGGGCGCACCGGGCGCTTGTTTACCGAGTTTGCGCTGGCCTTGGCTGGCTCGGTGGTGGTGTCGGGTTTTGTGGCGCTCACGCTCTCGCCCATGATGTGCTCCAAGCTGCTCAAGCACAACCCCAACCCGTGGTTTTTTGACCGCTGGATTGAGCGCGGCCTGAACGCCCTGACGCGCGGCTACAGCAAGCTGCTGGGCTGGTCGCTCAAGGCGCGCTGGGTGGTGGTGCTGGTGATGATCGGCTCGGGCGTGGGCACGTGGGCACTGTTGCAAGACATCAAACGCGAGCTGGCGCCGATGGAAGACCGCGGCGTGATTCTCACGGTGATCAACGGCCCCGACGGTGCCACACTGGACTACACCTCCAAATACGCCGAAGCCATCGAGCGCATCGGCATGCAGTACAAAGAGTTTGATCGCATCTTCACCGTAGCGGGCAACCCCACCGTAGCGCAGGGCAATGTGTTTTACCGCGCCGTGCCATGGGAAGAGCGCACTAAAAAAACCTATGACCTGGCGCGTGAAATGTCGGGCCGCATCAGTAGCTTGCCTGGTGTCACGGCCTTTCCCATCACACCGCCCTCATTGGGCCAGGCCTTTCGCGAACGGCCGATCAACTACGTGATTGTTACCTCTGACAGCTACCAAAACTTAAGCCAGGTGGTGCGTGCCTTCCAGGACGAGCTGGCTAAAAACCCCGGCTTTGTGCAGGTAGACACCGACCTGCGCCTGAACAAGCCCGAGATCAAAATGGAAGTCGACCGCGAGCGCGCCGCCGACATGGGTGTGAGCGTCGATGCCGTGGCCCGTGCGGTGGAAACCATGCTGGGCGGTCGCGCGGTCACGCGCTACAAACGCGAAGGCGAGCAGTACGACGTGATTGTGCAAACCAGCTCCGCCGAGCGCGATACGCCCGACGACATTGAGAAAATTTTTGTCCGTGGCCGCAATGACGCCATGATCCCGCTGTCGGCGTTGGTCAAGCTGCGCGAGATCGTGGTACCTCGCGAGCTCAACCATTTTGGACAGCGACGCTCGGCCTCTATCACGGCCAACCTGTCGCCCGACTATTCGCTGGGCAAAGCGCTGGAGTTTATGGACGCTACCTCGCAAAAAGTGCTCAAGCCTGGCTACGCCACCGACCTGAACGGTCAAAGCCGCGAGTTTAAAAAATCGTCTGGCTCGCTGGCTATCGTGTTTGCAATGGCGTTGCTCTTCATCTTCCTGGTGCTGGCCGCGCAGTTTGAGAGTTTTGTCGATCCCTTTGTCATCATGCTCTCTGTGCCTTTGTCGATGGTGGGCGCACTGGCGGCCTTGCAGTGGAGTGGCGGCACGCTCAACGTGTTCAGCCAGATTGGGCTAATCACCTTGGTGGGGCTGATTACCAAGCACGGCATTTTGATCGTGGAGTTTGCCAACAAGCTGCGCGAAGAAGGTGTGGACACCTGGACCGCGATCCAAAAATCTGCGGCCCAGCGCCTGCGCCCCATTTTGATGACTACCGGTGCAATGGTGCTGGGTGCGTTGCCGTTGGCGCTGGCCACCGGTGCCGGGGCGGAGAGCCGTCAGCAAATTGGTTGGGTGATTGTGGGCGGTATGTCCCTAGGCACCTTGCTCACTATTTTTGTGGTGCCCACCATGTACACGCTGTTTGCGCGCAAAGCAGCACCCGGGGCCATAAAAACCGTGATTGCAGAGGCCCATGCGCCTGCAACGCCCCATGCTGTGGCACCTGGTCTGGTGCCTGCTGAGGTGTTGGCCAAGTAAGCAGGTCACTCTGCATACTATTTAATTCATAGCTGCTCCCGCAATATTTTAATGCGTTGGAGCGGTATTGGGCATAAAAATTTCGGCCAATTGCAACGCTAGGACATGAACCATCCCGTCTTGAATGCCTTGCTGCCGGTGGTGCTGCTCATCGCTATCGGCTTTGTATCGGGTCGCACGAAAATCATCAGCGCCAGCGGTGTCAAAGACCTGTCAAATCTGGTTTTCATGGTCGTGCTGCCCGCGCTGCTGTTTCGCACCATGGCGCAGGTGCGCCCCGAGGCGGTGAATGCCGCGTCTCTATTGGCATACTTTGGCGCGCTCTGGCTGCTGTTTGGCGCAACCATGGCCGTGGTGGGTTTTACGCGGCGCGGAGCCGTGCTGGCGCTGGCCACCACGTTTAGCAATTCCGTGATGATGGGCATTGCGCTGATTGGCATCGCCTACGGTAGTGCAGGGTTGGCGGTGCTGCTGCCGATTGTGTCGCTGCACGCGTTGGTGATGCTGACTATGGCCACCATTGTGCTGGAGTTTGCGCTGCTGCGTGAGCAAGGCAACGCAGTGGTGAATGCGGGCCACCATGGCGTTGCCACAGCCCCGCTACAGCGCCCGCCTGTGTGGCGCACCGTATGGCAAGCAGCGCGCAACGCCATCATTCACCCGGTGCCATTGCCTATCATTTGTGGGCTGCTGTTTGCGCAAACTGGGCTGAGCTTGCCGCAGGTGATTGACAAGCCCATGCAACTGCTGGGCCAATCGTTCAGCCCCCTGGCCTTGATCTTGGTGGGCATTACCTTAGCGCAAGGAGCGCCGCTGCGCCATCTGCGCAGCGCACTGTGGATATCGGCTGCCAAAAACTTGTTGTTGCCGGCGATGGTGGCCGCGCTGGGCTGGGCGCTCGGCTTGCGCGGCTTACCGTTGTCGGTGGTGATCGTCACTGCGTCGTTGCCCATTGGTGCCAATGTGTTTTTGTTTTCGCAGCGCTACCAAGTGGCAGAAGAACTGGTGACTGCCAGCATGGCAGTTTCCACTGTGCTGGCATTACCCACGGTGGCACTGGTGATGTGGCTGGTGCAGTATGTCTAAAATACACCTTTGTGCAGTGGGCAAAAGCCAGCGTTCAATGCTGGTTCATGCATTCGATGAAGCGGTCTTCGATTTCTTCCACAGTTTGTGCAGTGGCTCTTACTTTGATAAGCTGCATCAGTTCTTCGCCTGTGGCAAAGAGTTGTTGTTCGTTGCGAATATTCTGAACTTTGTGGCGCATCAGTACTTCAGACTTACCCGTCATGCGCTCGACCAGGCTCACTAAATACGTCTTGCCTTCCAAAAAACCGTTGGGACTCAATGCTGTACTGTGCTGTGCTTGTTCGGGCGACGCGAACATAGGTTGTGCAACTGGCTCGCGCGATTTGGTTTTGCGCACTTCGCTGTCGATGGCTAAACCATGATCGAGTGCCTCGATGCTGCCTGCCGGTGGTTTGCGCAACATAGAAGCTTCAAATGCTGTCGACCCGAGACCCGTGGATACAGCATCGCGCTGTTTCCGGTGGTGGCCAGTATGCGACAACAATCCTATGTGAACCAAGCGCTGGATGATGCCTTCAATGGGTACGCCGATGAGTGCCTCTACTTGTATCAAATTGCGCGATCCATCCACCAAGATCAAGACCCTGCGCTCTCGAATGTCTAGCCCAAGTTGCTTATTGAGAACTTCGGCTTGGCCCAGTTCGGTTTTTTTCAGTACGTTGCTTTGCATGGAAATACCTGTGGAAACCTTGTCCGCTGCCCCCGGATAATTATGTTCTGTCACCATGACGATTTTGTGACCAGTGGGGTGCGCGAAGGGTTCATTGCCGAAAAGGCTGGCAAAAATAGGGTGTTCTAAAATGACCCATATGCAGCATCCTATAGATCTGATCGAACGTGCCACTCTGGCAGCAGTCTCGCCCCAAGCGGTGCAGGAGCTATCCGGTTGGTTATTGCCCTTTGACACAGGCACGGTAGGCCGCGCCAAAAGCGCCGTGCCTCTGCTGCACAGTGCTGACAATGCGCATGCGGTCATGGTGGCCACCATCGAACAGCACTACGCCGCACGCGGTACACAGGCGAGTTTTCGTTTGCCTGATGTCCCCAGCTTTGACGCCATGCGCAGTGCCTTGTTGCACAAAGGCTACCGTGCTGAGCAGCCCACTTTGGTGCAGACCAGCCGCGTGGATGCGATGCGCGGTGTGACTCAAGAAGCAGCAGCTGAGTTGGCCAGCGCGCCTGACCCTGGTTGGGCGTCGGTGTTTTCAGGCGAAGGCTTTGACCCGTTGGACGGCGCTAACAGGGTGCAGACTTTGAGCAAAGCCAGCGGTACAGTGTTTGCCAGCGTACGCGAAGCGGGCCACACCATCGCTGCTGGAGCAGGCGCTTTCAGCTTCGGATGGGCCAGCGTCCACGGCATGCGCACCGCGCAAGCGCATCGAGGCAAAGGCATGGCCGCGCGCGTGCTAGCGGGCATTGCTGAAGCGGCTTTGCGCCAAGGTGTGAGCAATGTGTTTTTGCAGGTAGAAGAAGGCAATGCCTCTGCTTTGTCTTTGTACCAGCGGGCTGGATTCAAGACTGCTTGGAAGTACGTGTACTGGCGCGTACCGCCTGCCAGCGGCTGTGCTGCCGATGGTTGCTAGCACCATTTGAATTGTGCACGAACATAAAAAAAGGGCCGCGCAAGCGCAGCCCTTTTGCATTAGAAAATTGCTATTTAGTTGCAATAAACCGGTGCACCCGCATAGGTTGGTGCAGCAGGAGTGGCCCAAGTATTGACTGGCGTGACAGCGATGTTGCAGGAACCGTCTGTCACCAAATCAAATGCGTACCAATCATTTGTGGCTGAGGTTTCACCTGCTGGCGGCGTAAACACGGTCAAAGCACCACGAATATTGAGCTCAACGCGTGCCGGCGAAGTTGTCACTCCGGGGTTGCGCGTTTCGGAGTAGTTTCGTACCCAGTAGCGATAGGTAGAGTTTCTGGCAACGCGGCCGATAGTAATGTACTCTGGGCCAAAACCTGAGGTGTCGTCGACATCTAGGTTTACGTAAGGCGTGCTGCCGAGCGAGCCGCGACTGGAGAAATAGACTTGCTGCGCCGTGCCACTGGTATTGGGCACCCAAATATGCGAGTCCAAATCAGAGGGCTGCGCTCCCCAGCTGAGCTTGATAGTGACAGCCGCTTGGGTCAATGTCAAACAGACTGTCACGGTCTGGTCAACAGAGCTGCTGTTGACCGCTACCGATGCACCGACCAGGCCGTTGGCGCTGGCAGTTAAGGCCACACGCGAGCTGGTTTTGACCGCAATGCGGAACTTGCCAGCCGCATCCGAAATTGCGCTGGAGTTACCGATGTAGTCAATACCTTCAGACGACACACGGGCTCCGACTACTGCAGTGCCAGAGGCGTTGACCACGCAGCTGTTGATAAACACGGTTTCCGAAACGCGGTCTGCGTTCCAGGTACTGAAGTGGGTGACCGTACCTTGGTAGTAGGCAGTGGCGCCGCTGCCTACTAAAGTGGCAGTTCCTTCCTGTACCCATTGGCCTGTAGTGGTGTTGAAGTGAAACAGCGGTATGGTCGCAGGCAAGGCGGCGCCACGCGAAACCGCAGGAATGCGGATGCTAGCGGTTTGCCCACTGCGCAGATTCAGGCGGGCACCGGCTGCATCAGAGATGGTGACGTTCAAGGCACCAAAAGACTCAATAGGTGTTGCCACTCCACCGACCAGCGTCACCAAGCTGCCGGGCATCGTATTGATGTTGGCTGCCGGATTGATGGGGGTGAGGTTCACGGTGATAGCGCCCTGCGCTGCGGAGCCGTCTGAGCGGCGCAGGCCATCTGCTGGCAGAGCTACCGCCGCTGTGCTACCAGCCACGGTCACCGTTTGGGCCGCCGTGCCAGCGAGCGTAGTGCTTTGTGCAAACGCCAACATCGTGGCGTTGACGAAGCTGCTGTCGCCGGCAGTATTTAAGTCACTATTGACTTTGGTTTGCTCAGCGTAACCTGCCTTGTTAAAACTCACTATCAGGGTGCCTGTTCCGACGGGCAAGGTGAATGCGCCGCTGGCTACGGTGAGGGTGGTTTGGCCACCTGCACTGACTTGCACGCCCGCGATACCCGCTCCACTGGCAGCATCGCTCACACTTCCGCGCAAGGTGGCCACTGGGATGGCAGCAGCTGGGGGGGAGACTGCAGGCGGGGTGACTGCGGGAGGCGTGACTACCGGGGGGGGTGTCACTGCTGGGGGGGGTGTCACTGCTGGGGGAGGCGTCACTGCAGGGGGAGAGGCTGCGGGTGCGTCACCTCCACCTCCGCAGGCCACCAAGAGCGCGCAAGCACAGCCCAGCGCCAAACTGCCGATCCAGCGATTCCATAGTCCATGTGATTTCATGGTTTTCCTCTTAATATTGGGTGTTAAATTTTTACGGCAGATTAGAGTACCTGCTGCGGCCTACAAGCGCACCGTGGAGAAACTAAGTGCTCCCAAAAACAAGACGATGGTAGTAACCAAAATTTGCGGAAAATAACGTAAAAAATGTGTAAACGGGTTCTTCCAGGGTGTTTATCGGGTCAGATGGCGTTCGACTGGCAATGAACCGATACCTGTCAAAACGACTGGATGGAGGGGCTACGCAGTATCCTTTGGCCGCGCCGACCCTACCACCACCCGTGCATGCCGCGCGAAGCTGATGTAGGCACTGGCCCAGTCCAGCAGCACCACAAAGCGGTTGCGAAAACCGATCAAAAAGTAGATGTGGGCGAACAGCCAGAACAGCCAGGCAAAGTAGCCGCTGAACTTGAAGTGGCCTAGTGGCGAGGCCAGATCGACCACCGCTGCGTTGCGGCCAATCGTGGCCAGGTTGCCGTAGTCCATGTAACGAAAGGCTTGCGTGGGCTTGCCTTGGATGCGGCGCAGTACGTTGGCTGCAGCGCAGCGGCCCATTTGCTTGGCAGCGGGCGACACACCGGGCACGGCGGTTTGCAGGCCTTTGTGGTGGCTCAGGGCGGCGGCCATATCGCCCACCACCGAGATATTGGCAAAGCCGGGCACCGATAAATCGCTCTCTACCATTACGCGTCCCGCGCGGTCTGTAGGGCAGCCGGTGCTGGCGGCCAATTGCTTGCCCAGCGGGGAGGCGGCCACGCCCGCTGCCCAGATGATGGTTTTGCTGGGAATACGCTGGGCGCTCGCAACTGTGGGTCCACCCGCAGTGTTGCTCTCTGCGCTGCTGGCGTCGTTGGCCGTGCTTGCTGTAATGCCATCCGCATCGATACCAGTCACCTTGCAGTTCAGCATCACTTGCACGCCCAGTTTGGTGAGCTGCTGCAACGCCTTGGCGCTCAAGCCGGGTGGCATAGCCTGCAGCACGCGCGGCCCTCCTTCAACCAGTAGCACGCGGGCGTCGGCTGGGTTGATGCGGCGAAACTCGCCCGGCAGGGTGTGGTGGGCTATCTCGGCCATGGTGCCCGCCATTTCTACACCTGTGGGGCCTGCGCCGATCACCACAAAGGTCAGCAGGGCGTCGCGCAGCAGCGGGTCAGTTTGGCGCTCAGCCGCTTCAAATGCAAACAGTATGCGTTGGCGCAGCAGCATCGCGTCAGCCAAAGTCTTCAGACCCGGCGCATGCTGCTCCCAAGCATCGTTGCCAAAGTAGCTGTGCGTGGCCCCAGCGGCCACGATCAAATGGTCGTAGGGAACGGTGAGCGGTTTGGCGTCACAGCTTTCTAGCTGCACGGTTTGGGCAGTGGCATCTATCGCCGTCACATCGCCCAGCAAGGTGGTCAGGTTGCGCTGTTTGCGGAACAGGTTGCGAATCGGCGCGGCGATGGCCGGTGCGGCCAGCCCGGCGGTGGCTACCTGGTAGAGCAGGGGCTGGAACAGGTGGTGGTTGCTGCGGTCTATCAGGGTGATATCCACATTTGCGTGGCGCAGTGCTTTGGCAGCCTCTAATCCCCCAAAGCCGCAACCAATGATGACGATCTGTGTGTTGTGTGAGGTGGCCATGGCGTTATTATGGGGACATCACAGGCCACGCGGCTTGTACGCAGCGGATAACACGCCCAATTACCCAGCGCATTGACCTGGGCGTGGGCCCTGCTTTGGAAGTAGACGAGATAGCCGTGATTACCTGGACGCATGATGCTGCGGCGCAAAAGCGCTCGTATGCGCCGTCGGCACAAGAATTGATAGGCGAATAGACCTCTGGCGTAATGAAATATTGCGGGAGAAGCTACTAAATTAATAGTAAATTGAGGCGCGGGACTCACGCATATCTGCATAAAACAGTTTTTATGTAGCGTCGACCAGCGCGTGGGCTGCCAATGCGGGGCGACTGTGATGCGCGGATGGGCGAGAGCCTCGAAAGCGAGCCAAATTGGGACCTGGCGGCACAACCCATTCCAGCCTACGAGGCGGTTAGCACATCAATGGGTGAGTGATCGACACAGCGATCCGAGCAGCCATTCAGGCCCGCTGCGGGGTAGGCCTGCGCGCACGCTACGCTAAAAACTCATTGGCGAGCAGCCGCTTCACCACCTTGTTGATTGCGGCGGCTGCAACCGTTCAAACGGCAAAGATCAGTGGCTTTTCGATGCCCCAAACTGGTGCCACCCTTGGTCTGATGCGACTGAATTTCCTATCCGTTTTGAAGCACACAAAACCTGCGCCAAGATGGGATAGCTCGCCGACGCGGAGTTTAATGTGCCTAACTTGCAGACAAGGCTTAAAACGACTGACACTGCGGCATTACCACCCGCTACGGCCTTGGGATCGTTGTTCAGTGTTGAACCAGTAATGCTGTAGCCCGGTATGTTTGACCAGACCAATCCGAACGACGCGTCCAACTCTAGGCGCAAGTCGCACCCAGAAGACGTCGTCGTGCGGCAAATGGCTACGCCGCTGCCTGTGTCTCTCACCACGTTAAAAGGCGCAGCGCTACCCCAAGACTGCGTTACGGGCGAAGTGCTGTTTGGCCTGCAAGCGCGATGGCCGCAACAGCGGCCAAACGCAGGCCCATTTGAGCGAAGCTTGCAATGCGACCATGCATCGCCGTCAACAGCGTCGATTGTTTAAAAAATATCCGTGTTGGGTGAGAAACTTGCTCTGTCAGTCATCGTCCAGAGTGATCAGCACAGAGCGCAGGCTGTTGT
>JAYWHJ010000069.1:0-4340 GCA_043777795.1 Polaromonas sp. | reverse complement strand
CCCCGTGGCGATTCGCTGATGGAGCGAGCAGCGAGCATGGGGCTGGTGCGCATTGCCATGCTGGTGACAGCAGGCATCTTGTGCTGGCCTACGCTCGCTCTGGCGCACCCCCACGGTTCTATTGAATGCAAAGCCCAAGTGCAATTGCAGGCCGGGCGGGTGCAAACCCTGCGTGGTGAGCTGCTGCTGGATGCTTGGCATTCGCAACAGGCCATTGGGCTATTGCGCGATGCCAGCGGCCAGGTGGACGCTCAGCGCCTGCAGCGTTTTGTGTTTGCGCTGAAGATGCAGATCGGGCGCATCAACTGGCTGTTTGATGTGAAAGCCGATGGCGAAAATGTGGACATTAAACCCAAGGCAGATCCCACCGTGGATATTGTGAATGAGCGCATTCGCATTGCGATTGACTACGCGCCCGACCCAGCGGCAGCGCCCGCCCGGCGCTTTAGCCTGAACTGCAATGACCCGACTTATTACTACGTCACCGCCTTTGGCAAGACCATCGCCGTGGCACCGCCGGAGGGCGCAGTGCGCAACGATGTGGATCCTGCACAACTTGCCGCCAAACTGGCGCAAATCGGCACGGTAGAGGCGAGCGTTACGGCAGTGACGGTGCAAGGCTGCGCCGGCTTGCGCATGGGGGTGTTGGACGAAAAGCTGGGCCCACCGCGCGTGGGCATGGCGCGCATGGACTGGGTGTGCGAGCCCTGAGGGTTTTAAAAATCGTACAGGCGAGCCGGGTTGTCTACGAGCACCTGCACGCGTAACGCCGCTGTGGGCAGCCAAGCTTGGATACCTTGCTCTAGCGTGGTGGGCTCAATCGGTCTGTATGCACTGACTTCATGCGCCGCCTTGCCTGGCTCGCGGTTGGTATGCGGCCAGTCGCTGCCCCAGAGCACCCGCTCGGGGTTGGCTTGCAGATACCTTGCCGCAATACCGGTCACCGCAATGGGATCGGGGGTGGGCGCTGACTGGATGCGGTATGGCGCAGACAGCTTGACGTAGGCGCGGCCTGAGCGCACCAAAGACAAAACGGCTTGGGCGCGCGCATCGCTCTGCGGAGTGGTGTCTTGCACCATGGCAAAGTGGTCTAGCACGATGGGCACGCTGAGCGCTTGCAGCACCGAGTGGATGGCATGCAGTGCGTCCAGCGCTGCATAGACTTGCAAATGCCAGTGCAAGTGCCAGCCCAACGCGGCGATGCGATCTGCCCAGTATTGCAGGGCGGCGCTGACGGCTAGGGTGTCACCTGTGCCAGAGCTTTCTACATTCAGGCGCAGGCCGCGTATGCCGTGCGCATGCAGGGCACGCAGATAGTCATCGCTCGCACCGGTCTCTACCACTGCGACACCACGCGCAGCGCCTTGCAACTCGTGCAGGGCTTGCAACATGCAACTATTGTCGGTGCCGTAAAAACTGGGCTGGATGATGACGGTGCGTGCAAGGCCATTGCGTGCCAAGTGCTGGCGCAGGTCGTCTACCGAAGCGGGGCCGGGGGTGTAGTGGCGCTCGACCACCATGGGGTACTCGCTGTGAGCGCCGACGGCATGCACATGGCAGTCGCAGGCGCCGGGGGGTAGCACGCTCATGGCTCAATACGCCAACAAGCGCTTGACAAAAGCCGCGCCGGTCTCGCGTGTGCCCAGCGTGCCGCCTACGTCGCGGGTCACTTCATGTGCCTGCACGGCTGCGGCCGTGACCTGCTCCATCGCCGCACTGGCTTGTACAAAAGCGCTCAAGCCTTTGCGCTGCCCATGCCAGCCCAGCAGCATGCCCGCCGACAGAATGAGGGAAAGCGGGTTGGCAATGTTTTTCCCGGCAATATCCGGCGCAGAGCCGTGTGCCGCTTGGCCCATGGCATGCTGTGCACCGGCGTTGAGCGAGCCGCCCAGGCCCAGACTGCCTGACAGCTCGGCGGTAAGGTCGGACAAAATATCGCCAAACATATTGGTGGTGACGATCACGGCAAAGCGCTGCGGCGCGCGCACCACATGTGCCATCATCGCCTCCACCATAAAGTCGTCTACTTTTACCTGCGGGAACTCTTTGGCCACCTGATGGCACAGCTCAGTGAACATGCCGTCGCCCAGTTTCAGCACATTGGCCTTGTGCACGATGGTCACATGCTTGTTGCGGGTCCTGGCCAGTTCAAAGGCGCTGCGCGCAATGCGCTCGCAGCAGTGCCGGGGTGACAGTGGCACCGTGTTGTTGCAAGCTATCGTGGCCTGCGATGTCGTAGTGCAAGTCCAGCTTTAAGTCGAAGCGCTGAGACGCGGCCTCTAGCACGGCGACGGTGGCGGACATGGTTTCGCGGCCAATGCCATCGCTGGGAATGACAATGATTTTCATAGCTTGGGTTCGGGGAGCAGGGCTTAGGGTTATGGGGAGAAAAAATGCGGGGAAAAGACAGCGGGGAAAGGAGCGCGAAAGACGCGAAAATGACGCGAAGAACGCGAAAAAATTCAATGGGTGGAGTTTAAGGCCAGAGGTTTTGATCACGCTGCGCCACAGCGCCAGCACATCCACCCGGCCAGCCAAAGTTCTAGCCCCTTCAGTGACATCACACTGGCGTTTCCAAGGGAGAGTGCGCGCTATATATTATGTAGCTACTTCCGCTATATTTTATTGGGCTGCAGCGCAATAAACTCTTGCGGGAAAAGCTACTGTATATGTAGCTAATCCGGAGAGCTTCTGCCTCCCAGACACCCAGATGTGCGCAGCCTGCGTGCCTGACAAGCTGCGCCTTCATCCATGACTTGCGCAAAACCGCGAGACCTCCAAACCCCCAGACCCTGCCCAGTCCCCGCCGGCCTTAGCATGCCTAGGCTGCTACGGAGTTTCCACACCGCTGTCATGTGCCCTGACCACACTTGGGCGTATGAGGCAGTGTTCGCTGTACCGCAGCGGCTGTAGCCGGTTAACCAAAATACAAGAGGGAGCGAGCAACCCGCCGTCTGCGTGTCCAGTGTCAGTGTCAGCCTGCAGTAGGCCACCGCAGCGGCCAATCCGCTGGACGAGCCGTAGACAGTGGGCATGTGATGCGTGTCCAGCAAATCCTTTACGCCAAAAGGCAAACCATACAGCAGCCCGCGCACCGGGCCAACAGGGCGGCAGTTGGCCAAGCACCGAGTTGATGGAGTGGCGTAGTGATTGTCATAGCGCACAAGTATCTGCGCTTTTGGATTTTAGAAAAGCAGTAGCTGTCGCCCATTTTGCAGAGTACATTTCAGCTTATAAAGGAGACACTGCATGCATGCCACGATGATGAATACCGCCCTGTCGCTGAACCATTTTCTGGAGCGCGCGGGTACGCTTTTCCCGCAAAGCGAGCTCGTCTCGCGCCTGCCTGACAAGTCTTTGAAGCGCCACAGCTATGCAGAGTTTTACCAGCGTACCCGCGCCTTCGCCGCCGCCCTCAAAGGCCTGGGCCTGCAAAAGGGCGAACGCGTGGCTACGCTGTGCTGGAACCACTATGCACATCTGGAATGCTACTTTGGTATCCCCGCCGCAGCGGGCGTGATGCATACGCTGAATCTGCGACTCTCGCCCGACGAGCTGGGCTGGATTG
Organism: Polaromonas sp.; assembly: GCA_043777795.1. Taxonomy (GTDB): domain Bacteria; phylum Pseudomonadota; class Gammaproteobacteria; order Burkholderiales; family Burkholderiaceae_C; genus JAAFIP01. The sequence goes on along the minus strand of JAYWHJ010000069.1, from coordinate 772 downwards.
CGGGCAATGCCAAAGACCGCTTCTTGGTGGTAGACGATATTTTGCTGCCGCTGTACAAGCAGTTTGCGCACTTACACCAATTTGAAAACGTAATCGTCGTGCCCTTCTCAGGTGCCAGCGTGCCCACAGAATTTACCGACTACGAAGCGCTGCTGGCACAGGCCGATGGCGCAAACTACACTTACCCAGAGCATGACGAAAACGACCCCGTGGCCATGTGCTACACCTCGGGCACCACGGGCCGTCCCAAGGGCGTGGCCTACTCGCATCGTTCTACCATTTTGCACACCCTCGTCGGTTGCTTGGGCGATTTTTGGGGCCTGAAGGGTACTGACGTGGTGCTGCCCGTCACGCCCATGTTCCACGCTAACTGCTGGGGCGTGCCCTACGGCGCGGTGATGATGGGTGTCAAACTCGTCTTCCCCGGCCCGCACCTGCATCCAGATGATTTGCTGGACTTGATGACCATCGAGCCGCCCACGCTGTCGCTGGGAGTACCCACCATCTGGATGAGCCTGATCCAAACCTACGATGCCGCGCAAAAGCCGGGCGCGCCCAACCAAGGCCGCTGGAAGCTGCCCAAGGGCATGCGCTCGCTGGTAGGCGGCGCGGCCGTGCCGCAGGCGCTGATCCGCGCGTTCGATGCGCACGGCATTTGGCTGCTGCAAGGCTGGGGCATGACCGAAACGTCCCCGCTGGCCACCGTCTCCTACCCCAAGGCCGAGCTCGTCAACGCCCCATTAGACGAACGCTTGCGCCGCGCCGCCATGGC
>JAYWHJ010000068.1:0-4347 GCA_043777795.1 Polaromonas sp. | reverse complement strand
GGTCGCAGCTACGAGCTACGCCGATATCATGAAGCTGGGCAGCTTTGTGCTGGCTTCTTATTGCGCCATTCTGATCATGTTTGCGATCCATCTTGCCTTGATTACTGGCGTTGGCTTGAATCCCATTCGTTACGTCAGGAAAATCATGCCGGTACTGGTTTTCGCCTTCACGTCACGCACCAGTGTGGGTGCGATACCGATGAACGTCCAAACCCAAACGCAGCGCTTGGGAACACCCGATGGTATTGCCAACTTCGCGGCATCTTTTGGCTCAACTATCGGTCAAAACGGCTGCGCCGGAATCTATCCGGCCATGCTGGCCGTGATGATCGCCCCCACCGTCGGCATTGATCCTTTCACGCCCGGTTTCATCGCGCAGCTTATCTTTATCGTCACTATCGGCTCTGTGGGAGTCGCAGGTGTCGGCGGTGGCGCAACGTTCGCGGCGCTGATCGTACTGTCGGCAATGGATCTTCCTGTGGCACTGGCAGGCCTGCTCATTTCCGTTGAACCGCTGATCGATATGGGCCGCACAGCGCTGAATGTCAGCGGCTCCATCACTGCAGGTACCGTCACTAGCCGCATTCTTGGCGAAACTGACATGCGTATCTTCAATAGTGAGGTGGAGCCGGAATGGGATGGCGCGAAGCAGATGGCTTGACGTAAAACGTCGCAACTCGTGTACGCCAGCCTCCCTACACAGACGCAACACCGTTCAGCAACATCCAAAATAAACTGCCCGTTGACAGTCGAGTGGGCTTAATCGCCATCTTGCACCGAGATTGCGGCGTTTCGTCGCAATCCGTTTGCCGCTCGTGGCTTGCGCTTGTGCACTTCCATCCCATTGCAACCCAACGACCAACCAGATAACTCATCATGCGCCCACTCCACACCATCGCCCTCGTCTTGTCTAACCTGTTGCGGGCATCACAGGCTATTGCCAGCGAAACCAGCTGGCGCCGAGCTCCACACCGTGCCCAATGCCTGGCACTTTGCCTCCATGGACATGCCAGGTATGCCCCTGCCCTCCCCCGATGGCGACGTAGGTGCCAACCCAACGGGCTTTGACCGCCCAGCGTTTTTGCAGCAGCTACAGCGCGAACTGCCCGCCTTTTTCGACAAGGCATTGCGCTAGGGGTAAGGTGGCGTTATCTGTACACCGGACATGGCGACCATGCGCCGCTTTGATGACCCTGCCACTCCCGCGTGCCTTTGTTCTGTAGGGGAGCAAGTCGGCGCTCCAAACCATCCCAGTACGCAGCTCTGGCGCTTGGTGTAGACGGCGAAGCGGCATGAAGGAGGAGGCCGCAGGCCGGGGGACAGCCGCGTAGCTGTCTGCACCAAGCGCCAGAGAGAGCACAGAACAGAAGCCGGTTCCAATGTCTTCAAGCCCGTCGCCGCCGTAAAGTTCGCCATGGTCAATTGTTGCGATAATTGAAAGCATGCAAGACACCCCCCGCACGGCCCAGCAAGGCCCCATCCATACCCGCGCCCTCGTGCTCTTCTCTGGCGGGCAAGACTCTACTGCTTGCCTGGCCTATGCGCTGCAAAAGTTTGCGCATGTAGAAACCGTGGGCTTTGACTACGGCCAGCGCCACAGCATCGAGCTGGTGCAGCGCACCGTGGTGATCAAAGAGCTGCGCCAAGCCTTCCCGCACTGGGCGTCCAAGCTGGGGGACGATCACATGCTCGACCTGGCGGTGCTGGGCAAGGTGAGCGAGACCTCGCTCACCCGCGACATGGCTTTCAAGATGGAGCAGTCTGGCCTGCCCAACACCTTTGTACCGGGGCGCAACCTGCTGTTCCTTACACTGGCCGCCGCGCTCGCCTACCGGCGTGAGCTGCAGGTAATAGTGACAGGCGTGTGCGAAACCGACTTCTCTGGCTACCCCGACTGCCGCGACGACACCATGAAGGCTATGCAGCTAGCGCTGTCTTTGGGCATGGACAAACGCTTTTTGATCGACACGCCGCTGATGTGGATAGACAAAGCCGCTACTTGGCAAATGACGCATGATTTGGGCGCAGCGGCTGGAGCGTTGGATAACGCAGCCCAAGACGGCGGCCAACGCTTGGTGGATTTAGTGGTGGAGCACACCCATACCTGCTACCTGGGCGAGCGCACACAGCGCCACGCATGGGGCTACGGCTGCGGCACCTGCCCGGCCTGCGAGCTGCGAGCACGTGGCTGGAAGCAGTTCATGTCACTACATAAATAATAGCTGCTCCCGCAATATTCTATTGGTCTAGAGGCTGATTTAAGCCTTTAACCAAAGCTGGAACGGTCTTTCGCAGGTGTTCAGAGAATTGCAATACATGTGCCGCCTGTGTACGTGAACGCGACCAGACCGCCTCAAAGTCGATGCGAATCTCTTGATCGGCTTTGTCAGTGATACAAAAGCCTGTGCGTTCGCTGTCTTGCAGCTTCGATTGGGGCAATATCGCCGCCCCAATGCCCAACGCCGCCCATTCGGCTAGCACCTGGTAGCTCATGGCTTCGCCAGAATAGGCATGCAGCTTGCGGCGCTGGCTGCGAAACACTGCGCGGGTGGCTAGCGACAGGCCGCAGGCGTCGGGCACCATAACGTAGGTTTCATCGGCAATGTCTTTCAACCGCACCGACTGCGCGCCGCGCTTGGCCACCACCTGGCCGCCGCGTGGCACATACAGCAAAGGCTCGCTGTACAAAAATGTGGACGCCAGCGCAGCTTTTTGCGCTTGAACCACACCAAAAACAAAGTCCAGCAAACCGCCGTCCAGCATGCGGTTCAGGTCGGCCATATTCATCTCGCGCAACACCACGTCTACACCGGGGTGCTGCCTGCGAAACGGCTCCACCATCAGCCCGAGCAGGCCAGGGTGAACGAGTTGGTAGCGGCGACGGCTTGGGCAAAGCGTAACTGGGTGAGGTTCATAGCCTATTCATCGCTTTAGAAAATGAATCATATGCAAAAGACTATTTTTCTATTAATCCGCATACCGACACCTTCAGTGGGTCAGTCAGTTGCTGACAAACCTGCCGTTTTGCACACATTAAATTTGGAGAATATGTATGACCCGTTTTACCCCACACGCTTTGGCTCAGCCTGTGCTGTCGTTACTGCTGGCAGCATCTGCACTGGCATTGCCCGCTTTGGCTTTTGCAGACAAGGCGTATCTGGAAATTACACTCAAAATAGCACCGAAAGATCGCACTGCCGCTGGCGCTGTCTACGCCGCGTTCAAGCAACCTTTTTTGACCAAAGTTCCCGGTGCACAATCAAAAGAGCTGCTGATGCGCGATGATGACGTGCAAGTGCTGCATGGTTTTGCCAGCGTTAAACTGGCACAGGCCTACCTGAGCAGCGACATTTTTAACAAAGATGTGGTGGTCGGTCTCAAACCCTTGCTTGCCGCAGACCCTGAAGTTCGAATTTACTCTGCCCAATAACCGTATCGCATGCGCACACCTGCCCAGGAGACTATATGCAACTGAACACCGATATCTCGCAACGCGTCGTGATCGACGCGTCCAAGCTCAGTTGGGTGCCCAGCCCCATGGCAGGTGTGGAGCGGCGCATGCTGGCACGCGATGGGCAGGAGCCGCCCCGCGCGACCAGTATCGTGCGCTACGCACCTGGCAGCACTTTTACCCAGCACACCCATCCGCTGGGGGAGGAGATCATCGTGCTGGACGGTGTGTTTGCCGATGAGCACGGCGACTACCCTGCTGGCACCTATATCAAGAACCCGCCTGGCTCTGCGCACAGCCCGCGCAGCCCGGTGGGATGCACGCTGTTTGTCAAGCTACAGCAAATGGACGCAGCCGACACGCGGCGTGTGGTAGTGCGTCCAGCCGACCAGCGTTGGAGCCCCGGCTTGGTGGCTGGGCTCAGCGTGATGCCGCTGGACCAATTTGGCACCACGCATACGGCGCTGGTGCGTTGGGCACCGGGTACCTATTTCAGCAAACACCAACACTTTGGTGGTGAAGAAATATTTGTCCTGGAAGGCACCTTCCAGGATGAACATGCCAGTTACCCGACTGGGAGCTGGATCCGCAGCCCGCATTTGAGTGTGCATCAGCCCTACTCGGAGCCAGGCTGCCTCATTTTTGTGAAAGTGGGGCATCTACAGCCGCACTAGTACTTCTGCGGTGAGGTACTAAATTCAGACCTCAAACTGGTCCGCGTTTTTGCCTTTGATGGGCGCATAAAACGCTTTGACGATCGCCATATCTTTCTCAATGTCGCCGCTGGGCAACAGCGCAGGGCCCAAGCCGCCGCGCTTGTCGGTGTAGTCCAGGTAGGCCATCAAAATCGGCACCTGGGCTTCCAGCGCGATGTAGTAAAAACCGGTTTTCCAGTA
>JAYWHJ010000067.1:0-4361 GCA_043777795.1 Polaromonas sp. | reverse complement strand
TGCGGTTGCCGTGAAAGTCGCTGTCGCTGATCCACTGGGATGAGATGATGCAGCGAATGTAGGAATAGATTTGGCCAATGGTGTCCCAGCCAGCGCCTTCGGGCTCTGCATCAGCCGGAGCCGGGTATTCAATCAGCAAAAATTGCCGCAGGTGCGCCTCGCTCAATGGCGCGAGGTCAATCGCGGCGCGGCCACCGCTGGGCCCGTGGGGAGAGTGCCCAGGCAAATTGGCAGGGAAGGTGGGTGACTTGCCAAAGAGCACCGGCATTTGGCCTAGCGCAAACAAAATGTTGGACGACAAAGACATGTGCAGCATCTCTTCGACCGCCACGCTCATGATGAATGCACCCGCCTTGTCAGCAAACCGCGCCAGCGCAGTGTGCGGGAAAACCGGCGGTTTCGCTGAGTCGCCCACAGTGCGCTGGATCGAGTAATACGTATAAAGGTAGATTGGGATGGTTGCCAGTTCCACTTCCACCGCGGCCTGTAGCGTTGAGCGCAATTTGCTGTGGGCTATTTGCTGGGTCCAGGTGGCATTGATCTGAGCGACAAACTCGCGCTCCTTGTCGCTCAGCGGTGGTACCGGGTAAGGGGTGCTTAACTTGCTGCTAGCCGTGGTCATTGTGGTGTCTCCTGTTTTGTGGGTATGCGGTGTGGCTGTGGCGGTGTGGCTTGCTGTTGGATCTGACAAGTTATCGCGACCGAGGCGCGTCGATAGTGAAGCCGAATGTAGCAATGATTTTGCAAAAACGAAATAGCACAGATGTAGGTGTCCCCAGCCTGCGCCGGCATTGCGGCTCGGACTGAGCTGGTGCAGGGTTATCCCAGGCGCTGGGCACAGCGCCGGCTGATAAACTCAACTGGTTCATTGACCATCCCAAACCGCACCATGCCTAGTACAGCAGCCTCCCGTCGCCATTTTCTGTCAACCGCCGCCGCCTTGGGCGCAAGCAGCTGGGTGTCCAGTGCGATAGCGCAGCCGACCACCGCGGCCAACGCCAAGTGGCCCACCAAACCCATACGCATCGTGGTGGCCTTTCCACCGGGCGGGCTGACTGACGCCTACGCCCGCATGTATGCAGAGCAACTCACCAACGCACTGGGCCAGCCTGTGGTGGTGGACAACAAGCCCGGTGGCGGAGCGGTTATCGCGATTGATGCAGTGGCCAAATCGCCCGCTGACGGACACACCTTGCTGATGACGACATCGGGCACCGTGTGGCAAAACCGTGTGCTCTACACCAAGCTGCCTTACAGTTTGGACAAAGACCTCACTCCGGTGGCTAATTTTCCATCCGGCCCGCTGATCGTGGCGGTGTCCGACAAAGTACCTGCGCGCACGATGCGCGAGTTCATTGAGTTTGCCAAAACTAACAATGCCTCCATGGGAACCTACGCTCCCGGCTCCATTCCGCACATGGTCGCAGACCAAACCAATCGCACAGACGGCACCAAAATCGTCTCCATCCACTATCGTGGCGAAGCACCCATGTGGGTGGACTTGGCTTCTGGGCAAATCCAAATTGCGATTGGCAGCTACCAGTCCTTTGCCACCGTGCAAACCCGGGGTGTGCGCGCCATTGGTGTGACGGGCCAGTACCGCTCGCCTAAGATGCCGGATATGCCCACGCTGATAGAGCAGGGCATACAGGGCCGTTTGGTGGGGCTGGAGGGCGGCTTGCCGCTGATGGCACCGGCTGGCACGCCCGAGGCGGTGCTGCAGGCTTTGTCGCGCGTGGTGGTGGACGGTGCCAACAGCGAACGGGCGGCCAAACTGCGCGAGACTTTTGCAATTCCAAACAAGCCGAAAAACCTGGTGGAGACTCGCCGCGAATGGGAGCGCGACGTGCCGGTGTGGATCAAGACGGCGGTGGATCTGGGCGTCAAGCTCGATTAACCAAGCTCAATCCGCTCCCACCCGCAAGCGTCGGCGTACGGGCGTCAGGCGGGCAAAAACAGCGCTGGGTCGACCATGGTGCGGTTGAGCATCACGCTCCAGTGCAAGTGCGGGCCCGTCACGCGGCCAGTGGCACCCACTGCCCCCAGGCGCTGGCCAGTTTTCAACTCGTCGCCCACCTGCACATTGATGGCGCTCAGATGGCACACCATACTCAGCAGCCCGCCGCCATGGTCTAGCCACACTGTCTTGCCGTTAAAAAAATAGTCGCCCACGTCGATCACCCGCGCGGGCAATGGTGCCACGATCGGCGTGCCAGTGGCAGCCGCAATGTCCATGCCGCTGTGCGGGCTGCGCGCTTTGCCGTTGAACACGCGGCGTAGCCCAAACGAACTGGAGCGCCGCCCGGGCACGGGCACCTGCATCAGCAGTTGCCCGGCTTGCAACACTGGCTCGGTAAAGGTGGCCATCACCACTGCCAGGTGCGCGCGCTCGCGCTCGTAGCGCGCTTCGTTTTCGGGCGACAAATCTACCGTACTTGGTGCCACTGTGAGCCGTTGCTCAGCGTACTTTTTAGGCTCTATGGTGTAGGCCACCTGCCGCTGGCCAGCGCCTTCGCTTTGCACGGTGATGCTGGCTGGGCCTGGCTTGGCCGCCAAAGGAATGCCCACCAGCGCCGTCCAACCTGCTGCATCGCGTAGCACCAGCAAAGGGTTCTTTGCGCCGCCCTCAGCACCGCCCGCGTATGCCACAGGCCGCGCCGCTGCTGCACCCAAGGGCAGCCGCGCAACGCCACCGGGCACCTGCAAGCTTTGCGGCCAGATGGCAGGCGAGGCGGGTTGGGCAGCCGGATTGGACTCAGCTGGTGGCGTGGCAGCCAGAGCCACCGCTGGCCACGCCAGCACGGCTGCAGCGCCCACCAAGGCGCTGCGGCGCGTCAAAGCCTGGTGAGGGCTGGAAAAGCGGTGATTTAACATGTTTTAGGCCTGTAGGTCATTAAATAATTGCGCGGGCAGCTATTAAAAGCAGAGTGAATAATTGGCGGGCTGCGCTGGGCATACCGCAAGGTTACCGCAATAAGCGGCATGTTTTCGAGCATGGTTGGCGTACCAAGGCAGATGGGTGCAGTGGGGCTATGGCGGGCTGTACGAAAATTCGGCCAATCGCGCTGCAACCCCCTTTCGCTGCGATGATAGGGCACTATGCCCACCCACCACCCCACGCCCGACAAAGATGCCATCGCCCTGCTGCCCGCTTTTGACAGACTGGGCCTCGACCGCATTGCGCTCATCAGCACCGGCGCGCAGGCCAAAGAGGCCTTTGCCGCACTGGCCGACGCGCCCGCCTGGGGCTTTGACACCGAGTCCAAACCTACCTTCAAAGTAGGTGAGGTGTCTGATGGCCCGCATATTGTGCAGCTCTCCACGGCCCAGCAGGCCTGGGTGTTCCAGCTGCATGAGCCGCACTGCCGCGCCGTAGTGGCCCAGCTGCTGGAGCTGCAAGGCGTTACCAAAGCCGGCTTCGGTTTGGGCGACGACCGCAAACGCATCATCAGCAAACTGGGCGTAGAGCCCGCTGGCGTACTAGAGCTCAACACCATCTTCCGAGAGCGCGGCTACCGCAAAGACATGGGCGTCAAAGGCGCAGTAGCGGTGCTGTTTAACCAACGCTTCATCAAAAGTAAAAAAGCCGCCACCAGCAACTGGGCCAACCTGCGCCTGACAGAGGCGCAACTGGTGTACGCGGCGAATGATGCGTATGCGGCGATGCGGGTTTGGCAGGCTTTGCAGGACTAGCCTAGCCAGGAACCATACTGCTCCGAGAGAAACACCTTGGGCTGGAAAAGTACAGCTTGCGGGAGGAAGCGGGCTTTACGGCCCCCTCCAACTTGCGGGAAAGGGGTGGGGTGAGGGCGTACGGCGCTTGCACAGCGTTGCAGACACCCTACGTTCTATGAATTAAGTAGCTGCTTTCGCATTATTTTATTGGCCTACAGCCTGATTGATACCTAAAAAATGGCCCCGCAGTAGGCAAATTGGCAGTCGAAAATCAATTTTCAAGCTGCCAAAACCGTTTGAGCCTGTAAAACTGCTCATTTTTGATTGTTTTTAAGATGCTAATCGGGCTGCAGGCCAATAGAATATAGCGAGAGAAGCTACGAAATATGTAGTATATAAAAAGGCCAGTCCAAGCGCCTAAAACAAAAAAGTCGTGCAGAGAACGCTCTGCACGGCTTTGGTTTTTAGCGGCGCCCGTTTGATACAGCGCTTTAGGCGGTGCGGGTTAACGGCGCACGATGACCGAGCTGCCGGGCACTGGCAGGCTGTAGGTGCCGGTGCCCAAGCCGGTGATGAAGTTCAGTGTGCCCGCCACCGCGCTGCTGTTGACGGTGCCGCTGTAGGCACCTGTGGTGGGGTTGGTGATGGTCAAGGTGCAGGTGAGCGCTGCGCCGGTGGCCAAGTCG
>JAYWHJ010000066.1:0-4382 GCA_043777795.1 Polaromonas sp. | reverse complement strand
GCGCACGCAGCGCCACCAAGTGCTCATCTTGCAGCCAGCCTGGTGGTAGGTGGGGTAATTTGCGCAGGTAAATTGTGTCTTTGCGGTAACGCGAGGGCAGTGCGTCTTGGGTGGTACGCACCGCGTATGTCCACATCAATTGCACCACACTGACCACCGTGAAGCCCGGTGGCGTGTCGGCCGCCATGGGAGGGCGCTGCACCCAAGTAGCCTCCTCAAAATCTACCGGCCTTGCTACGGGCATCAAAGCCACTGTCCAATTGATTAAATTAATCACTGCCAGCAAGGTGCCATGGCTGTCGATGACGTGGTAGACCCCCTTTTTGAGCTCATTCTCACGGCTGATCAACTCGCTGCCCAATGCAAACTGCGCGCGCACTGGCCGAAGCCAAGCCTCAAAACGCTGCAAGCCTACGCGCAGCAGTTGGGGGTTTTTAAAGCTCACAATCTCTGCCGCATCTAGCTCTGCGGGCATGGGCTCTGTAAAGGCAACAGGGCGTTTGATATCTGCGGGGTCTAGCGAAATCACCGGCTGCGTCACCTGCAAAGTGCGCACCCTGACCTTGTTGCCGTCTAGCCGCTCAACGGCTGCGCCGTTAATGCACCAAGCGTCCGCCTGTTCAAACTCAACCAGCTCCCAGCTAGGCCAGCCCGGGTTGGGCTGGCTGATCGCTTGGGCGACTTTAAACTTGTCTGTCGGGCCAAAGCCCAATAAACCCAGTCTTAAGACGGGTTGCTCCATGGTTGACTGTGCGTTACACGCCGTTACTGCTAGCGCATGACTCTCCTTAGGTGTAAATTTAAGGTTTTATAAACACCCGGTCAATAGTCCATTTGTGTAGGTTGCCCTTGCTGAGCAAATAGCTTACACGGCCCGTTTTCTGCGTTGCAGCACCCCATCAGACAGTGTCTTGAGCACGTCAACCGAGGCATCCCAGCCCAGGCAGGCATCGGTAATGCTCTGGCCATAGCGCAGGTTTTGCGGGTTGTCTTTGCCGGGACTGAACTTTTGTGTGCCGTCTTGCAAATGGCTCTCCACCATCACGCCAAAGACTTGGCGCGAGCCGCTGGCCAGTTGCTGGGCAATATCACGCGCCACCTCACTTTGGCGCTCATGCTGTTTAGAGCTGTTGGCGTGGCTGCAGTCAACCATCAAAGTCGCTGGCAAACCTGCAGCTTGCAGGTCTTTGCAGGCGGCCGTCACACTGGCAGCATCGTAATTGGGCGCTTTACCGCCACGTAAGATGACGTGACAGTCCTTGTTGCCATTGGTCTGAACAATCGCCACTTGACCGTTTTTGTGCACTGACAAAAAGTGGTGTCCGCGAGCTGCAGCTTGGATCGCGTCAGTGGCAATTTTGATATTGCCATCGGTGCCATTTTTGAAGCCAATCGGTGCTGACAAGCCACTGGCCAGCTCGCGGTGCACTTGGCTCTCGGTGGTGCGCGCGCCTATCGCGCCCCAGGCAATCAAGTCGCCAATATACTGCGGCGAAATCACATCCAAAAACTCGCTGCCTGCAGGCAGTCCCAAACGGTTAATCTCGATCAACAGTTGGCGCGCCATGCGCAGACCTTCGTCAATCCGGTAGCTCTCGTCCAGGTACGGATCGTTAATCAGCCCTTTCCAACCCACTGTGGTGCGCGGCTTTTCAAAATACACCCGCATCACAATCTCCAGCGTGTCAGCGTATTGGGTGCGCTGCTCTTTGAGGCGACGGGCGTACTCTACTGCAGCGGCTGGGTCATGGATAGAGCATGGGCCAATGATCACCAGCAAGCGGTCGTCTGCGCCAGTCATGATACGGTGGATATTTTGGCGGGTGCTGGCAATCAACGATTCGATGGGCGTTGCGCGGATCGGGAAAAAGCGAATCAGGTGTTCAGGTGGGGGCAACACGGTAATGTCCTTGATGCGTTCGTCGTCGGTTTGGCTGGTGCGATCCACGGGCTGGGTGCCGGGTGGATACCATGCGTCGACGGTGGAGTTAGCAGCTTGGGTCATGGGATGCTCCTGAAAAACAGTTGGGTAAAAAGGGTAAAAAAAAACCGCCGGTTGCTACAACCGGCGGTTTGAGTAAGGGTGAAGTTCGTTTAGCTGAACTTAAGCCTCTCGTCCGCCGGGACTGAGAACCAAAAGTAAAAATAAAAGAATTTCGTCATTACAGATATATTAACACGAGATAAGAGCTGTGCACGCAAATTGCAAATTACAAAAGCAGTGCGTTCAGCCTCGGATCTGGCCCCACCACTGCTTGGCCCGGGCCAAGCGCGACTCGTCCATCTGCACTGCGCCAGACTCTTCTTGCGCCTGCACGCGTGCTTGTTCGTGCATGTCAATCATCATCAGGCCCTCGCCTAGCGTGCGCCAGCCAATCATCTCAAAGTCTTCAATCACCACCTGGTTGTCGCCGCTGATATTGCGCTCGACCAGCCACTGGCCAATCAAAACCCTGAAATTGTTCAGCGCAGCCAGATACGAGGCATACTCATACAAGGTGCGCCAGCTTTCAGACAAAGCCACCACCAGTTGGCGGTGCTTGCGCAAGGCCGTTAGCAAATCGACAAGCAAGGGGCCAATCAGTGCGCCGCGTTGGTGCGCAGACAGCGCGCGGCCTACGTTTTCAATGGCAGCCGACAGCTCGCCCATGCCGTCCGACAGGCTAATAGATTCAGTGCCACTGGCCATCGAGCGCAATGCGGCTCCGAATTCTTCGAAGTCCCGCATATCGGGCAGGCCTGTCTCAGGGTCTAGTTGAAAACGAGATGTACCAGTCATAGTGATGTTGTACCGCTAAATTCAGCAGACTCCATAGGGCTTATTGCCTAATTTCACAGCATATAACAGTTTACAACGCGCCTTAGGCCGTGCCGCCTACCGTCAAACCCTCAATACGCAAGGTGGGCTGTCCCACGCCCACAGGCACGCTTTGGCCGTCTTTGCCGCACACGCCCACGCCCGAGTCCAGCGCCATATCGTTGCCAATCATGCTGATCTTTTTGAGCGACTCGGGGCCGGAGCCCACAATCGTGGCGCCTTTGACGGGGTAGACGATTTTGCCTTTTTCAACCCAATACGCCTCTGAAGCTGAGAACACAAATTTGCCCGAGGTAATGTCAACCTGGCCACCGCCAAAATTGGTGGCGTACAGCCCTTTGTCCATGCTGGCGATGATCTCGGCAGCGGTTTTGTCGCCACCCAGCATGTAGGTGTTGGTCATGCGCGGCATGGGGGTATGGGCGTAGCTCTCGCGGCGGGCGTTGCCTGTGGGCTTGGCGCCCATCAAGCGGGCGTTCATGCTGTCTTGGATATAGCCCTTCAAAATACCGTCTTCAATCAGCACGTTACGCTGCGTGGCATGACCCTCGTCATCCACGTTGAGCGAGCCACGGCGGTCGGCAATGGTGCCGTCATCCAGCACGGTTACGCCTTTGGCCGCAACCCGCTTGCCAATCATGCCGCTAAAGGCGCTTGAGCCTTTGCGATTGAAATCGCCCTCCAAGCCGTGGCCTACCGCTTCATGCAAGAGCACACCAGGCCAGCCGGGGCCAAGCACCACCGTCATCTGACCGGCAGGCGCGGGGCGCGAGTCTAAATTAGTCAGCGCGGCGTGCACGGCGTCTTGTACATATTCTTCAATCCGCGCATCGTCAAAATACGCCAGGCCAAAGCGCCCACCACCGCCGCCCGAACCCATCTCGCGGCGCATCTCGGTTTTGCCTTTGATCGTGACTTTTTGCTCTGCAATGACGGTGACCGACAAACGCACCAGCGGGCGCACATCAGCCGCCAAGGTGCCGTCGGCGCGCGCCACCATCACCACATCGTATTCACTGGCCAGCCCAGCCATCACTTGGGTAATGCGGGTGTCTTTAGCGCGGGCGATTTTCTCCACACGGCCCAAAAGTGCCACTTTGTCAGCACTGCCCATCGAGGCAATCGGGTCCATGCCTTGGTACAGCGACCGCGCAGGCGAGATGCGCATGGGATTGACTTTGACTTTGGCCGTTTTAGCCGCAGCAGAAATCGAGCGCACGGTGTGTGCGGCGTCTAGCAGGTTGGCCCAGGAGATGTCGTCAGAGTAGGCAAACGCGGTTTTCTCACCGCTCACAGCCCGCACGCCCACGCCTTGGTCGATGCTAAAACTACCGGTTTTAACAATCCCCTCTTCCAAGCTCCAGCCCTCGGAGCGGGTGGTTTGAAAGTACAAATCCGCATCGTCCACGCCGTTGGCACGGATCTCGGCCAGGGCTTTAGCCAGGTGCGTTTCGTCTAAGCCAAAGGGCTCTAGCAACAACTGCTTGGCCACAGCCAAGCGCTCGATAGTAGGTTCACGTGAAATCATGCAAACCATTGTAGGGCACTGGGGCGTTTAGGGTTA
>JAYWHJ010000065.1:0-4383 GCA_043777795.1 Polaromonas sp. | reverse complement strand
GTTTGAATTGAATGAGAGTTCGGCGGAAAGCTATTTGGTTTGCGGCATAAGCACCGAGTCGATAACGTGGATCAAGCCGTTGGACGCAGCGATGTCGGTCTTGGTCACAGTGGTTTTGCCATTGAGCATGACACCACCTTGGGTACTGATTTCGATATCGGCACCATTCAGTGTTTTTGCCGTCTTACCGTCGAGCTTGACGACATCAGCCGCCGCGACCTTGCCGGACAGCACGTGGTACTTGAGGACCGCTGTCAGCTTCGGGATATCCATGAGCAGGCCATCGAGGGTACCAGCGGGCAGCTTGGCAAACGCGTCATCGGTGGGTGCAAAGACGGTGAACGGTCCGGCGCCTTTGAGGGTGTCGACCAGGCCAGCGGCCGTCAGTGCTTTGGCTAGCGTCTTGAAATGGCCGTCTGCAACGGCTACGTCGATTAGAGTATTCATAAAGTTTTCCTTTGTTTCACAAGGTGGTGTGTCCTGGCGGCACAGTACCCAACGAGACGGGAGGTCGGCCGGGCTTGCAGGAGTTGCGAAGCATAGGCTTCGACATGCCACAGGTCTGTGCGCTAACGTACGAGGTCAAGTGGATGCGAATGTGCTCTGGCGCACTGAATGTCCTGCTCTACTTCGCCTAGGATGGCGTAGCGGCACCCAACGCGCAGCGTCGCTGAGCCAGAGGGCCCTCCATAGCGCACTAGGAGTGATCCATGAACTTTCTGCAGCTTTCCCTAGTGGCCTTGGCAAGTTCAATGGCATGTAGTTTTGTGGTGTGGATGCTGAGTGTGGCGCGGCGCAACGTCGCCTTGGCCGACCGAGTTTGGTCGGTGCTGATCATGGTGTCGGCGGCGGCTTTTGTGGCTGGTCGCCCGCCGCTGAGCGACAGACTGCTGGTGATGCTGGTGCTGGGCACAGTCTGGGCTTTGCGTTTGAGTGTGTTCATCACCTGGCGCAGCTGGGGGCAACCTGAAGAACGACGCTATGCGCAGATGCGCCAGCGCAACCAACCGAACTTCGAATGGAAGAGCCTGTTTTTGGTGTTCGCATTGCAGGCCGTGTTGGCCTGGCTGGTAGCCATGCCCTTCCTGGCCGCGGCTACCGGGCCCGACGCAGGCAAGGAGTGGTCCGTGCTGGACAGTCTAGGGCTGACGTTGGCACTGTTTGGCTTGCTGTTCGAGGCGACAGCGGATGCGCAAATGGCTGCTTTCAAGGCCACGGCACCGCCGGCCGATGCTGTCATGAACAGGGGGCTGTGGCGTTACTCACGCCATCCCAACTACTTTGGCGAAAGCTGCCTATGGTGTGGCATGGCCTTGTTTGCGCTGTCGGCCGGCGGCGGGTGGGCATTTTTATCGCCCGTCTTGGTGACGATCCTGGTATTGAAAGTATCGGGTAGGAACTTGCAAGAGCCGCATCTCCGGGCGCGTGGCCCCGCCTATGTGGACTACATGCGCCGCACTTCTGCATTCCTGCCCCGCAGGCCCAAGGCCATCGATGCGGTCTGAGAGCACACTACGTCCCGATCGGCCTGGCAGTATCGGTGTTGCGCTGGTTCTTGGATAACCCCACCACCCGCCAAGCACCGCTGCAGGCTCATGCGAGAAGCTAAGATGCTATTTTTTATATAGCTTCTCGCGCGATATTCTATTGCGATGGAGCCCTAAACTGCTAAAAGGTCGATGCTGCGACTACCCAAACCATCCGCTGTATCGATAGGCAAACCGATCCATTACACAGACGGATCAAACGCTGCGGTGACGCCGCCTGCGATTTTGAAGGTCGCACTTGCACCGCTATTGACCAGTACCAAGACCGCGCCCGGGCTCAATATGCCTGTGAGAGTCATTGCGCATCAGAGTTGGTAAGCGTCACCGCCACAGTGTAGGACCCTGCTGACGGGTAAGTGTGCCTGGCGACACTGGCTGCGGTGAGGGTGGTTTTGGGCGCGCCGTCGCTCCAGCTCACCGACAGCGCAGCCAAGGTGGCGCTGCCGCCACGGCTGGCCCCGGTGACGGTGACTGCGGTGGGCACACTGGCTACCGCGCTGAAAGACGCGTAAGCATGGTCTAGCGCGCCGGTTTCGCCGCCAAACACGTAGGTGACTCGGTCGTTGGCTGGCACGCGCTTGAGCAGGCACTCCAAATTGGCCGCCTTCCAAGGCTTTGGGCGGATCTTCCAGCAAATAGCTGTTGAAGTCGCCCATGGTCAACACATCGGTTTCACCCTGCGCTTGCAGCTTGGCCACAAAGCTGTTTAGTGCGGCGGCATAGAGGACGAGACCGCAGGCCGGGGGACAGCCTCGCAGCTGTGCACACCAAGTGCCGCAGCGGGCTCAGACAAGGCACCAGAGCACCGGGGCAGCCACGCAGCAGTCCACGACCGCCGTCTGATCGTACACAAGCCCCTGCTCAGGCTGAATAAGAAAGCGCCCGAGTTTTACCGCGAAACACGCGATAGCTGAACACCGTGTAGCCGATGATCACCGGCAACACCACTGCAGCCCCGGCAAAGATAATGCGCAAAGATTCGGGTGCGCTGGCGGCTTGCCAGACCGTCATACGCTCCACCACCAGGTAGGGGAACAGGCTGTAGGCCAGGCCGTAAAACGCCAAGCAGAAGATCCCCACCACACAGGCAAACGGCACCCACTCGCCGTAGCCGTTGTTTTGCGCCAAGCGCGTGGGCAAGCGGCGCAGGCTGCGATAGGCGATGAAGAACAGCAGCGCCGTAGCGAGCGGCACCGGAGCGAGCAGCACGATGTAAGGCAGGCTGAACCATTTGTCAAAAATGGCTTGGCTTACCAACGGCGTGGCCAGCGACACTGCTGCAATGCCCACAGCGGTGAACCCCAGCGCGCCGCGTGCCCACCGCACGGCTTGCAGTTGCAGTGGCCCCTCGGTCTTCATCACAAGCCAGCAAGCGCCCAAGAGCGCGTAGCCTGCTACCAGACAGACAGCTATCAGTGCAGAAAAAGCATAAGCTGCCCATGTGTCTTTGAAGCCCAGAATGTAGCTGCCCAGCATCCAACCCTGCGACAGCGCGGCCAAGAGCGAGCCGATGTAGAAAGCGGTGTTCCACAGCGGCTGGTGGCCAGCCTGCGCCTTGGCGCGAAAGTCAAACGCTACTCCGCGCAGTATCAAGCCGATGAGCATGAAGGCCACCGGCAGATACACCGCGCCCAAAATAATGCCGTGCGCCACCGGGAAACAGGTAAGCAAAATGCCCACACCCAGCACAAGCCAGGTTTCGTTGGCATCCCAAAAAGGACCAATGGAGCTGACCATCACGTCTTGGTCTGTACGGTTGGCGCGGCGCAGCAAAATGCCCACGCCTAGGTCGTAGCCGTCCAGCACCACGTAAGCCAGCATGGCCAAGCCCATAACCGCCATGAAGATGACGGGGAGCCAATCGTTGAAGGTGTTTAAAGCATGCATTGCCACTACTCCTGGTTTGGTTTTTTCAAACTGTTGCTGTTCGTGCTGCGCCTTGCAAAGTGCCTGCTGGCGCTTTGGTATCCACGCCCACAGCGTTGATGAGGTGTGCTGCCTTGCGCGCCATGTGGAACACCACCGTCACGTAGGCCACCAGCAGGCCCGCGTAAACCAGCAGATACAGGGTCAAGGTGCTGGCCAGCATGGGGGTGGGTATGTCAGCCGCGGCCTGGGCAGTGGTCAGCACGCCGTAGACCAAATAAGGTTGGCGGCCAATCTCGGTGACGTACCAGCCCGCCAATGTGGCCACCCAGCCCGCAAACGTCATCCATACCAGCACGCGCGCAAGCCAGGGCTTGACCTCGCCTTGTCTTTTGAGCTGCCAGGCGCTCAGCCAGCCAACAGCCAGCATCAACAGCCCCGTGCCCACCATCACACGAAATGCCCAAAACACGGGCGCCACCGGCGGGTGCTTGCCGACAAATTCATTCAGTCCTTTGATCTCACCGTTGATGTCGTGGGTAAGGTAAATACTGGCCAGTTTGGGAATGGCTATTTCATACTTGTTGGAGCGGGTTTTTTCATCAGGCAGCGCAAATAGCACCGCTGGCGCGCCCTTTTGCGTTTCCCAAATACCTTCCATAGCAGCGAGCTTGGCTGGCTGGTGCTTGAGCGTAGCCAAGCCATGCAAGTCACCCAGCCCGATCTGCAAGGGTACCGCCACAGCGGCCATGACCACACCAGTGCGCAATGCAGCCAACACAGACGGCGCGCGGTCGCCGCGCAGCCAGCGGTAGGCACTCAGGCCCGCCAGCACAAAGGCCACGGTCACAAAGCAGGCCATCATCATGTGGGCCAACTTGTAGGGAAAAGAGGGGTTGAAAATGATGGCGAACCAGTCGGTGGCGTAGGCCACCATGGCGCCGGTTTGCGGGTCGAGTCGCATCTCAAA